>JAFTUS010000091.1 GCA_017466125.1 Lentisphaeria bacterium | reverse complement strand
GCCCTATAAGCCAAGAGCCCCTTGGTGCGGCGAGCAGAGTCTCTTGGTGTCGGCTTTGGGCGCAAATTACGGCGTTGTCGCCCTCAAACGCAGCCAGCAGAGTCTCTTGGTGTCGGCTTTTGGCGCAGATTACGGCGTTGTCGCCCCCCTGTCGCAGCCAAACGCCCCCAAACAACCCCTCCGCAGTTCGACCACGGCGGATGCATTGCGAGCCAAGGTCGAAGGGCAATCAAGGAGCGACAAGGGAGCTGGACTTGTGTCCGCGACCGCAGTCGCAACGCAGATTGCCCGAGAGATTGGCCGCAAGGCGCCGCCGCACGCCTCTTACCCATAAGCCGTAGGGATTTTTTTTGCAAAAAAATCCCGGAAAAAGATTGAAACAGGGGATTCTTGGCAGTATATTACTGTATTGCTTTTTTTTGGAGGAATGAAAATGTTTGATCTTACAGAAAATGTCGGTGCATGGATCGTTGCGGGTTTGACCTGGCTGATTATTATGTGTACCGTTGTTCAGGTGTCCAAGTTTTATGCGAATTTCTGCATTGCCCGCAAGACGCTCGAAAATAATATGACCGGTCTGACCGGGCAGATGAAACGCTTGCAGTCCATCATGACGGAACTGCTTGTGGAAATGCGTAAAACCAACCGTATCCAGCAGAACCTTCTCGATCTCAAGCAGGCGGAAATGACCGGCGACTTTGAGATCGTGGAAGAGCCCATTGTTGAAGAAACCGCTGACGGCGAAGACGTTCCCGCAGAAGAACCGATCCCTGCCGCTCCCAGTGCTTTCCCGAAATTATAATAAATACAATCGAAAATAAAAAAGGAGTTCCCCGTATCATGAAAAAAGTTTTTTTGACCTTGAGTCTCGTCTGCGGTTTGTCGATTTCCGGTTTTGCCGGAAATGTGAGCGATGAGTTTACCGCACCGCCCGAAAAGAAATTCAATCTTGCCGAAGCACTCGTACTCTGGTTCCCCAACCGCGTACTGGATATATTGGATATCTTTTCGGTCAATCTGGGCGTTGGTCCCGTTGTGGAAGCCCGCCTCATGGCGACCCGTGCCGTCGATGTGGGTGCCGGTGTCGGTATGGCTTACAAGGCCTACAAGGGATTTCACCGTCAGTACGCCCTCGGTCAGGAACAGGGGTTCTACTACTCCTTCATCAGCGTCGGTGAAGAGGACTGGGGCGTGATCGACGGAACCCGTCTGCTGAAAAAATATACCGAAACCCGTACCGGTGTGCCGCTGCCGACCATGCGCAACTACAATTTCCATGAAGGCGCAAGAGACTACTGGCAGATCGGCGGTTCTCTGGGACTTCTGGTGACCGGCGATCTCTATATCCATCCGCTGGAATGGCTCGACCTTGCCGCAGGGATCTTCTTCCTCGATCCCAACGGTGACGACCTGCGTTTTGATGATTTCCGTTAATGGGGCTTTTCAAGTTACATGCGCCTTATGCTCCGGGCGGAGACCAGCCGGAGGCGATCCGTCAACTGCTGGAAAATATCCGCAGCGGAGTTGACGCCCAGACCCTTCTGGGCGTGACCGGTTCCGGCAAGACCTTCACTCTTGCCAATGCCATTGCCGAACTCGACCGTCCGGTGCTGGTGTTGAGCCACAATAAGACGCTTGCCGCCCAGCTTTACAGCGAATTCAAGAGTTTCTTTCCTGAAAACGCAGTCGAATATTTTATCAGTTATTACGACTACTATCTGCCGGAATCCTATATTCCGCAGACCGATACCTATATTGCCAAAGATGCCTCCATCAATGAGAGCATCGAAAAATTGCGCCTCTCCGCAACCGCAAGTCTGATCGAACGGCGCGATGTGATCGCCGTTGCCAGCGTCTCCTGTATTTACGGCTTGGGCTCTCCGGAAGATTACGCCGATCTCTGCGTGCGGGTCGCCGTTGGCGATACCGTCAGCCGGGATGACATACTGCGCCGTCTGGTGGATATCCAGTACAGCCGCAACGATACCGCTCCCGAAAAAGGGGAATTCCGCGTCAGAGGCGACATTGTCGATGTCTTTGAACCGCAGCGGGATGATTTTATCCGCATCAGTTTCTGGGGCGATGAGATCGAATCGCTGGAACGGCGGGATATGATCTCCGGAAAACTCAAAAGTCATCCGCCCTACGTTATTCTTTTCCCGACCAAACATTTCGTTCTGCCCCAGGAACGCATCAATCAGGCCGCCTCCGCCATCGAAGCCGAAATGAAAGAACGGGTGGAGTATTTTGAAAAGAATAATCTTCTTGTAGAGGCGCAGCGGCTCTATCAGCGGGTCACATACGATATGGAGATGATGAAAGAGATCGGCTATTGCAGCGGCATCGAGAACTACTCCATGCACCTGTCGCAACGCCGTCCCGGGACGCGTCCCTACTGTTTGTTCGACTTCTTCCCCGATGATTTCATTACCATTGTCGATGAATCCCATGTGACGCTGCCGCAGCTTCAGGCGATGTACCGTGCCGACCGCAATCGCAAACAGGTGTTGATCGACCACGGGTTCCGCCTTCCCTCCGCACTGGAAAACCGTCCGTTGAAGTTTGAGGAGTTTGAGGGGTTGCGGGGGCAGACGATCTTTGTTTCCGCCACTCCGGCACAATACGAACTGGAACACTCCGGCAAGCCGGTGGAACTGATCGTGCGCCCGACCGGATTGCTGGACCCCGTTATCGAAGTGCGCCCGCTGGAAGGGCAGGTCGATGATGTCATTGCCGAGATCCGCAAAGCGACGGCGCGGGGCGAGCGTACATTGGTTACGACCCTGACCAAAAAGAGTTCGGAACGGCTGTCGGATTACCTTTCGGAACTGGGTGTCCGCGCCAGTTATCTCCATTCGGAACTGGATGCTCTGGAACGGGTACGGATTTTGAATAAACTGCGGGAGGGCGATTTCGACTGTGTGATCGGCATCAATCTGCTGCGGGAGGGCATCGACCTGCCCGAAGTGGCTCTGGTCGCCATTCTCGATGCGGACAAAGAGGGCTTTCTGCGTTCCGAACGCTCCCTCGTTCAGACCGCAGGGCGTGCCGCCCGCAACAAAGACGGCAGAGTTATTCTTTACGCCGACCACATCACGCCCAGCATGAAACTGTTGATGGACGGTACGGAAATGCGCCGCAAAAAGCAAATCGCCTACAACAAAGAACACGGCATCGTTCCCCAAACCATTCAAAAGGGGAAAATGCAGACCATCGAAGAGGCGATCAACGCCGGGAAACCGCCCAAAAACAGCCGCAAAATGCCGAAACTGGCGGAAAATATGTTTACCGACGGCGAAGTTGATTTCCAGAAAATGGGGCTTACCGAAGCCGAAACACAGGCTCTTGTCGAAGAACTCACCAGAGAGATGCTCGCCGCCGCAGAAGCCCTCGAATTTGAACGCGCCGCCGAACTGCGCGACAATCTGCGCGCGTTGAAAGGCTGAATAAGTCCGGGGGGAAGGGGAAAAGGGGAAATTTTCACTTTCTTTCCTGTAAACTCTTTATTTTTTTCTTTTCTGTGTTATATTGTATAGAGGAACAGCAATGTTCCGGAGGAGAAAGAAAGAGGAGGTAAGTATGACAAAAATCATAAATCTTGATACGGAAACGTTTGACGAAAATATCAAACGCGGATTGGTGCTGGTGGATTTCTGGGCGACGTGGTGCGGCCCCTGCCAACTGTTCGGCAAAGTGCTGGAAGAGTTCGCGGCGGAGGCCCCCGCCTACCTTAAAATCGCCAAGGTCGAAGTGGAAGCCAATATGAAACTGGCGGAACGTTTCGATGTAATGAGCGTACCGCGCACGATCCTTTTCCGTGACGGAACTCCGGTCGCCGAGGCGGACGGAGTTCAAACCAAAGCACAACTTATGGAATTATTGAAGAAAGGATAACCATGTTTGAAATCGAAATAGACCGCTCTTTTTCGGCGGCACATCAGTTGCGCGGCTATAACGGAGACTGCTGCAATCTGCACGGCCATAACTACAAAGTCACCGTAACCGTGCGTTCTGCCGAACAGGATGAAATCGGCATCGCGCTGGATTTCAAGAAACTGAAAGCCGGGCTGGATGAACTTCTTGCCGAACTGGATCACAAGTTCCTCAACGATGTCCCCGGCTTTGAAAGCATCAACCCCACCAGCGAAAATCTCGCCCGCTTCATCTACCGCCGCATGGGGGAAAAGATGAATAACGGCCCGATCAAAGTCTGGAAGGTGCGCATCGGAGAATCCGACAGTTCAGCGGTGACCTATTTTGAAGATTAAGATCATAGAACACTTCACCAGTCTGCAAGGTGAATCCACCCATGCCGGACGGATCTGCAATTTTATCCGTCTGGCGGGGTGCAATCTGCGCTGCAATTATTGCGATACCCTCTACGGACAGGATTTCTCCGCCGGGGAGGAGTGGGAACTTTCCGCCCTTGCCGACTGGCATATTTCCACCGGAGTCGGTCTGATTGAAGTCACGGGGGGCGAACCGCTGGCAACTCCGGCGGGGGCGGCGTTGTGCCGCGCTCTCTGCGACACCGGCTCGGAAGTTCTGCTGGAAACCAACGGTTCCATGCCCATAGATGACGTTCCGCCGGAAGTCCGCAAGATCCTCGACTGCAAACTGCCCGGTTCGGGCATGGCGGAGTATAACTGTTATGAAAATTATGCTCTGCTTCTGCCGCACGATGAAGTGAAATTCGTGGTGAGTTCCAAAGCGGATTTCGACTTTGCCGCCGATGTGATCAAACGGTACGACCTGCCCTCCAAAACGTCAAATCTGCTGGTCAGTCCCGTATGGGGCAGAGTGGATTTGCAGGAGTTGGCGCAATGGGTCATCGACTCACGCCTCCCGGTGCGGATGCAGCTTCAAATGCACAAAGTCATCTGGGGGAACAAACCCGGCGTGTGATACAAAAGCTCTGTACGGATAAAAAATCCCGGAGTCCGGACTTTTCAAGTCCCTCAAACTCCGGGATTTTTTGTCGGAACATCTTCCGGTGTCAGTTCTTGAGACTTTGCAGGGGAGCGGGGATGCGTCCTCCGCGGGCGATGAACTCTGCGGGGGAGTATTTGCTTACCGGAATGACCGGTGCTTCGCCCAGTAGTCCGCCGAAAGATACCATGTCGCCGACATTGCATCCGGCGGCGGGGATCAGGCGTACTGCGGTCGTTTTGGTATTGACCACACCGATCGCGATCTCATCGGCAATGATGCCGGAGATGACTTCTGCGGAAGTGTCTCCCGGAATGGCGATCATATCCAGTCCCACCGAACAGACAGCGGTCATGGCTTCGAGTTTCTCCAGACTCAGTGCGCCGCAGGCGGCGGCTTCGATCATGCCCGCATCTTCTGAAACAGGGATGAACGCACCCGAAAGTCCGCCCACGTGCGAGGACGCCATGACACCGCCTTTTTTGACGGCGTCATTGAGCATGGCAAGAGCCGCAGTCGTACCGTGACAACCGCATTTTTCAAGCCCCATGGATTCGAGAATGTAAGCGACAGAGTCCCCCACCGCCGGCGTCGGAGCCAGCGACAGGTCCACAATACCGAAAGGCACATTCAGCCGTTCCGATGCTTCACGGGCGACCAACTGACCGACACGGGTGATCTTGAAAGCGGTACGTTTGATGGTCTCTGCGATCTCCGTCAGATTGCAAGCCCCCTGACGGCGGATCGCCGCCGCCACCACTCCGGGGCCGGAAACACCGACGTTGATGACCGTTTCAGGTTCGCCGATGCCGTGGAACGCTCCCGCCATAAACGGGTTGTCGTCCGGCACGTTGGCGAAAACCACCAGTTTGGCACAGCCGATGGATTGGCGGTCTTTCGTCAGATCCGCCGTCCGGCGGATGATGCGCCCCATGAGGGCGACGGCATCCATATTGATCCCCGCCTTGGTGCTGGCCACGTTGACGGAGGAGCAGACCCGCTCCGTTTCGGCAAGAGCCTGCGGAATGGAGTCGATCAGCGTGCGGCTGCCGTTGGTGAAACCTTTCTGCACCAGTGCGCTGTAACCGCCGATAAAGTTGATGCCGAGTTCATGGGCGGCGCGGTCGAGGGTTTTGGCGATTTTGACGGCTCCATCCACATCCAGCCCGCCCGCCATCAATGCGATGGGGGTGACGGAAACCCGTTTGTTGATGATGGGAATACCGTATTTTTTCTCAATATCCTCACCGGTTTTGACCAGATTTTGCGCTTTGCTCATGATGCGGTCATAGATCCGGGCGGCGAGACGGTCGGGGTCTTCGCTCTGACAGTCGTAGAGAGAGATCCCCATGGTGATCGTGCGGATATCCAGGCACTCTTCCCGGATCATGCTGATCGTTTCGATGATGTCTTTTGTATCAAACATGGTCAGATCCTGTGCATGGAATTAAAGATATCTTCGTGCATAACGTGGATTTCAAGCCCCTCTTTGCGGCCCTGTTCCGCCATGCGGTCAACGAAATCGTTGAAGGGAAGATTGAGTTTTTCGATGTCCACAAACATGATCATGGTGAAATAATCATGCAGAACCGTCTGGGAAATATCCAGAATGTTGGCTCCGTATTCGGCACATCCGGCACTGACTTTGGCGATGATGCCCACGGCATCGCGCCCGATTACAGAAACGACTGCTTTCATGAAGAAAAATTCCTTTATATTCAATGTTGGTTTTACTTTACTTGCCCTGGCAATCCCACGCACGTTCCGCGATGTTGGAGAAGTGGCGGGCGACCTTGCGGATCTCCGTTAAGAGGTCGATGTAGAAAATACCCGTTGTCGTATCACAAGCACCTGCCTCAAGACGGGCAAGGTGATTTTTCTCATAAATATCGCAGGACATATAGATCTCGCCCCAGAGTTTGGCTGCTTTGGTCTGGGATTCCTGTGTGGCATCCTCCATGACCGCAAGGACGATTTTCGCCTGCTGTGCCAGCAGCGCATGCAGTGTGTTGAATTCCTCTTCTGCGGCATTGCTCAAGGCGTGACCTTTTGCCCTGAAGTCTTCGATCATCTTGCAGATCGGAGCCGTATGGTCGCCGATGCGTTCCGCATCGTTGGTGCAGTGCAGCAGTTTCGGGATACGGATGGACTGTTTGGGCGTCAGCGGTCTGTTCATCAGTTTGGTGAGATATTCAGTAATATCGTGCTGATAGAGGTCGATACGCTTTTCTTTCTCTTCCAGTTCGGCAACGAGTTTCTGATTTTCCTCATCATTCTTGTTGTAGGTTTTGAGGGCGCAGTCAACCATGCGCCACGCCTTGGTGAGCATCCGGCGCAGTGCGGTATTGGTCTGGGTGAGAGCAATTTCAGGAGTATCGAGCAAGTGGACTTCGAGCCGCTGAAATCTTTCTGCGGATTTCTTGACCGGAATGAGTTTTTCACAGATCTTCGCCAGAAGAGGAATGAACGGAATTAGAACAACCGTGGTAAATACGTTGAAAATCGTATGAGCGTTGGCGATCTTGCGGGGCAGTGTACCGTCTTTGGAAAGGTATTCCACCAGTTCAAAGAAAAGCGGAGCATCGCCGCCGGACGGGAGATAGAATGTCAGAGAGATGATCAATGCACCGATTACATTAAAAAGCGTATGAGCCAGTGCCGTCTGTTTTGCGACCCGGTTGGCTGAAATCGCCGCCAACTGTGCAGTGACCGTCGTTCCGATGTTGGAACCGAGGATAAGCGCAACTGCCGTGTAGAGGTTCAGCACGCCGCTTGCACCCAATGCAATGACGATACCGGAACACGCCGAACTGCTCTGGATAATGCACGTCACGACCAGACCGACCAGAATTGCGCCGAACAGGGAGAAGAGCGGGATGCTCCCATTGACGGGGGCGCAGTCAAACCACTGGAAGGCTTGCATAAAAGCAGGAGAACCGGAGAGGGCTTTCAAATCCCCGCTCATGATCCCCATGCCGAGAAAGAGAAAACCAAGCCCCATAAGGGTTTCGCCCCAGTTTTTCCAATTGTCTTTGTGAACAAATCCTGCCAGCATACCGAGGAAGATTGACGGCATAATGATCCAGCTGATGTCAAAAGCCACCAACTGGGCGGTAACGGTAGTACCGATATTGGCACCGAAGATGATCCCCATCGCCTGAACCAGCGTCAGCAGACCGGCGTTGACAAAGCCGATGACCATGACCGTACTGGCACTGGAAGATTGAACCACTGCGGTAACGGCGGTTCCCGAAAGGATCGCCACAAAACGGTTGGCGGAAAAGAGACGCAGGATGTTGCGCATCTTTTCTCCCGCCGCCTTGTGCAGACCATCGCTCATCATATTCATACCGATGATGAATATGGCAAGACCGCCGAAAATATTGAATACCGTTGATACCATTTTTTGTTTTTCTCCTTGAACTTATGTGTGGGTGCAAAGCAGATAGGTGATGTAGCCTGCGTACAAAATCAGCAGAGCAGCCCCCTCTTTGCGTGATATTTTCCAGCCGGTGCGCATCATCGGCACCAGCAGAATTGAAACAAGGATCATCGCCCCCATATCCACCGGGTCAAGAGCGGCGTTTTTCAGCGGGGCGATCAGAGGAGTGATCCCGAGGATACAGAGGATGTTGAAAATATTCGATCCGACCACATTGCCGATGGCAATATCATCTTCGCCCTTGATGGCGGCGACCACAGAAGTCGCAAGTTCGGGCAGGGAAGTTCCGACCGCTACGATGGTCAAACCGATCACCGCTTCCGAAAGTCCCAGTTTCCCGGCAAAGAAAACGGCACTCCGGAGGAAAATCTTTGCCCCGGCAACCAGCAGAGCCAGTGCCAGAACGATCAGCAGCAGAGATTGCCACAGCGGAAGAAGTTTTTCTTCCGTTTTCTCTGTTTCAGCGGCGGCGTTCTCTTTGCGTGAGGCATAGACGTTCCAGACGACATAGACGATCATTCCGGCGAGCAGAACCAGAGCCTGTATCCGGTTGACCCCGTTGCCGGAGAGGTAAAAGACCGCCAGCAGAACGGCACTGCCCACCATAAAATGGGAGTCGAACCGCAAAATCTGCCGCTGCACCACCATCGGCGTGATGCAGGCGCAAAGTCCGAGGATAAGTGCAATGTTGCAGATGTTCGAGCCGACCACGTTGCCGAGAGAGATGTCGGAACTTCCGTCGATGGCGGCACTGACGCTTACGACCAGTTCGGGTGCGCTCGTTGCGAATGCAACCAGCGTCAGCCCGATGACCAGCGGGGACACTCCTGCCCTGCGGGCGATGGAGACACCCCCTTTGACCAAAAATTCAGCTCCGTAATAGAGTCCGGCAATGCCGAGAACAGCATAGAGCAAATGGAGTAAAAATTCTGTCATTTCAGCACACTGTCCTTAAAAAATCATTTTGTAGACAAAAAAACCGGTGATAACCAGAAGTGCGCAAAAACCGTAGCAGATGACGGATTCCAAATTCTTTTTCAGAAACTCTTTCATAATAATATTTCCTTGTGTTTTGTTTGCTGTTTTGAAAAAAAGTGCAGATTTTTTCAAAACACAGGGGACCTGCCCGCACAAGGATCGAAGTACGCAAACCGCATTGCCTGTTCCACCTTGCTCCCGCAAGGACGGCAACGGAGACGAAGAGCGGCAATATCAGCAGAAAAGCCGGAACCGGCAGTGTGAACGGCAGCAGTTTGAAAGGCGCAAGCAGCCGCTGGGAACGGAGCGAACGCACGACCTGCTGCAAGGGGGGGAGAGGATTGCTCCGCAAAGCCTCTTCCGGAGAATCCGGATATTCTGCGGCGCAAATCCGATTTTCGCTTCTGTCCGCCGCAGTCTGGAAGAGTCCGCCTGCGCCGGAAAGGAAGAAGAAACAGAGAAGTCCGGCAAACACAAACAGCCACCGTCCTCCGCAGACAGCGGAGGCTGTGAATTCTGCAAACTGTTTGAACGTTTCGCTTTTATTCATCTGTTCTCCTGAATAATCAAGATATAAAATACAGCAAAAACAGCGATTTTTCAAGTAAAGAACGGTCAGGACAGTGCGATTTTATATCTTTTTTCAGACAGAGGCGGCGCAACTGCCGGAAATCCTGCGCCGGACTTTTATCTGCGGCATCATCTGCTGTCCCTGCCGATCGTAAAAAAAAAGGATATTTTACAAAAAAATCCGATCCGGGGTGGATTTTTTCTGTTTTTTCTGTATAGTATGTCAAATACAGCGAACATTTAAGATAAGGAATTGCCGCTTTATGAATATTGGAGTTCAATATTATCGGGCCCCGTTTCCGGAGCAGGAGTATTGGGAGGACGATTTCAAACGCATCCGGGCATCCGGATTGAATACCGTTCAGTTGTGGGTCCTCTGGGCGTGGGTCGAATCCCGCCCCGGGCATTTCGATTTCAGCGATTACGACCGTCTGGTTGAGATCGCCGCCAAAAACGATCTGCAAGTCGTGCTTTCTTCCATTGCAGAGATCCAGCCGCAGTGGATCTTCCGTGAAGTCCCCGGTTGTGAAATGCTGAACCGTGCCGGTCAGAAGGTCGTCTCCACGCTCCGCTGTGAATGTAACTTCGGGCTGACCCCCGGCGGCTGTACCGACCACCCCGGTCTGCGGGAGCGGATGAAAGCGTTCCTTGAAACGCTCGGCAGACACTACGCCGACTGCCCCAACCTCCACGGCTGGGATCTGTGGAACGAACTGCGCTGGGGCGAACACGCCGATGAACCGGTCTGCTTCTGTCCGCATACCATTGAGGAGTTCCGCAACTGGCTCTGCAAACGTTACGGCTCCCTTGACGGACTGAACGACGCATGGCACAGACGGTATATCTGCTGGGAAGATGTCATGCCCGGCAAACGCCCCGATCTGCCCTACACCGAATTGATGGCGTGGCAGAACTTTCTCACTGACCGTGCCGATCAGCATGGCGCATGGCGGTATGAGATCATGCGCAGTATCGACCCCGTGCATGTGATGACCGCCCACGGCGGACAGCCCTCCTGCGGTTACGTCGGCAATCATGAGTTGTTCGCCCTCGACCGCGGCAACGACTGGAATTTGGCAAATTCCCTTGACGGCATCGGCTGTTCCAGTTTCCCGGTGTGGCAGAATGTCGATGATGCGGCATTCGGCAGCCGGGTGGAAAAGGTCCACGCCGCCGCCAACGGCAAACATATCTGGCTCAGCGAAGTACAGGGCGGCCGTGCCGGGGTCGGTTTCGACATCACTCCGGATGTTTACCCTGAACAGCAGCAGCGTTGGCTCTGGAACGGTCTCGCCTGTGGTGCGGATACCATCCTTTTCTGGTGCTGGCGCGATGAGATTTTCGGCAGAGAAGCCGGTTATTTCGGGCTGGGCGGAAACGATGAATACTCTCCGGACCGTCTGCGTGCCATGCGCGCCAGCGGTGATCTGTTGGAGGCCAATCAGGAACTTTTCAGCAATTACCGCCCCGATGAAGCGGAGATCGCCGTTCTTTTCTCCCCCGACTGCTACTATCTGGACTGGGCGCAGGAGAGCAGCGCAATGCGTATGCTCGAAGCCATTGACGGCTACTCCCGCGCGCTGGTCAAGCAGTCCATCCCCTCCACCTTTGTCGAAGCGGGGCATCTGGATAATTTGAGTAAATTCAAACTCCTGATCCTCCCCCGGACGATCGTTCTGGATGCCTGTGCCGAAGAAAAAATCGCAGAATTTGTCCGCAACGGCGGCACTCTGCTGGCGGAATCGGAATGCGGCGCATTTGACAAGGCGGGGTTCTACCGTTATCCGCAGAAGCGTTTCCTCAATCAGTTCGGCATCTGCGAAGCGGGCAGACGGCAGTTCACTTCTCCGCTCAAACTGACAGGAGACAGAGAATACTCCATCGACTGCGAACAGTGGTTCACGCCTCTGTGCGATACCGGTGTTGCTCCGCAGCGGGTCTTTGCTGAATACAAAGGTTCTCCGCTCTGTGCGGAATTTTCCTGCGGAAAAGGAAAGATCATTTATCTGGGCGGTTACTTCGGCAACTGCTATTTCAGAAAAAACTATGCCGATTTTGAACTCCTGCTGGCGGATATTGCCGCTTCAGCCGGAGTCGTGCCGCCCTTCCGCGTGCTGAACGAAAAAAGCGGTGATGAGAAATTCATCTATGTCAAGCAGGGTTCTTCCGGAGGCAAAAAGATGATTTTCGCCTTTTTCGCCGATGCGGAGGAGTGCTGCAAACTGCAGTTGACAGACAAAAATTTCAACGGCAGATTTGTGGAAATGCAGACGAACAGAGAGATCACGGCAAAAGACGGTCTTCTGGAATTTTACGCCGGCAGATACAATCTTTCTGTGCTGAAAGAAATTTAAGTCCTTATGTTTTGATGAGTGAAAAGCAAATACGTAGAGAGGTATTTTTATGAAACATTTTCTTGCTTTCGACCTCGGCGCATCCAGCGGCCGTGCGATCATCGGCACCCTTGATGCCGGAAAACTTGAACTGAAAGAGGTCCACCGTTTTGCCAACGGCCCCGTTCAGAAAGGCAACTCCATTTACTGGGATTTCCCCCAGTTGGTGAACGAACTCAAAGAGGGGCTGCGCAAAGCCCTTGAAGTCACTCCCGATATCGCCGGGATCGGCATCGACACCTGGGGCGTGGATTACGTTTTCTTCGACAACAAAAACAGAGAGGCGAAACGCTGGCCCTACAACTACCGCGATGACCGCACTTCCAAAGCCGATACCGATGTGTGGGTCAAGATCAGCAAGGATGAACTCTACAAAGAGACCGGCATCCAGTGTATGCCCTTCAACACCGTTTATCAGCTTGCCGCGCACTATCGGGAATTTCCGGAGGATTTCAAAGACAGCACCTTCCTTATGATCCCCGATGCCCTCGGCCTCGCCCTCGGCGGAGATTTTTCCAGCGAATACACCGATTGCTCCACCACCAATCTGCTGGACCCCGAAAGCCGCCGGTGGAACTGGAAAGTCACCGATGCGATCGGACTGCCCCGTGAGGTCTTCCCCCCGATCGTGGAACCCTGTACTTTCGGCGGAACGCTGAGCGGAGAGTTGCAGAAAGAACTCGGCTGCGGCCCCATTCCCATCATCAAAGTCGGTTCACACGATACTGCCAGTGCCGTCGCCGCCGTACCCGCCCCCGAAGAGGGCAACTGGGCGTACATCAGTGCCGGTACATGGGCTTTGCTCGGAGCGGAGATCCCCGCCCCTGCGATCAGTGAGACGATCGCTGAAAACTCCTTCACCAATGAGGGCGGTTTGAACAACACCATCCGTTTCCTGACCAACATCATGGGCAGTTGGCTCTTTCAGGAGAGCCGCCGCGTGTGGAACGAAGCGGGCAGAAACCTCTCTTTCTCCGACATCGAGGATATGGCAAAGAGCTGCGAACCTTGCAAATATCTGATCAACCCCAATCATTCAATGCTGCTGCCTCCCGGAGACATGCCCGGACGCATCGTTGAACTCTGCCGCACAACCGGGCAGGGCGGAGACCTCTCCGACGGCGAAATTGCCCGTGCCATTTACGACTCACTGGCACTTTATTTCTGCAACAAACTCCATACGCTTGAGAAATTGCTCCATGTGAAATACGATTGCCTCAACATCGTCGGCGGCGGAACGAAAGCCGCTCTGCTGATGCAGTTGACTGCTGATGCACTGAATATCCCGGTCATCACCGGTCCGGTCGAAGCGACCGCCACCGGCAATCTGCTGACACAGGCGATCGCCTGCGGCGAAATCGCCGACCTTGCCGAAGCCCGCAAAGTCGTCAAGAATTCCGCCGAACTCAAACGCTATGAGCCAAACGCAGAGATGCACGCCCGCTTTATGGAGAAAATGGAATTCTTCAATAAAATAACGGCAAACTGAGCAGAGCAGCAGTTCTCCGGGAGGGGAACTGAGTTTGAAAGATGCTGCCCGAAAGATAAATTTGTCTTTCGGGCAGTATTGTTGTATTATTTTTCGAGGGCGAAAATCGCACGGGTGAGGCGGGCGAAGTCTTCCACGGTCAGCCGGTCGGGACGGACTTCCGGGGAGATGCCGCACTTTTCCATTGCGGCGAGGACTTTTTCTTTGCCGTAATTGCTGCCGAGGACTTTCCCCATCTGTTTGCGCCGCTGCGCAAAAGCCGTTTTGACGACACCGGGGAAGAGGCGGCACATCTCTGTTTCGGCGGCATAGCGGTCATGACGGCGGAAAGAGACGATTGCGGAATCGACTTCCGGCGGGGGGCAGAACACTTCCGGCGGAACGATTTTCTCCAATTTCACATCATATTTGAGTTGGGTGCGTGCGGAGAGTGCGCCGTAATTTTTGTTTCCCGGTCCTGCGGCGAGGCGTTCGCCCATTTCCCGTTGAAGCATGAAGAACATGCTTGCCGGAGGGTTGGGCAGTTCCAGCATCCGCGCGATAAAAATGGTGCTGATCGAATAAGGAAGATTGGCGATGGCGCGGAACGGTTTATCTTGCGGGAGCAGTTCCAGATAGTTGACCCGGCAGGCATCGTTTTCGGTCAGGTGGAAGTTGGGAGCGTTGAGATTTTTGCGCAGATATTCAGCGATGCGGTGGTCGAATTCGACGGCGTAGACTTCTGCGCCGGATGCGATCAATTTCCGTGTAAGTGCGCCGAAACCGGGGCCGACTTCGAGGACGATCTCACCGGGTTGCGGTGCGCCGAGGCGGACGATATAATCCAGCAGATTTCCGTCGAGGAGGAAGTTTTGTCCGAGGCCTCTTCCGGGGCGCATACCGATTGATTCGAGTGCGGCGAGGAGTTGTTGTTTATTCATATTTCACCTCAATGTCCGTGGCAGGCGCAATTTCCGCCGCAGCAGTGACCTCCGGCGGAGGGGCATGAATCCTGCATGGAGCATCCGGCGGAAGCGGAGCGTGTAACGGCGGCGAAGCGGCTGGGGAGTTTTTTCATTTCAGCGGAGCCGCACTGCGGGCATACGGCAGGGGAGTCGAAACGCGGCAGCAGGAGTTCCTGTTCTGAATTGCATTTCGGGCAATGATAGCGGTAGATCGGCATAAATATTTCCTTACAAAAAAACATAATTTTCTGCCATTTAATATAGCATAACTGTGATATTTTGCAAAAAATCTGAAAATAAATCTGTAAAAATTCATTTTTTCTCTGAAAAAGTGTGTTAAAAAATTGCATTACGCTTGAAACTACGGTATATTAAGGAGGGTTCATGTAAGAACTGCGAACATAATTTTTTTGAAACAGGTGAACTGTTGCGGGGGTGGATTAATCCCGTGACGGTGCTGCGGCGTGGAAAGATTTTAAGATTTTGACAGAACTTTGTAAATATCCGGAACGTTTTTGGGGTTATGCGTATGTAAAGCCGAGGACGGAAAAGAAAGTAGCTGCGGCGATAGCGGGGATGGGTTTGCCGGTATATTTGCCATTGTACCCGAAGGCCCGGATGCATCATTCGACGAAAGTGATTTCGTATATACCGATGCTGCCGGGATATATTTTTTTAAGTGCGGGAGAGATGGAGCGCAGTGAACTGCGCCGCCGGGAGAAACACATCGTAAAGCTGGAATTGCTGCGTGATCCGTTGCAGGAGGGTCGTTTAATGGAGGATTTGCGTGCGTTGCAGCGTTGCGAAGAATTGGCAAGAGAAACCCCGATTTTGGTAAAGCCTGAGATCGTCAAAGGCGACACGGTTCAGATCACGCAAGGCCCTTTAAAGGGTCTGCAAACCCAGGTACTTCGCCGCGAAGGAGAAGACGACGCCGTAATCATAAACCTGACCATGCTGAACACCCACATAGCCTACAGCGTATCAGCAGAAACATTAAAGAAAATAACAGAATGACCGCTTCCATAAACAACATCGACAAAAAACGCATCGCCAGGAATACGATTTATTTGTATATTCGCACCCTTCTGTCATTGGGGGTGAGTTTTTATACTGTTCGGTTGCTGTTGAAAATTTTAGGAGTAGACGATTACGGTATTTTTAACCTTGTCTTTGGTTTTGTATTGATGTTTATGACGTTGAACAATGCTTTGACGGGTATGGTTCATCGTTTCCTTTGTTATGAAATGGGAAAAGCAAATCAGCATAATGTACGTTTGGTTTTTTCCATCAGTTTATTGTTTTTCTGTATAGCGGCAGTATTTTATGTTTTGTTGGGCGAGACAATAGGGTTGTGGTTTGTTGCTAATAAGCTGGCTATTCCTCCCGCAAGAATGACAGCCGCTCTTGCTGCTTATCAATTTGCAATTATTACGGTAGTGATCAAAACGATACAAGTTCCCTATATGTCTGCAATTACAGCTTTTGAGCGAATGGCGTTTTTTGCCAAAATAACCATTGTGGAAGTCTTGGGGAATTTATGCAGTGTTTTGCTGTTGTTGGTATTGAATTTCGATCATTTGATTGCCTATTCTTTTTTCTATACATTGACAGCTGGAGTTATAGCGGGATGTTATGGAATATTCTGTCACCGGACTTTTCCGGAATGTAAGTTAACTAAGAAATTCAGCAAAGCACGAATGGGAGTAATGGGGCGTTATTTTTCTTGGAGTACCATGGGTGCATTAGCTCATGTTTTTCGGACTCAAGGTCTTAATATTTTGATAAATCTGTTTGGAAATGTAGGTTTTAATGCGACGTGGGGATTATCAAGTAAATTGAGCAGTGCAGTTATGTCATTTGTCAGTAGTTTTCAGATGGCTCTGAATCCTCAGATCGTTAAAGCTTACGGGGCTCAAAACAGGACTGCTTTTTTTGACCTTACTGTTTCTGCTTCAAGGTATTCTTTTTTGTTGCTTTGGATTTTTGCGCTGCCATTGCTTCTCAATGTCGAATTTCTGTTAAAATTGTGGCTGGGGGATGTGTTACCTCCTCAACTTGTCTGGTTTGTTGTTTTTTTTATTTTATCCAACTTGATTGATGCGGTTTGCGGACCCTTGTGGACTGCGGCACAGGCAAATGAAAGAATAGGTTATTATCAGGTACCTATTTCCTTTTTGATAATTTTAACATTTATTGTGTCGTTGATCGTTTTGTTGACGGGCGGGGCGATAGAGTGGGTTCCTGTTATTGTCTTTCTGATGAATGGGGTGGCATGGTTTTACCGGATATTGTATTTGAAATATATGTATGATTTGCCTTTGAGGCTTTATTTTACCCATGCAATTTTACGAATTATCGGAGTTTTGCTGTTGTCTGGGGGTACATTGTTCGGGCTTCGACGTTTTTTTGTCGGTTCATTGCTGGGTAATTGGTTTTTTGTCACAGTATGCGTTTTGGCGAACATGCTTTTTATTTTCTGCATAGGGCTGAATTGCAAAGAAAAACTATTTTGCATACAAAGAATTCAGGGGATATTGAAAAGGGATTGTTGAATTGGTGCTTTTAGAAAACAGGGATGCTTGTACAGGGTGTGGAGCTTGTGCAAATGTTTGTCCCAAGAAGGCTATTTTTCTGCTTCCGGATGAGCGTGGCTTTTATTATCCGCAACTGGATGCAGATAGATGTATCGACTGCGGACTTTGTAAAAGAGTCTGTCTTATTGGCAGAAAAAAAGAGTTGGAAACTCCGGATTTTTCAGTTGAAGTCTATGCGGCGTACGCGAAGGATGATTTTATTCGGCGTCAAAGCAGTTCGGGAGGAGTTTTTTCTATCCTTGCTTTGGAGATATTGAGACAGGGTGGTATTGTTTACGGTGCTGCTTTTGATGAAAATTTCAATGTCACGCATATCGGAGTCCGAACTGAAGAAGATTTGGCAAAACTGCGTGGCAGTAAATATGTTCAGAGTTTTATTTCCGATACGCTGTATCGGGAAATCAAACAGGAGCTTGAAAATGGTGTTTCTGTATTGTTTTCCGGAACTCCTTGTCAAGTTGCAGGATTAAAATTGTTTTTGCAAAAAAGTTATTCCAACTTATTGTTGGTGGATTTGATTTGCCACGGAGTGCCATCGCCCAAGGTTTTTTCAGAGTATCTCAAAGATTTGGAAAAGAAATATGGCAAGATAACATCATATAAATTCCGCGATAAACATAGAAGTTGGAAATGGCCCAATGTAGAATTTTATACCAGTGATGATTGCCATAGGATTTATTATGGTCTTGATTCTTTTATAAATTTATTTAACAAATCAACCGTTAGAAACTCCTGTTATCAATGTGAATTTGCCAATAGCGAGCGGATTTCGGACTTGACAATAGGAGATTTTTGGAAGTATAAATCATCAGAAACAATGCCTGATGACGATAGAGGAATGTCTTGTGTGCTTTGCAATTCTGCCAAAGGGACAAAGTTTTTCTTGGAGTTACCCAAAGCCTTGTTTTTTGAAAAACGAAAATTGGAAGAGGTTGAAGCGGGAAATCCGCGTTTGTTATCTCCTCGAGAGCAGGTTCTTAATAATTTTTGGCCTCTTTTTTTGACATTGGGGTTTCACGGCATAAAAAAGAAATTTTGTTCAGTAAGTTTAAGGAGTCGTTTGGGGCTTTGGTTAAGGATTGGTTGTCCTTGGCTATATAATTTTTTGCGGAATATTTGGGGAATTATTAAAAAATGAAAGTTGGTATTTTGACATTTCATGCGGCAGATAATTATGGGGCCGTGTTACAAGCGTATGCTTTAAAAGAGTATATCCGTTCTTTAGGGCATGATACTGAGATTTTGAATTATTGCCCCAAAAGTATGCAAGAGGAATATCATGCTTTTACTTGGAGACTGCCAATGAGTTTTTCTGGAGTAAGGAAGTATATATTCTATATTCCGGCTATATTAAGGCGGTTATTTCTATTGATACCCCGAATACTTTTTTGCTGGAAATTCCGACTTTTTCGGGAGCGTTTCTTCGATTTAAAAGAGGCTGTGTATTGGAAAAAAGAAGATATCCCACATGATTTGGATGCTTATGTTATGGGCAGTGATCAAGTGTGGAATCCCAGAATTTCACGGGAAGGAATGGATGTTTATTTGGGAAAATTCCAGACGAAACCCAATGCTTTGCGGATTGCCTATGCTGCCAGTGCCGGGGCGGGAGAAGAACAACTGAAAAGCAAAGATGATTTCAAATTATTTCAGACTGTATTTGTACGGGAAGAATCATTGAAAGAGCATTTGTTGAATTTAGGTGTTTTTTCTGAATTAGTCGCAGATCCGACTTTTTTGGTTGAGCCGAATTTATGGCAACAGGTTGCGGAACAAAGTAAATATAACACTGAGGGAAAATATATTCTGGTGTATATGATGTATTATACGCCGGAAGTTTTGCGAATAGCAAAACGTTTTGCTTTGCAGCAAAGAATAAAAATCAAGGTGATTTCTCCTTTTGAATTCCGGTATATTGCGGCTGATCATTTTTTACATCCGCAAGGACCTGATGATTTTGTAAAACTTTTCCGGGATGCTGAATATGTTATTACAACTTCGTTTCACGGAACTGCGTTTTCCGTAATTTTTAACAAGAATTTTTATTTTATTTCGACGGGACAAAAGGGAGAAAACCGCTTGCGGTCTCTTTTGAATAAATTAGGGTTGGAGCATCGTTTGGTTGAAGATGTTGAAAATTACGATCCCATAGATTATACAGCCGTGAATGAAAAGCTTGCGAAGTTCCGCGAGCATTCACAACAACTTTTAGGGAACAGTTTAAAGGTTGATCATGACAAACAGTAACAGAGTAAAAGTATCAGTCTGCATCCCGGTATACGGTGTAGAAAAATATATCGAGCGCTGCGCCCGCTCGTTGTTTGAACAAACTCTTGATTCGATGGAATACGTTTTTGTCGATGATTGTTCGCCTGACAACAGCATTGAAATCATGCAGAAAGTTTTGGAGGAATATCCACACCGCCAAGAGCAGGTAAAAATCATCCGTCACGAAGTCAATCAAGGAGTAGGCGCAGCAAGAAACCACGCCGTTGCAGCATGTACCGGAAATTACATCATCCACTGCGACCCCGATGACTGGGTCGATTTGAACATGTACGAAACCATGTACAACAAAGCCATAGAAACCGATGCGGATATGGTTTGCTGTTCATACATGCAGCTTTTTGGTGCTGAAAAAACAAACATTGTTCATCCGCAAATTGCAAATACTGTTGCTGAATATATTAAAAAGAATTTTTATTTACATATCAATAGCCTGTGGACTAAACTTTACAAAAGAGAAATCGCTTTGGATTCTTCAATAAATTGTCCTGATAATATTTGGATGGGGGAAGATCTTTTACGTAATATCCAAATGCTATTGAAATGTAAAAATATAGCTTTTGTATCAGATGTTTTTTATTTTTATAACTGTTTAAACCAAAGCTCTTTGACTGTAAAATTTTCACGAAAACATTTTGAACAATTACTTTTGATTAGCAAAATATTGGAGTCGCAACTTTCTGAAACACAAAAAGACTTGTTGTTTCTTTTTAAACAGCTACTTTTTCATAGAAGTATTGATTGTTATTATGAAGAATCAGATAAGTTTGTGCGGAAATTTTATTATAATTATTGGCATAGTGAACCTTTAAGTATCAAGATAAAGTCTTTGGTTGCAAAAGGAATTTCTTTTAAAACAAAGATTTTATTTTTACTGGCTTGTATAAATTTTAAAATGGCCGCGTTTGGGTATTTTTGTTACAAATCGCATACTTTGCTACGATGACTGCTTTTTGTCTAATATAGGAAATTATTAAAATTAAATGAGTTATTATTTTCTACCTTATTTTATTGTAACTACCTTATATTTGACCTTTTTTGTAGTGGAATATAATGCAACGAAGCTAATTGTGAAAAGAGTAATTGCGGAAGTTTGTCCGATTGTATTTTTTCTGTTTTGGGGAATGAGGAACTATACGTTTTGTGATTGGCGGAATTATAAAGATTATTTTGATAATCTAACTCAAAACAGTGTGTCGCTATCAAAGTTTGAACCGGGTTGGTGTTTGTTAAATTACATAGTACGATTTTTTACAGAAAATTATCTTGTTGTAGAGATTGTTGCTACTACAATAATGTTGTTGTTGTTGCGTTTTATTTTTCAGAAGTTTTCAAGATATCATGCTTTATCTTGGGGTTTTTTTTGTAGTTGTGTTCTGTTGTTGATGAGTACAGGAGTTGTTCGGAGTGGTTTAGCTTGGATGATCTGTTTCTGTTTCATAAATCTAATAAAACAGCAAAAAAAATGGTGCTATTTTTTTATCATATTTGTTGCTTGCCTTTTTCATATCAGCGCACTTTTGTTCATTTTTGTGTATTTTTTTAGCAATCGTCTGTATAATTTGAAATTGTATTGGACCATGTTGATAGGTGGGGCTGTAAGTTACATCTTTAGGTGTTCTCCATTTGATTTTATTTTGCGAAGCGTTGTTTCGTCATTGGACAATTTTAACTACTTGTTGCATACAGAAATTTTTTCCAGAACTTATTCTCCGCAATGGGGATTGTTTTTGTTTTTGATTGTTGTTTTTTGTGTTTTGCTGAATTTCTCCCGAAAGTTGAATTGTCAAGAAGTGTATTTTGCTATTTTTTTTAATATCTTTTCATTGGCACTGTTTTTATTTTGTTTTTTGAATTCCTTGGGTGAACTTCAAACAAGATTATTTATGTTGTTTTTTCCAGCAATATTAATACTGTTGCCGATGTTATTCAAAAATGTCATAAAGGAATCACGAAACTCTTGTTTGAAATTGCTGTTTTTTATTTTCTGTTTTTTATATATGATGCGTATGAGTATCAATTATAGGCAAGTTATGTGGAAATATGAAAATATTTTATGGGGAGAGTTTACTTCTGTAGAAGATCGATATTACGAAATTACGGAAGAAATATTGGAAAACAAAGAAATTTGTTATGACAAAATAAAATGAGATTTTTGTTTTAAAAAGGGATTGTTTGTATGGAAAGAGATTCTGAGAGTGCTCTACAAGAGACTTTTGTTTCAGTCTGTATCCCGGTATACGGTGTAGAAAAGTACATCGAGCGTTGCGCTCGTTCTTTGTTTGAACAAACAATGAAAGAGGATATTGAGTTTATCTTTGTAAACGACTGTACCAAGGATAAAAGTATTGAGATCTTAGAAAGAGTATTAAGCGAATATCCCCATCGTAAAGCGCAGACAAAAATCATTCATCATAAAGAAAATCAAGGATTGGTTGCTGCACGCCAAACAGCTCTTGCTCATGCGAATGGCAATTATATTATTCATTGTGATTCCGATGATTGGGTGGACTTGAATTTGTATGAAACAATGTATAATAAAGCGATTGAAACAGATGCTGATGTTGTTTGTTGTTCTATCGCTTATGAAGCATCTTCCGGAAAAACATACATCGGGGAAGTGAAAACAACAGAGAATATTTCAGAATATATAAAGTTGAATTTCGTAGGGAATTTTAATAGTTTATGGACTAAACTATATAAACGAGAGTATGTGTTGGATGCAAATTTACAAATTCCGCATGAAATCATTATGTTTGAAGATTTATTGCGAAATTCTCAGATATTGCCGAAATGTTCATCAATTGCTTTTTGTCCAGATGTATATTATCACTATTTTCGTGGCAACAGCAACTCTATAACGCAAAAATTTTCTAAGAAAAATTTAAATCAACTGGTAAAGTTAATTGAACTTACAGACAACATGTCCATTGAAGGTTTTCCTGAATTTAACTACGCATTGAAATCTCAAATGTTATTTGCCGCATTGAAGTTTTCTGGTTTACCTGCTAAAGAGTTTGAAAAACTATGTTCAAAAGAAAATTATCAAAGGGTTTTAAAAGTAAAAGAAATTCCGTTATGGAAAAGAATATTGCTTGTTATTGGTGGTATTTCATATTCTGTTGCAAACAACATAGTTTTGTTGCTTATCAAAATAAAATCATTAACGTAACATAAAATGAGTTGTTTTTCTATCATCATGCCGTGTCATAACGGTGAAAAGTATCTTGCGGGCGCCATTGAATCGGTGATCGCTCAAACCTATACTGATTGGGAATTGATTATTGTTGATGACGGTTCAACGGATGCTTCTGTCGATATTATTCGCAGTTTTTCAAAAAAAGACCCCAGAATCAGATCCTTTTGCACAGAAAAAGCCTCTGGTTCTCCAACTGTACCGAGAAATATTGGCATTGAAAACGCACAGGGGAGATTTATTGCGTTTCTTGATTGTGACGACATGTGGTTGCCGTCTAAATTGGAAAAACAATTGCCATTGTTCGAACACGAAAAAACAGCTGTGGTTTTTTCTTACTACGAGAAAATGACAGAAGAGGGTAAACGGAACAATAGGGTTGTAAAATCTCCGTCCAAGGTATCCTATCACACTTTATTACAAGGTAATTGTATTGGAAATCTTACTGGAGTATATGATATTCAAAAAGTGGGAAAGGTCTTTCAAAAGAAGATCCACCACGAAGATTATGTCATGTGGATGGAAATTTTGGCAGGAGGCTGGATTGCAGAAAATACTTGTTCCTGTGAAGCAATCTACCGGGAACAAAAAGGCAGTACTTCCGGAAATAAGTTTGTTGTATTTAAATGGACTTGGAATATATATCGGAATGAATTAAAGTTGTCTATTGGAAAATCTTTATTTTATTTTGCCTGTTATGCATTCAGAGCAGTTTTGAAATTTTTGAAATAAAAGAGGATAACACGATATGAAAATTTTACTTTTGGGCGGAAGCGGGTTTGTTGGTACCCGCTTGACGGAGATTTTACTTGCGGAACATCAGGTCACGATCGGCGATATCGCTGAAAGTCAGAAGTATCCGCAGTTGTGGAAAAAATGTGACGTCTGTTCCGATGAGGATCTGCGTTCCGTAATGCCCGGACACGATTGCATCGTTAATCTCGCCGCCGCTCACAGGGACGATGTTCGACCGCTCTCCCTTTATACCACCACCAATGTCGAAGGCGCAGAACATGTTTGCAAAATCGCTTCCGAATTGAACATCCACCATATCGTATTTACCTCTTCCGTCGCCGTTTACGGCTTCCCGAAGTGGGAATATGACGAAGAAGCCCCCAAACATCCCTTCAACGAATACGGCAGAACCAAATTGCTCGCCGAAGCCGTCTACGAAAAATGGCAGCAGCTATCTCCCGATAACAAACTCCATGTCGTCCGACCCACCGTTATATTCGGCGAAAGAAATCGAGGCAATGTTTATAACCTTTTCAAACAGCTTTCCTCCGGACGTTTCCTTATGGTCGGCAACGGAAAAAATAAAAAATCCATGGCTTACGTAGGCAATATTGTCGCTTTTCTGAAATGGAATATCGAAGAAAATCAAGCCGCATGTTCCGTCTATAACTATATCGATAAACCCGATTACGATATGCACGACCTCGTCGCTGGTTTTGAAAAAGCTCTCGGTAAAAAATTCCCCCCCGTTTCTCTGCCCTACTGGATCGGACTTTGCGGCGGATATTGTTTCGATATCCTCGCTTTTATTACCAGAAGAAATTTTCCCATCAGCGCAATCAGAGTGAAAAAGTTCTGCGCTCAAACAGTTTTCAGTTCTGCAAAAATGCAAAACTCCGGCTTCGTCCCCCCTTATTCCATGGAGGAAGCCCTCAAGAATACCATCGAGTTTGAGTTTATAAAAAAATAATGCAAATCAAAAAATACAGCTCCGCTCTGCTGCTCTCCCTTATCTTCATTTTCAGTTTGCTGCTGAAGATTTTTTTCTTTTCTTTGGAACCTCTGGTTTCCACGGATGGGTGTCTTTATGTCGCTATTATCCAGAAATGGCATGAGCTGGGGAGTTATGAGGCGGCTATACAATGTTTCCCGGGAACCGGATGGCTGCCGCCGTTGCCTTTGTTTTTGATCAAGTCTTTTATGGTTTTCGGCGTCTCGGCGACGACTGCCGGGTTCGTTTGGGCGTTTGTTCTTGGCGCAGCCCTGGCGGTTGTCGCTTTCGGAATCGCTTACGAAGTTACGCAAAATAAGAAAATCGCCGTCGCCGCCGCCCTTCTGTTCGCTCTGCACCCGTCGGTCAATGAAATCGGTACCGAAATCCAGCGCGATATCTTCTATCTCTTTTTTGCCGGATGCTCCATCTGGTTTGCCTGTATTGCGATCCGGCGGAAAAAGTGGTATTGGTGGGCTGTTGCTGCTATCCCCTGCGCCGCCTCCGCTCTCTCCCGGTTTGAAACTCTGGAACTTTTCCCGCTCGTTATTTTCATCCTCTTTCTGCTCGCCGTCATGAAACGGATCTCATGGCGCAAAGCCGCCGCAAACGGCATCGCTTTTTTCGCAACCCTCATCATCACAGTTTTTCTGCTCTCTTCAACAATGGGGACAAATGATTTCCTCACCGAATCATGCGGCAGGTATTTTGCCGGAAAATGGAATAAAGTATTTCCGCAGTGGAGGGTCAAATTATGAGCAATGTCCTCTTCCAGAAAATACCTTCTGTCACCTTTGAGGCATTCGCCGTCGGCGTGATCGTCGGTTTGGTGATGCTCCTCTTTTTCCGACCCAAAAAACGCCGCACTTTCTTCTGGCTTCTGCTGCCGTCCGTTCTGTTCATGATCGCATGGCGGATCATCTGCCACGAAGTGCTGATTTCTGCCCGTTACGCCTCCATTCTGATTTACCCCGCCGTCCTCTTTACCGTGTGGGCGAGTTTCAAAATGGAGCCGCTGGCACGTTGGATCTTGCGGAAAACTCATACGCCGTTAAATCGGCGTTGGCGTTTTTTCTGCAAATTCATTCCCTATTTTTTCGTCATCGGAATCGGTATTGCCTGTTTCTGCAAATCCTTGCGGTTCAATCCATACTGGCGGGCAATCCCGGAAATTTGTCAGACTTTCAAACAAATACGGGAACCGGATGCTTGTGTCATTACCAATTTCAGAGAACGGCTGATCGCTTATTACGGTGATTATGATTTCAGCAGAATACAGAAAGTCTACCGCTCAAAAGAAATCTCCGCAAAGGAACAGTTATCACAACAGCTTGTCCTCAAAAAAAATCATTTGAGTACCTGCTACTTCTTCTGGGAAGTTCGCCGCAAGACGCCTTTCCCGACAGTCGAAAATTTGAAACTCCCCCCCGATACCGGCACGTTGGAACTTGTTGAACGCCGTTTTATCCGGCGGCAGAAAAAAGAGGAATTGGCCCTTTTCCGCTTTACTCCCGCACGCCCCGATATCGAAGAATGGAAACAGCCCGTCCCGCCGCTCCCCCGTGAAAATATTTACAAAAACGGAGGTTTTGAAGCCGCTAAAAAAGACAAAGAGTTGGAGAATTGGATAAAACATCTCCAAAAATCAAAACTGGATGTCTATTTGAAGTCAAACTGGCTTTATCCCTCTGCCTGGTGGCTGGATGTCGGTTGGTGGAATAATGTCAACCCCGCGCACATGTACCTTTCTGCTCAAAATCCCATCGCCGGAAAATATTCGCTCCGGATGGATGGCAGACCGCCGAAAAAAAATGCCGTGTCAGTAAGTCCGTATTTCCCGAAAGGCGATTACTCTTACTCTTTCTTCATCCGGGGCGAAGGGGAGAAAAACAGCCGGTTTGTTCTGTATTTCAGAGGCTGGCTGCCGACAAAAAAGAAACATCATGTTTTCAGAACACTTACCGTTGACATTCCCCCGGGGAAACTCTGTAAGATCCACGGCAAAATAACTGCAGATATGCTGCCGGAAGAGATGAGATCCTTTATTTTTCTGCCGGTCGTCTCCGGTGATGTGACCATCGATCAGATGCAGATTATTCCGGAAAAACAGAAATAAAGTTTGCAATTTTGGCTTTGGGGATGTAACTTAATAGGACACAATAAACAGGAGTTGTTGTATGTTTGATTCTATTCTGAAAAGTTGTACTCTTTTTCTGCCTTATCCGGCATTGGCTCTGGCGATTTCGCTCGGTTTGACGTATGTGGCGATCTCCATTCTGCCGTTGTTGGGTTACATCGACATCCCGCGGGGACGCCATCAGCACGAAAAACCCGTTCCGCGCGGCGGCGGTGTCGCGATCTGGATCGCTTTTTTTGTGACTGTTTTCCTGCAATCCGTGATGTTTCGGGACAGTAATCCGGAACTTTATAAGACAACCGTGCATTTTCTGCACAATTTTCTGCTGCCCGCCGGAATTATCTTTGTTGTCGGATTGATTGATGACCGTTACGAATTGCGGAGCATCATTAAACTGTTTGCTCAAATCGCTGTCGGCGTCCTTATCTTCCGGAATGGCGGAGGCATAACAAATATTCTGGGGTACGGATTATCATCGGCAGCGGCTCTCGGTATTACCGTTTTCTGGTGCGTTATGATCATCAACGCCTTTAATCTGATCGACGGCGTGGATGGTATCGCCGCCGGGCTGGGTGCGATCTCTTCCCTGCTGCTGGCGATATGGACTCTGCTTGCCGACGGTTCGGCCGCAATGGTGCTGATTTTGTTGATTTTCAGCGCAAGTTGTCTGGGGTTTTTGCGTTTCAACTTCTCCCCCGCCCGTATTTTTATGGGGGATACGGGAAGTATGTTCCTCGGACTGTTCTTTGCCTATATCAGTATGCAATATTCCACAAAATCGGTAACGATGACCTCTCTTCTGATCCCGCTGGCGGCGATCGGTGTGCCGATGTTCGATGTTTTCCTTGCTGTGTGGCGGCGGTTTTTCAGGAAATATATCTATAAAGTTTCAGAAGGAAAAGTAATGGACGGCGATCACGACCATCTGCATCACCGCATCCTCAAAGAAACCGGTACTGCCCGGAAAACCGCTTTTGTTATTTACAGCCTCTCGCTGGGAATCTCGCTGCTGGCTATGGCGTGTACCTTCCTCGAATCCAGCTTGCCCACGTTGATCTTTGTTCTGTTTCTTATCATATTTTTTGTGATGATACGTTATTCAAGTATCGAACTTTATGACACCTTGACCTATGCGATAAAAGGTCTTCAGAAGCCGCACCGGAATTTTGTTTTCACCGCTCTCCTGCCGGTCGTAGACAGTTGTCTCTGTTTTGTGGCATTTCTGCTGTGCAGACAGTTTTTCAATGTCCTTCTGCCCGTACCGGATTATCCGTGGTGGCTGGTTACGCATGCCGCTCCGTTTATCGTGGTTCTCTGCTGTTCCGGAATTTACCGGACATTCTGGCTCCGGGCGGGAATCATTCAGTATTACAAACTTGTCCGTCTGCTGTGCATCGCCGGAATGATCGGCTATATCCTGAATTGCTTTGTCTGTGTCTATTTTCTCGACCTTGCCCCGGAAATATTATGGCAGTACAGCGGTTTTTATATCTCTTATACTTTGCTGATCGTTGTTTCCATCGCCGGAGAACGTTTCCTGCTGCGTTACTACGAAAGTTTCGGTTATCGACGCTTGTCCATACGCAATCAGGGAAAAACGTCCACGCTGAAAAGGGTTATTATTTACGGGGGCGGTCTGGCATGCCGCATGTACGTATGTCAGCTCTATTGCAGCAGCCAAAGTGAAAATCTGCACATCGTGGGCATCATTGACGACAATCCCGCCCTGAACGGATTGAACGTCTACGGATTTAATGTCCTCGGCACCCTTCGCCGGTTGGACGCCATTTACCGGAAAAAAGAGTTTGATGCAATTGTAATTACCTGTAAAAATCTCAGTGCCGGTAAACTCCGGCGGCTGCAGGAATTTCAGAAAAAACATCATATACAGCTCAGCCTTTTTTCCTGCGAACAAAAGGACCTTTCTGAATAAAAATTTGTTTTTCCGCTTGAAAAATAAAAGAAATAACTGTATTTTAAAAGAGCAAATATAACTTTTAAGAGGACAGTTATGGAAAAAATCCGTGTTATGATCGTCGGCTACGGCAATGTTGGCCGCGGCGTTGTTGAATCTATCAAAAGAAATCCCGATATGGTTCTGGC
The DNA here is from genome assembly GCA_017466125.1 of Lentisphaeria bacterium. GTDB lineage: Bacteria > Verrucomicrobiota > Lentisphaeria > Victivallales > Victivallaceae > Victivallis. The sequence goes on along the minus strand of JAFTUS010000091.1, from coordinate 27,463 downwards.
GGGCATCGTCAGCCGCTCCCCCGAACGGGTGAAAAAAACAGTTACCGATGTGCCGGTTCTCCCTGTCAATGAGCCGGACGTATGGATGAAAGAACTCCGCCCCGATGTCGCGATCCTTTGCGGCGGCTCCAAAGATGACCTCCCGAAACAGGGACCCGAATTTGCACGGTACGTCAATACGGTGGACAGTTTTGACAACCACAGCCGCATCCCTGAATATTTCCACGCCATGGACGAAGCCGCCCAAAAAGCCGGACACACTGCCGTTATTTCCACCGGCTGGGACCCCGGCATTTTCTCCCTTCAGCGCGCCATCGCCGGAGCATTTATTCCCGGGGCACATGCCTACGGCTTTTACGGACTCGGTCCGAAAGGCGGCTTGAGCATGGGCCACTCCGATGCTCTGCGCACCATCCCCGGCGTGAAAGATGCACGCCAGTTTACTCACGCCATCCCTGAAGCCATCGACAAAATACGCAACGGCGAAAATCCCGTCTTTGAACCCGGCGATATGCACACCCGCGAATGTTTTGTCGTCCTCGAAGAAGGCGCAGATAAAGAAGCCATCACAAAAACCATTCTGGAAATGCCCGGCTATTTTGCCCCCTATAAAACCACAGTGAACTTCATTTCGCAGGAGGAGCTGGACGCCAAATACAAAGGGTTCCCGCATGACGGCATCGTTCTCGCTGCCGGAGTTACCGGCAACGGAAATACCGCCCTCTCTGAATACCGCTGTCAGTGGGGGAGCAACCCCGAAGCCACCGCTAATGTGCTGGTCGCACACGCGCGCGCTGTGGTTCGCCTCGCCCGCGAAGGAAAATCCGGCGCATTCACCATCCTGGATATCCCCGCAAGCTACTTCTCCCTCATGACCAAAGAAGAACTCCTCGCCCACTGCATGTAACTTACTTTCTTTTCAGCAGGAAAAGAAAGTAAGCAAAGAAAAGGCGGGTAATGGCGGCGACGTTACTGCATCCTCCTTCGCCAAAGGCTTCGGAGGACAAGCCAGAGGGGGCGTGCCCCCTTTGGACTCCCCAAAAAGCAGATGATGGCGTGAGTACCTGTCGGCAGTACGGTTGCCCTTGGCTGCGGCTGACGGAGGGGATGGACAGGATGGACAAAATGGACAGGATGGACAAAAAGTCCCTTGGTGCGGCGAGAAACGTTAACTGGCAATACAAGAGCCTCATCTTGCCACACCAGAACCCCCGTCCATAAAGTCCATCATTGTCCATTTTGTCCATTTTTTCGCTGTCGCAGCCAAAGCAGTTCAAACCGCTTGTCGGACAAAATGGCCTTGGTGCGGCGAGAGATGCTGTTTGGTCGAGCAAAAGCCCTTGAGCGAGCAAAAGCCTCTTGGTGCGGCAAGCAGGGGGGCTTGGTGTGTTTGTTCTGCCGGTTCGGTTTACAGCGTGACGCCATCCTTGAAAATGGCTATTTCCACATCTCCGAACTTCTCGCTGGAGGTCATTTTGCCGTTGGCGATTTCCAGCAGATAAGCTGCGAAATCCGCCGTCTGCGGTTTTGCCTGTGCATCCCAGTCGATCCAGTTCTTCTTGCGGGTCGCCAGTGCGGTATTGGTTGCTACTTTTACCGTCGGAATTACGGAACCCATCGGATTGCCGCGCCCGGTCGTAAAGAGGATCATGTGACAACCCGCCGCCGCCAGTACGGTACAGGCGACAATATCATTTCCCGGCCCGGTGATGAGGTTCAATCCTTTGGTTTTCAGCCGTTCACCGTAGGGCAGAACGTCCATTACCGGACTGATCCCGCCTTTCTGAACACAGCCGAGGGACTTCTCTTCCAGCGTGGTGATGCCGCCCGCCTTATTTCCGGGCGAGGGGTTTTCGTAGACCACCTGTCCGTGGTTTTCGTAGTAGGCCTTGAAACCGTTGATCATATCCACGCATTTATCGAAAACTTCTCTGCTGATACAGCGGTCCATAAGGAGTGTTTCCGCTCCGAACATCTCCGGAACTTCCGTAAGAACGGTCGTGCCGCCCTGCGCTGTGATCCAGTCGGAAAAGCGTCCGACCAGCGGGTTTGCCGTCAAACCGGAAAAGCCGTCCGAACCGCCGCATTTCAGCCCGACTTTCAGTTCTGAAACCGGGATTTCGGTACGGACATCGACCCGTTCGGCTTTGAGTTCGGCGATGAGTTCAAGAGCCTTTTCGTATTCGTCTTCCTCCTCCTGGCAGACCAGAAAGCGGATGTTGAGTTTGGAGTGATCGCCGAGGCGTTTTTTGAAACTTTCAAGCGTGTTGTTTTCGCAGCCCAGCCCGATAATGAGAACGCCCCCCGCATTGGGGTTGTGCGCCAGTGCCGCCAGCAGATTGGCGGTGGTTTCGTGGTCTTCGCCCATCTGGGAACACCCGTAGGGGTGGCAGAGGGGAATGGCGTTGGCGGCACGGGCAAGACGGCGGACAAGTCCGTTGACACAGCCGACGGTCGGAATAAGCCAGATGTCGTTGCGGATGCCGACCTGACCGTCGGGACGGCGGTAGCCCATGAACGTTGCGGTACAGGAGGTTTCCTGTACTTTGAAGTCCGGCGTATAGGTATACTCCAACTGTCCTGAAAGACGGGTTTTCATGTTGTGCGTATGGATATGTTCCCCTTTGGCGACTGCGCAAGTCGTCTCGCCGATGGGCATACCGTATTTGATGACCTTTTCGCCGGGGGCGATCGCCCTCAGTGCGTATTTGTGACCGTCTTCGCGGACTTCTACATTATCGAGCGGGTGGATGATCATTATTTTGTCACTCCGCTTTTGACTTTTTCCGTAAATCCGGGAATGGTATTGAGATCCATGCCCCAGAGTTCGGTATTGCCGAGGATCTCTTCGGTGGAGGGTTTTCCGGCGAAAAATTCCACCACCGCCGGGGAGTCCTGAATTTCACAGGTACGGTAGAAGTCGATCAGATATGCCATGGATTGCGTCAGACACTCCGGCAGTTCGCCTTTGATCTTGAGATAATCGAGCAGCGAAGGCAGCACCCGGACTTTCCACTTGGAAGTGGAATTCAGAGCAATCGAGAGCAGACGGTGGTTGGCGTAGGGGTTGGCGAAACGTTCCAGCACGCTGGCGGCATACTCCTGTTTTTCGGCTTCGGGGAGCGGCACGGTGGGCATGACCTCCTTGAAAAGAACGTTGCGCAGGAAAGTCCCGAACTTCTCATCCCGGACCATTTCATCGACATAGGTGAAGCCTGCCATGTGTGCGCCCAGTACGCTGGCGGTATGCGCCCCGTTGAGGAAACGCACTTTGCGGGTGCGGTAGAGGGTCTGATCGTCCACAAAGACCACGTTGACGCCCGCTTTGTCAGCGGGAAGTTCGGCGGCGACCTGTTCGGGGGCTTCGATCACGAAGAAGAAGAAAGGTTCACAGCAGGCGAGAAGATCATCCCGGACGCCGAGTTTTTCCCAGTAACTTTCGGCTTCATTGCGGGGATAACCGGCTACGATACGGTCAACGAGTGTACTGCAGAAGATGCACTCTTTTTCCACATATTCGCGGACGGCGGCATCTGTGATGTATTTCAGCGTACACTCTTTGAGTTTTTTGCCGTTGTGTTCAATGAGTTCGCAGGGAATGAAAATCAGTCCGGGCAGACCCGCTTTGCAGCGTGCGGTGACGATTTCGGCGACTTTGGCGGGGAACGTATCTGCATCGGGACGGTATTCGATACCGGCTTCGGTGGTGTTGGAGAAAACGAAACGCAACTCCGGCAGAAGTGCGCTTTCGATCATCTTTTCCCGTTCCGTTACAGCGTTGACGCAGCTTTCGACACATTCGACGAGGTCGATATTTTCCACCTGCTTACCGTTTTCCACGCCGCGGCGGATCACATGGTAGAGTCCTCCCTGGGCATTGATCATGTCGCCCATGCCCTGTTCCAGCGGCTGGATGATGCGGACTGCTCCGTTGAAACAGTTGTTTTTATTCATCCGGTCGATCATCCAGTCCACGAAGGCGCGGAGGAAGTTCCCCTCTCCGAACTGCAATACTTTTACGGGACGGTCCAACGGTTGTTTACGGTTCAATTTTTCCATAGCAAACTCCTGAATTTATAAATTATGCCCACGATGGCAAAGTGATTTGTTATATAATATAAATCCGTTTTTTCTTTTTTCAAGGAAAAAACACTTTAACCGGTAAAAGTTTTAGGATGCCTTATATCGTCCATCAACAGCATCTTGATTTATAAAACCATATTCTGAAAATATATATCCCTTGATAAAACCATATCTGACGGCTAAAATTTCTGATATTTTTCGATTTTTCACTTTTTTCTTCTTGTTTTTCTGAAAAAAAAGGGTTATTATATACCCATACCATAACTCTTTATAACGCAAAGGAAGTGGAAAATGTCTCTTGTCAAAACCAAAGCAACCGTGATCGAACGTCCCGGCGAAGCGGCGTTCCGTGATGTTACCCTCACCCCCAAACGGGAAGATACCGTCGTCTGCCAAACCGTTTTCAGTGCCATCAGCACCGGAACGGATATGAAAACCTATCATGGCATGCAGCACCCCGAACAGTGCTACTTCCCCCTTGTTCCCGGTTATGAAAACATCGGCATCGTGCTGGAAGAAGGCTCCTACGCCCCCGGATTTAAAAAGGGCGACCGGGTGATGATCAACGAATGCCGCAAATACATGGACTGCTGCGCCGCATGGGGCGGCGGCACCCTCATTTGCCACAAAGACTCCGATAACGCCAACGGCGCGGGCGACCCCCTCGTGAAGATCCCCGACAACGTTTCAGATACCGATGCCGTGCTTGCCTATCTTTTCGGTGTTTCCCTCAAAGGTGTGGAACGGCTCGGCCTCACTGCCGACTGGCAGGGCAACATCTGCGTTTTCGGTGCCGGTATGAATGGTATCGGTGCGATGATCTGCATTAAGATCCTCGCCCCCAAAGCCACCGTCATCGCCGTGGAACCCCACCCCTACCGTCAGGAGATCGCCCGTCACTACGCCGATTTCGTCATCACGCCCGATGCCGCCGGAATTGCAAAACTTCTGGAGATCACCAACGGCAAAAAAGCGGATAAGATCATCGAATGTTCCGGCAACCCCGAGGTCCCCGGACTGCTCAACAACTACATCAAAGACGGCGGCTGGACCGATGACGATGAACCCGGTTACATCCACCTTAACGGCGATTATCCCGAAAAACTTATTTTCGACCACTATCACCGCTGGTTCGTCAAGAACGCCAACTTCTCCATGACCTGTGCCCTCAAATGGCGCACAAAATGGCAGATCATCCAGTGGATGAGCGAAGGCAAAGTCGATACCAGTCACTTGCCCTTTGAAGTCTGGGAAGCCGGAAAAGCCAAAGAAGCCTTTGCCTATCAGTCCGAAAAAGGACCCGAATGCTTCAAGATCCTCTTTGACTGGAGGAACTGCTGATGCGTTACGGTCTTGCCGCATGGGGACTCCGGGAAGAGTCCCTCGAAAGCCAGTTGGCTATGACCCGGGAACTGGGGCTTGAACTTCTGGAATTTTCCATTGCCAATTATGACAAAGATGCTCTTCAGGTCGGTTCTTCCGACGAAGAGATCGAAAACGTGAAGAAACTCTTTGCCCAATACGGCGTAAAACTGGAATGCGGCTGTACCGGTAATGATTTTACCGGTGATGACGTCGCTGAACAGATCACCAAGGTCAAAGCAGTCATCGATATCGCCGCCAAACTGGGGCTGAAATATCTGCGGATTTTCGCCGGTTTCACCTCCGACAGTCTGGTTTACGGAGAACGTTTCGACAAGATGATTGCCGCGCTGAAAGAGGTCAACGATCATGCCGCCCCCAAGGGTGTCACCCTCTGCGTGGAGACCCACGGCGGCGTGACTTGCATGGAGAACGGCGCACTGCTTCACTTCCACAGTCCCTCCACCCGTGTCGATATGTGGAAGAAGATCGCCGCAACCGGTGTTTCCATGACTTACGACCCCGCCAACCTTTCCGGAGTCGGAATGCCTGCTCCGGGGGAATTCTACAAGGAGTTCAAGGAGATCATTCCGTATATGCACCTCAAGGATTTCAAGGATGTTCCGGGGGGCGAAGCCCCTGCCGCCTGCGGGGAAGGAAGACTCGATTGGAAACGTCTCTGGAACGATCTTAAAGGCTATGACGGCCCCGCTATGATCGAATACGAAGTCGTTGAAGATGTCAAAGACGGCATGAAACGCAGTCTGGATTTCATCAAAAATCTGTAAGGTACTTTTATGAATTACATTGCTCTCGACATCGGAAATGTCTGCGTCAAACTCAATCATGCCGAAGTTTTCGGCAGGTTCGGCGTTTCCACAGACAGTCCGATGGTGGCGCAATTCAAGGAGAAACTGCGGGATTTTGAATTCGGAAAAATCTCCGGCGAAGCCTTTTTCGACCGTCTTTCCGCCATACCCGAAGCCGCCGCATTTTCCCGGCAGGAACTGCGGAAAGCATTTGACGATCTGCTTGCCGCCCCCGTGGACGGAATGGAACAGCTCTTTGAGGAGTTCCCCGCAATGGGCATCGCCCCGGCGTACCTCTCGGATATTTCAACGCTCCACCTCAAACGGAGTTATGACCTCTTCCCGCGCATGGCGGACTACACCGGCATTTACAGTTTTGACACCGGCGTTTACAAGCCCGATATCAAAATGTTTCAGGCGTACGAAGCGCGGTTCGGCAAGCCGCTGCTCTACACCGATGACCGCGCCGATCTGATCGAAGCGGCTCAAAAGTACGGCTGGAACGCCGAAGTTTTCACCTCTGCCGAAAATCTGAAAAACAGTTTAATACACTTTTTACAAACAAACAAAGGAGAATGATCATGTCAAGAAAAATCATCTTCATGCCTCACGGCAACATCCAGTACTCCCAGCTCGACCCCGCACGTCGCGCATGGGTGTGCGAAAACTGCTACCGTCCGCTCTTTGAAATGGTTCGGGACGGAGAATACAAAATCGCTTTTGAAGCATCCGGCAGAACGCTGGAAGTCATGGCGCAGGAAGCTCCCGCCGTCCTCGCTCTGCTCAAATCCCTGATCGCAGAAGGAAAAGTCGAACCCATCGGCTCCCCCTTCATCCACGTCATGCTGGCAAACATCCCCGCCGAAGTCGCCCTCTCCACCCTCAAACGCGGTATCGATGCGTGGGAAAAATATACCGGCGTACGCCCGGAAACCGGCTGGAACCCCGAATGCGGATGGGCCGGACACCTCCCCGAACTCTACAAGGAAGCCGGGTTCAAGAGCCTGATCATGGATGCCGACAGCTTCTTCCTCTCCTTCCCGCAGATTCGTGAAGCGACCGGACTCAAATATGACGTCCAGGGACACAGCAACAAAAACCACCTCTTCAAAATCGAAGAGTATATCAAAGATAAACCCGAATATCTCAAGTATCTCACCAATCCTTCCGTCGCCCCCAACGGCTTGCAGATGATCTTCCGCAGCGACTGCATGGCAAACCCCATGCTCTGGTATCTCATGGGCGCAACCGAAGGATGCCGTGAAACCCCCGTCAGTCTGGACGAAATCAAAGAGATGTTCATCAAATGGCAGCCCCGTATCGACCAGAGCGGCTCCTTCATCATGCCCTACGCCGAAGATGCCGAATACATCGGCTCCAGCGCATACTTCTACGTCAAACAGTTCAATCAGGCCCGCTTCTTTGAACCCGAACCCGATTCCGTCAAGCGTTTCAAAGAACTCCTCGATATGGCAAAAGCCATCGGCTACGAACTCTCAACTCCCGCCGATGTGATCAAAAATGCCAAAGAAATCATCAAAAACGATCTGATCGACAATATCGAAAACGGCGCAGCATGGCACGGCGGTACCTACAAAGCATGGGCAAACACCAGTTACAGCCTCATCCTCGACCCCGTATGCCGCTCCATTTTCGACGGCATCGTGCAGCTGCGTAAAGTCCTCGGCAGCACCCCCGAACTGGAAGAAGCCATGAACGCTATCGAATCCAGTTACGTCTCCGACTCCCGTTGGCCTCCGCTGCCCACCTCTCCCGGCCGTTTCAACGTCCGTGAAACGCTGGACGACCTCTACCTTGCCAATGACCTCCTCGGCAAGGCAATGGAAAAAGGCGGCATCGCCGAAAAGCGTGCCATCTACTCCGCCCCGCTGATGAAAACCCAGATCGGTCTCGTCGAAAAAACCCTCATGGAACAAAAATACTTCGGCGAGTAACTTTTCTTCTCCACGTGAGAAGAAAAGTCACCAAAAGAAGAGCGAGGTAGTGCCGCGACGATGCTGCATCCTCCTTCGCCAAAGGCTTCGGAGGACAAGCCAGAGGGGGCGGGGCGCACCCCTCTGGACTCCCCCAAAAGCAGATGTGGCGTGAGTACCTGTCAACAGTACGGTGGGCTTTGGCTGCGACGGACGGAGGGGTCGGACATGTCAGACAAGTCGGACTTGTCGGACAAAATGGCCTTGGTGCGGCAATAGGCGGAGCGTCCAACTTGTCCGACAAAAACTTAAACATGGTCGATACAATGGATAGAGAACTTTCACTTTACAGTGCCCATTTTCAACTGACAGGGCGATGCAATCTTGCCTGTGTTTTCTGCGGGCAGAATAAGGGGATGCTTGCATCTGAAGCGTGCGAACTTCCCGTGGAACTGTGGCTGAAACTGGCTGACGAGATCCGTGAAATGGCTGCTCCCCGTACTCCGGAACTGATGCTCTGGGGCGGTGAACCGCTTCTCTATCCCCAATTTGATTGGCTTGCCGCCGAACTTCACAAACAGGGGTTCAAACTCGGCATCGTCACCAATGCAACACTGCTTCATGAACATCTTGAAGCAGTCGCTGAAAATATCGACAGTATCAATGTTTCCGTTGACGGAACCCGCTCCGGACACGATGCCATGCGGGGCGAAGGGGTTTTCGATAAACTATCCGCCAACTTGGAACTTCTCAATTTGCACCGCAAAGGAAAACTGACGTTCCTTACCACCGTTTCGGACTTGAATGTGAAAGGGATTTCACAACTCCCCTTTGAACTGGCAAAACTCGGCTGTGATGAAATCGTCCTTCAGCCGCTCATGTATCTGACGGAAAAGGAGATCGACTCCTACCGCACGTTCAGCAGAGAAAACTGGCAGCAGGATTATCCCGAACTTGCCGCATGGCACCGCGAGGAAGATGACGCCTACCTTGCCGAACTGGAAAGCGAACTTGCCGTTGTCCGGCAGACTGCGTACCCCATCCCGGTACGTTTTACGCCGCACCGTTATCCGCAAATGGATGAGGTTGCCCCCTGTTCCGCCCCGTGGCACCGGGTGCATATCCGCCATGACGGAGAGGTGGGGTTCTGCACGGATTACTTCGGCTTCTCCGCCGGAAATGTGAAGAATAATTCCCTCAAAGAGATCTTTTACGGCGAACGCGCCGGACTTTACCGCAAAGCGGTCAATGAAAACGCTCTTTCCACCTGCGATCACTGCCCGTGGCGGCGGCAGGGGTAAAATCTGACCGCTTACGCCTCTTTATCTGCCCGGAACCAGCACTCCCAAATTACGATAGAGCAGAAAATCACCAGACAGCAGGGAACAACGAGAATCGCTCCACGCAAACCGAAACAATCCCCCATCGCTCCCATGAACCATGAGAAAAATCCTGCTCCGGGGATGCCCATGCCGGAGTAATAAACATAAAGCATGGTGGAGTCGCACTGCGGCAGCCGGGTCACACCGTACACTTGCATCGTGGGCCAGTACGGAGCAATTCCGATGCCGGAGAGGAAAAGCAGGACAAAAAGCAGAGGGAAAAGCAGCCACGCCGGAATGATTCCGGGTTCGAGGAAAGCCAGCACAAGCGAAATCGGAATCATCCCCAATCCGCAGAAAAGCAGAATATAGCGCAAGTTCTGCGGCTTGGCAATGTAACCGAAACCGGTTCTGCCGATAAACATGCCCAAGGCGATCGCTCCTGTGCCGAGACTGGCGACAAATACGCTGGTTTTGAACGTCAGTTCAACGTATGCGGTCGCCCAGAACGTGAGACCGAATTCAGCCCCCGCTCCGAAAAACATTGCCGCACTGCACAGCCAGAAACGTTTTTTGGTAAAGATTTCTTTGCTGTACCGCAAGATGTCTTTGCTGTTGATTTTTTCGGTGCTTTCGGGATATTTTTTCGCCGGATTTTCTTTCCAGCAAAAACCCAGTGCGGTCATAACAGTCAGAAATCCGGCGGCACCGAGGATAATACGCCAGTTGATGCCGAGCGTGATAAGTCCGCCCACCAGCAGAACCGCCAAAAGAATACCGACAGACCAGAAAGAGTGGGCGATATTGACATAACGTTCCGGGGCCTTGGGGTGAAGATCCTGAACAAACGGCGTTGCGATGCCTTCGCAGAGTCCTTCTCCCAACCCGGCAATCATCAGACAGGGGAGCAGTACCCAGTAGGCGGGGGCAAAGGCACAGCACAAAATGCCGCCGCCCATCATCAGCACACTGGCGGTCATTGTATAGCGTTTCCCGAAGCGGGCGGCAACAAATCCGCATATCAGCAATGTTACGATCATTGCCGCACTGCGTACCATGTGGAGCAATCCGCCGTACCCCATGCCGCCGTCATCGATCGGAAAGTTCAGCGATTTGCCTATCGATACGATCATGATCGGAATTGCCAGAGATACCACAGAATACATGGTAAAGGCTGAAAATGCCGCATAATCATAGCGGCCGAACTCTAATTTTTCTCTTGCCATAACAGACTCTTTCTATATTACTGAACCAGCAGCAGAATTGCCGCAGTACCGCTCAAAACGGCGATGATTTTCAATATATCGACCTTCTCTTTCAGGAAAAGGACACTCAAAAGCAATGTTCCGAGGAAACTCATCTGGGCAATCGGCAGAACGATACTGGCATTGCCGAGGTTGACCGATGCCGCCATAAAGAAAACGATGCCCGCCACCAGAACTCCGGAGAGCGCACCGTAACCCAAAAGAAGTTTGTCAGGAAATTTGAAGTTCCGTTCCACAAGAAACGCATAGAGCAGTCCGCCGAAGATCCAGAAGAAACTGTTGACCACTGCCACACCGTTCTGATCGGCTCCGTGAAGAAATCCGTACTTGTAACTCAAACCCATACCGGCACGCAGAAATGCCGCAAGCAGAACCATTCCGAAACCGATCATACCCGCTTTTTTTGCCGCTTCAGAGCCGCTTTTGCGGGGAATAAAGGCAAGGACGGCAAGAATTGCCAAACCGATGCCGACCCATTGCAGACCGGTCAGTTTTTCGTTCAGAATGAATGTCGCCCCCAGCACCACCAAAACCATGTTGAGGCGGAAAATCGTGGAGCAGAGCCCCGCACTCTGCCGTGCCATTGCTTCGATCAGCAATATGTTGGACGTCAACGACAGAAATCCGGAAATCCCGCCCCACAACAGCGTCATCTTCCAGTCGTTCGCCGGATCGCGTGGCAGCCACACCAGCGTCAGAAACCACAAGATACCGACCAGTGCAACGAACTGTCCTTTGGAACGTTCCACACGGGTAAACAACTTGAACACAAAATCATTGCATGCGGCACAGGCAAGGCAGCACAAAGCAAATACAACAGCCATTCAAACTTTCCTTTTTTATATTTTTGGTATAAAAATACACCGTTCCCGGAAACACTCTTTCCCGGAAACGGCATACGTTTTTTATTTTTACCAGAGCAGTTGCGGTTCACGGTTTGCCATGACGCCGCTGGTCTCCTCCTCTGTTTTTCCGATGTAAATCTGACGCGGGCGGACGATTTTCGTACCGGCTCCTGCCATCTCTTTCCAGTGGGCGATCCATCCGGGCAGACGGGCAAGGGCGAACATCACGGTAAACATATTTTCCGGAATACCCAGTGCGCGGTAGAGAATTCCCGTATAGAAGTCCACATTGGGATAAAGATGACGGTCCACAAAGTAGGGATCGGTCAGAGCGGTCTCTTCGATCCGGCGGGCGACATCCAGCAGCGGATCGTGGTATTTGATGCGTTTCAGATAAGCGTCGCACTCCCGCTTGATGATTGCGGCGCGGGGGTCGTAGGTCTTGTAGACACGGTGGCCGAAACCCATCAGGCGGAAAGAGTTGTTCTTGTCTTTCGCCATGCGGATGAATTTATCCACATCGCCGTCTTCCTGGATCATGCGGAGCATCTCGATGACCGCCTGATTTGCCCCGCCGTGAAGCGGTCCGGAAAGGGCGGAGATACCGGCGGAGATCGTGGCGTACAAGTTCACCTGTGCCGAACCGATCGTGCGGACTGCCGTTGTGGAGCAGTTCTGTTCGTGATCGGCATGAAGGATGAAAAGCACGTTGAGGATACGCACCGCATCGTGGTGGATCTGGTAGGGCTGGATCGGCGAATCGAACATCATATTGAGGAAGTTCGCGCAATAAGAGAGGTCATGCCGGGGATAGACCACCGGTTCACCGATGGACTTCTTGTAGGCAAATGCCGCCATGGTGCGCACAATGGAAATCAACCTTGCACAGGAGAGTTCCACATCAGCATCCAGAGACTTCAGGTCAACGTTGGGATAAAACGCAGCCAGTGCGTTGATCATGGTTGAAAGGATGTGCATCGGGTGCGCCCCCTGCGGGAAGTGGTCGAAGAAGTGACGCATATCTTCGTGCAGCAGGGAGTGGCGGTTCAGCAGAGCGGAGAAGTTTCTGCGCTGTTCTTCATTCGGCAGTTCGCCGTGTACCAGCAGATAGGCGACCTCCACAAAACGGACTTTGGTAACGAGTTCCTCGATGGGGATCCCGCGGTAGCGCAAGATACCTTTTTCGCCGTCGATATAGGTGATCCGGCTGTAACACGCCGCCGTATTCATAAAACTGGGGTCGAGAGTTACACAACCGGTACGGGCGCGCAGATTGGCGATGTCCACGGCCCGATCCCCTTCTGAACCGGTAACGATGGGCAGTTCGATCGTCTGTCCGTCAATTTTCAATGTTGCTGTATCAGATTTTTCACTCATTTCTTATTATATTCCGGTAGTAAAAGTTGATTTCAGTTTTTTTCTTCCAGAGCTTTGACGCGGGCCGCAAGTTTTTCCAGCTTCTGCGGCAGAGCGAGGCGGGCGATGAACTGACGCTGGGATTCGGCGGGAATACCGACGGCGATGCTGCCGGGCTCCATGCTGTGCTGAACTGCACTGCATCCGGCGATTTTACAGCCGTCGCCGATGGAGATATGTCCGTTGATGCCGACCTTGGCGGCAAGAATGGCTCCGCGTCCGATTTCAGAACTCCCGGCAATGCCGCACTGCGCAACGAGAATGGCACTTTCTCCGACCACGACATTGTGGGCGACCATCACCTGATTGTCGATCTTGACATTGCTCTTGATCCAGGTCTTGTCGAAACGGGCACGGTCGATCGTGGTGTTTGCACCGATTTCCACATCATCATCGATCTGGACGATACCGGTCTGCGGCACTTTGACCAGTCCGTTGGGGCCGGGAACAAAACCGAAGCCGTCCGCGCCGATCACCACGCCGGGGTGGATGATGCACTTTTTTCCGACACGGCAGCGGTACATGACCGTAACGTTGGGGTAAAGGATCGTGCCTTCACCGATCTTTGCATCGTGACCGACATAACATCCCGCGCCGATACAGGCGCCGTCGGCGATTTCCGCACCGGCATCGATCACGGCGTTGGCAGCGATGGAGACATTTGCTCCGATCTTTGCGGTGGGATCGACCACGGCACGGGGATGGATCCCGACCGGCCATGCGGGGGCTTTTTCGCCGAAGAGGGCAATGACCTGCGTGAAAGCATAGTCCACATTTTCGCAGACGATGACGGTATGCTTTTCCGTGGAGGCATCGGCAAGGTCTCTGTTGACCAGAACGATACCGGCTTTGGTCTCATCAAGTTGATTTACATACTTTTTGTTGCCGACAAAGGAGACGCTTTGAGCATCGGCATCTTTAAGGGAGGAAACACGGCTGACAACGACTTCGGGATCGCCTTTGAGTTCGCCCTTGACCAATTCTGCGATTTGGGCGGCAGTTGCGGTTTGCTGATTCATTTTTTCTCCTGCGGTTTTTGAGTTGTATTTTTTCCGGCGGCGGGCCGGTTGAGTTCGATAATGACACGTTCAGTCAGATCACTGTATTCCGGATAAACGAGCAGAGCGGGCTGCTGGTTCAACGTTCTGCCGGAGGCGTCGAAAACGAAATCGAATTTTTCGGCGGCGGCACGGCGTTTTACTGCGGCGTTGATCTCATCGGTGATCTCTTTGCGTTTCTGCGCTTCGATGCGGCGCAGATCCTGCGTGCGTTCTTTGGCGTAAAGTTCGATCTCGGCTTTTTTCTGCTGGATCTCTTTGCGCTTTGCCTCAAGGGTGCTGCGGCTGCGCTGACGTTCTTCGTTGGAGAGAGCCACGTTCTGTGAATTGATCAGCAGAGCGGATGCCTCTTTCTGAAGCTGCTGGTGCTGTTCGTTGAGTTTGAGAAGGTAATTGCGGTAGACCTCACCCTGACGGCGGATGGTATCTTCTGCGATCTTGCTTTTGTAGTATTCACGGAAGATTTTCTCATAGTTCACCACGCCGAAACGGGGGGCCGCCTCTGCGCCGAAAACAGCAAAACAGCACAAAAACAAAAAAATCTGTTTTTTCATCATCTTCACTCCTTATCAATACTCAAAACGGTTTACGGCACCGGACATTCCCGGGGCATCCTCCGCCCCGGAAATGCGCTGAAAATCAGTTTGCAGCAGTATAGTTGGGGGCGTCTTTGACCATGGTCACATCGTGCGGATGCGCTTCACGCAGACCGGCGGAGGTCACACGGACCATTTTCGCCTTGTCCCAGAATTCCTGAATGGTACGGGCTCCGCAGTAACCGAAAGAGTATTTCAGACCGCCGACAAACTGGATAATGACGTTGGAAACGGCTCCGCGGAACGGCACCATGCCTTCGATCCCCTGCGGAACGAGTTTGTTATCGTCATCCACATCGTCCTGACCGTAGCGTTCACGGCTGCCTTTGCCGGTTTTCATGGCGGCGAGACTGCCCATGCCGCGATAGATCACATAACTGCGGCCCTGATGCAGAATGGTTTCGCCGGTACTTTCGGTCGTTCCGGCGAGAGCGGAACCCATCATCACGCAGGATGCTCCGACGGCGATCGCCTTGGCAACGTCGCCGGAAGTCTTGATGCCGCCGTCAGCAATAACAGGAATGTCGGCGGGAACGGAACGGACCACATCGTAAACGGCAGTCACCTGCGGCACGCCGACACCGGCAACCACACGGGTCGTGCAGATCGAACCGGGTCCGATACCGACTTTGATACCGTCTGCGCCCGCATCGGCGAGAGCTTTTGCGGCTTCGGCAGTAGCGATGTTTCCGGCGACGATATCGACTTTGCTGCCGTAGCGGGCCTTGAACATCTTGAGTGTTTCGATCACGCCCTTGGAGTGACCGTGGGCGGTGTCGAGAACCATCACGTCCACACCGGCGTTGACGAGGGCTTCGGCGCGTTCTTCGTCATAGGGGCCGATACCGGCGGCGGCGCGCAGTTGATGACGGCTGTCGCGGTTGTAATCGGGTTCTTCTTTGGAAATGAGGGTCTTGACGTCGTGGAAACTGTAAAGACCGGTCAACTTGCCGTCGGCATCGACCATGGGGAGTTTGCCCACTTTTTCGCTGCGCATCATTTCAAAGGCGGCCTGCATGGAAGTTCCGTCGGCGGCACTGACGACGTTGGAGGTCATCACATCGGCGATCTTGACATTGTAATCGGTAAGGAACTTCACATCGCGGGAGGTGATGATACCGACCAGACGACCCCGATCGTCCACGATCGGGAAACCGCTGAAAGAGTATTTCTTGAGATTTTTTTCCGCCATCATTTCGGCGACCGTCTGTTCGGGGTGGAACACGGCGGGGTCACGGATGATGCCGTTGAGATAGTTTTTGACTTTGCGGACCTCTTCGGCCTGCCGTTCCACAGAGAGATTTTTGTGGATCACGCCGATACCGCCGAGCCGAGCCATGGCGATCGCCATTGCGCTTTCGGTCACAGTATCCATTGCGGCACTGACGAAGGGGATGTTGAGTTTCACATTCCGCGAAAAGCGGCTGGTGATGTCAGCATCGTGCGGGAGAAAGTCCGCATACTGCGTGACAAGAGAAATGTCATCAAAAGTCAATCCCTCAAACGGGAAAGCGGCCATAAACTGATCGATATAACGCATCTTTTTTCAACTCCTTTGAACTGAAGGTCGTTTTTTTGATATTAAATTACTATGTAATATACACCCAAAATGCGTTTTTTGCAAGTGATTTTATATAAAATAAGCAAATAACCCGGAATTATCGGCAGTCGGACGATCAGGCATTTCGACTTTTTTTGCAGAACAACGTGAAAAAATACAACTATTTTAAAACTTTTACTTGAAAAAATTTTTTTTGGGTGTATTTTATCAAACGTATTCTTTTGTAGAAGATGAATTTTTACTGAATTTTAATTATACGAGGTGTTACAATGTCTCAGCATCCGAGTCTCCGTGTTGGCGGAAAGGTTCGCAAGATCCGCAACGTCATGAAACGCTTTGAACGTCTGAACGTTCTGCGTGCCGAGGGCCGTATCCCCGAGGATAAGGTTCTGGGTCTGCCCAAGACCAAAGTCGTCGATCTCTGATTCGACGTATACGGGAAAGACGGCGGGAGTTTTACTCTGCGCCGTTTTTTGCTTTATATGTAATAAGGAACGTGGTTATGGATGATTTGAAGTGTCCGGTCTGCGGAGAAAATCTGCACAAGCCGAAAGAAAAAAGCCTTTATGTCCG
This sequence comes from Lentisphaeria bacterium, assembly GCA_017466125.1. Taxonomy (GTDB): domain Bacteria; phylum Verrucomicrobiota; class Lentisphaeria; order Victivallales; family Victivallaceae; genus Victivallis. The sequence goes on along the minus strand of JAFTUS010000091.1, from coordinate 10,639 downwards.
CTGCGAAACGTGCAAACTGGATTATCCCGCAAAATTGACCGCCGAACTGCAGAACGGTATTCTTCCGCCCTATTTCGATTTGACGGAAAATTTCATCAGCGTAGTGAATTTTTCGCTGATCCCCTGTCTGCTCTCCACGCTGGTCATCTCCTGTATGATCGTTTATCTCATCAACCGTCCTTTCAATATGATGCTGCTCTGCATCGTTGTTGTGGGCGCACTGCTGATGGGGGATATGTTCCTCAAATCCTTCTTCCGCCGCTACACCATTGAGCGTAAAGACGGCAAGGTGATCTTTTCCAACGGCATCGGTAAACTGAAAATCGTCCAGACTTTCGTGGAAAAAGAGATCGTCAACGTTGCCATCCAGCTGCGCAAAGACCGTTCCGTCAACCATCCGGTACTGGTGGTGGATTTCACCGACAGCAGGCGGCTGCTCTTCGGGGACGGATGCCCCGCTTTTTATATAGCCGCCTTCTATTTCTGGCTCAAAAGACGCAAACTTTCACTCAGGGAAAGCAAAAAGTAAAGCATGAAAATCTCGGTGGTCATGGCAGTCTGTTGCGGTGAGAAGTTCATTTCAGAACAACTCTCTTCGCTTTTTGTTCAGACCGTTCCGCCGGATGAGATCGTCATTTGCGACGACTCCCCCGATGATAAAACATACCGCTGCATTGCGGAATTTGAAAAGAAATACCCCCATGTGATCCGCTACTTCAAAAATCCCGTCCGGCTGGGGGTTTCCGCCAACTTCAGCAAGGCTCTCTCGCTGGCAGCAGGAGATATCCTTTTTCTGTGCGATCAGGATGATGTGTGGATGCCGGAAAAAATCGAAAAACTGGTCGCCGCTCTCGATCGGGAGCATCAGGGCGTTTTTTGCGACAGCACCCTCACAAATGAAAATCTCTCCCCGCTCGGAAAAACGCATCGGGATACCCGCGGATTTTCCCGCCGCGAAAGGGAAAAAATCGTTCACGGCACAGCGGAGGAATTTGAAAATATCGCCCTCAAACGGTTTCCCGCTGCCGGACACAATATGGCTTTCACCGCCGCACTGAAAGAGAAAATTCTGCCCATTCCCGATTTGCCGGAGTGTCACGACAGTTGGATCGGTTACAGCGTGATGCTCCACTCCCGCTGGGCGGTGGTCGATGAAGTGCTGACTTTCTTCCGGCAGCACGGAAAAAATACCTCCGGAGCGGGGCAGTATTCACCGCTGGGGCGGGCCCGTCTCTCCGTTTCCCGCAACGCCGCCCGCTGGTACGGGGAACTCTTTGGTGAACTGCTGAAACGGGCGGGAAATGCCCCCCGCAAATACCGCCTCCGTCAGGAGTTTTCCGCTCTCCGGGGTGAACTTCCGGAAAAAAATTTTATTCAACGGGCTTTCTTTGCCTTGCAGAACCTTTGCAGCGGCAACTACTTCCGTTTCGGCAGAGGCGTGCTTTCTGCCGCACAGGACATCTTTTTCACTGGCAAACAATAAGGAGTTTTTATGAGCAACGTTTCCATCTGCGGTATCGCCAAATCCTATCAGCCGGACGTTCCGGTGCTTCAACCCATCGACTTGAATATCCCGGACGGCGAACTCTTTTTCCTGCTGGGGCCCTCCGGGTGCGGCAAATCCACGCTTCTGCGCATCATCGCCGGGCTGGTGAAACCCAACTGCGGCAAGATCCTGTTCGACGGTGAAGATATTACAGAACTTCCCCCCGAAAAACGGCGTACCGCCATGGTCTTTCAGAACTACGCTCTGTGGCCGCACCTGACCGTCTTTGAAAACGTGGCGTTCGGTCTGCGCTCCGAAGGCGCGGACAAAGAGACGGTGAAACGGGAGGTCGAAGCCGCTCTTGCAGTCGTTCAGTTGAGCGACTTTGCCAAACGCAAAGTGACCTCCCTTTCCGGCGGACAGCAGCAGCGGGTGGCTCTCGCCCGCGCTCTGGCGGTGAAACCCCGACTGCTTCTGCTGGATGAACCGCTCTCCAACCTCGATGCCCGTCTGCGGGACGAAATGCGCTGTGAGATCCGCCGCATCTGCAAAGAAAAACATCTGACCGCCGTCTACGTGACGCACGACCGTAACGAAGCCCTGAGCATGGCGGACCGTATCGCCGTGATGCACAACGGCGTTCTTCAGCAGGTCGGTACGCCGCAGAAGATCTACGGAAAACCCCGCAACAGTTTCGTGGCAAAATTTCTGGGCGACACCAATCTGCTCCGGACGGAAGCCGGGCTTATCTCCATCCGCCCCGAGTGCATCCGCATCGGCGATGCGGGCGAAGTCAAAGCGGAACTGGTCAGCGGCACTTATCTTGGCGACCACTCCGAATGGGTCTTCTGCACAGAAGCGGGCGAAAAACTGCTGGTGACAGAGTATGCTCCGCCGCCGCGTTCGGCAGGAGAAACGTTTTTCCTCTCTTTCGATGAAAGCAGAAAAGTTCTGTTGGAGGAGTAAGTTATGCGCGGAAAAATATTTTTTGCCATTCTGCCGCTGCTGGTTCTGCTGGCGATCCCCTTTCTGCTGCGCCCGCGACAGATCGGGAAGGACAACTCCGGTCTGCCGGAACGCATCGTCATTATCACAGCGCACAATGAGAGCATCCGCTACGAGTACGAACAGGCATTCGCTGAATACTGCCGGGAGAAGTTCGGCAAAGAGATCGCTCTGGACTTCCGTTCTCCCGGCGGCACGAGCGATATTGTCCGCTATATTGCCGACCGTTTTGAGGCGGAGTTCCGCCGTTATTTCGAGTCCGACCCCGCCAACGGCGAGTGGACGGCGGAGATCGCCGAGGCATTTGCCAACCCCAATGTGGATAAGGACCCCAAAGCCTCCGCCGCCGCAAAACGCGCCCGCAAACTTTTTCTGAACTCCAATGTCGGCATCGGCATCGATTTGATGGCGGGCGGCGGCACTTTCGACATGGCGCGCCATGCCGCCCGCGGGTTCGCCGTGGACGGCAAGGTGCAGGAACGGCACCCCGAATGGTTCAGAGAAGATGTGATCCCGCAGCATTTCGGCGGAGATAACCTCTACGACAAACAGGGGCGTTATTACGGCGTGGTGCTTTCCACATTCGGCATCTGCTACAACAGTGACCGCATCAGAGAACTCGATCCGCCCGAACCGCCCAAACGGTGGAGCGACCTGGGCGAACCGCGTTTCTTCAACACCCTGACCCTTGCCGACCCCAGCAAATCCGGTTCGGCGAACAAGTGTTTTGAAATCGTCATCCAGCAGTGCATGTCCGACTGCAACGACCCCGTGAAAGGGTGGAGAAACGGCATGAACCTTATCAAACGGATGTTTGCCAACGCCCGCAACCTGACCGATGCCGCAGGGAAAGTCCCCCGTGATATTTCAGGCGGGAATGCCGTTGCCGGTATGGCGATCGACACCTACGGTTTTATCGAACAGGAGTGGAACGAAAAACAGTTCGACGGCAAACCTCATTTCTTCTATGTGCCCCCCATCGGTGGAACGGCTGTTTCCGCCGACCCGATCCAGATGCTCCGGGGCGCACCCAACCGCAAGGCGGCAGAAATTTTCATCGACTTTCTGCTCTCTCCGGCGGGGCAGAAACTCCATTGTTACAAGGCGGGCGTGCCGGGCGGTCCGAAAAAGTACACCCTCCGCCGTCCCCCCGTTCTGAAAACGCTTTACGACAAAAAATATGACCAATTCCGGACGGACCCGGACTACGATCCTTATGTGTCCGGAGCCAGTTTCTCCTACCGCCCGAAACTGACCGGACCTTACTTCGGGCTGATCCGGGTGCTGATCCGCAGTATCGCACTGGAACCCCAAAGCGAACTGCAAGCGGCATGGAAAGCCATTCTGGAGGCGGGCGGCCCTCAAAAAGTCCCGCAGGCATACGCCGCTTTTGAACGGCTGCCCTTTGAATACACCGACATTAAATCGGCAAATCAGTCGATCCGCAAATCGGCGACCCGCACCGCGATCGACATCGCCGCCGTCTGCCGTTCATGGAGCGAAAATGCCCGGAAAAATTATCTTGAAGCCGCTGAACTCGCAAAGAAAGGATTGTAATGATGCGCCGGATACTCCAATACGCCGTTTTGTGCGGCTTGATACTCTTTTTTGCTCTCTTTCTGCTGGGGCCGGTCTATACGGTCGTTGAAGTCGGCATCAGTCCGGCTCTTCTGAAAGAGGTGTTCAACAACTACATCTATCTGGAAGGGCTTGTCAACAGTTTTGCCATTGCCGCAGTTACGACACTGATGGTTTTTTTCATCTCCCTGCCGCTGGCTCTGCTCTTTGACCGCTGCAACTTCCCCATGAAGGAGTGGTGCGCTCTGCTGGTGATGATCCCCATGATTTTGCCGCCTTTCGTGGGTGCGCTGGGCTTTCAGCAGATCCTCGGTCACTATGGCGTCATCAACACGCTGCTGACCGGAATGGGATTTGCTCCGGTGGATTTCCTCGGCGGAAAAGGGCGTTTCTGGTCGGTCTGTTTCATTGAGGCTCTGCACCTTTATCCCATTCTTTATTTGAATTTGGTTACGGCACTGGGCAACATCGACCCGGCACTGGATGAGGCGGCACGCAATCTCGGAGCCTCCCGCTGGCGCAGATTTCGCACGATCTCTCTGCCGCTGATGAAGCCCGGACTGCTGGCGGGGGGGAGCATCGTGCTGGTGTGGAGTTTTACAGAACTCGGCACGCCGCTGATGTTCGGCTTCAACCGGGTGACGCCGGTGCAGATCTTCAACGGCATCATGGAGCTGGAGACCAATCCTGTGCCGTATGCACTGGTGGTGGTCATGCTTTTCTTCGCCTCCGGAATGTATCTTTTCGGGAAATTCATCCTTGGAACCGGGGGGGCGAACTCTTCGGTCAAGGGCAGTATGGGGCAGACTGCCCCGCAACTGCCGGGGTTTCGCAAATATCTGCCGACGGGGGCGTTTCTCCTGGTGACATTTCTGGCGGCACTGCCCCACATCGCACTGGTGCTGGCGGCATTCACCCAGCGGTGGTACGGGACACTGCTGCCCGAACACTTCACCTTGATACACTTTGAAAACGCTCTCTCCAACAAGATCGTCGTTCCCAGTATCGTCAACAGTCTGCGGTACAGTCTGCTTGCCATGGTCATCGCCGTGATCGCCGGAACCCTTACGGCTCTTGCCTGTGTGCGGTGGAAACTCAAAGGCGGAGCATTGGCAGACTTGCTCGCCATGCTGCCGCTGGCTGTGCCGGGGATCGTGATCGCTTTCGGCTATCTCGGAATGTCGGTCAAATACGCATGGGCGGCAAAGTGTTTCAACCCGGTGGAAAACCCCTTGTGGCTGTTGGCTGTGGCATACGCCGTGCGCCGTCTGCCCTATGTGGTGCGCTCGGTCAGTGCGGGCTTGGAACAGACGCCGGAAGAGCTGGAAAATGCCGCCCGCTGTTTCGGGGCGGGGCCGTTGAAAGCCGTTTTGAAAATCACCATGCCGCTCATTCTTGCCAACGTGCTGGTGGGGGCATTGTTCGCATTCAGTTTCTCGATGCTGGAAGTATCGGACTCGCTGATCCTTGCACAGAAAGCGGAATTCTACCCCATTACCCGTGCGATTTACGATCTGTCGCAAATTCTGGGTGAGGGGCCCTCCATCGCCTGTGCTTTCGGCGTGTGGGCGATGCTTTTTCTGGCGGCGGCACTGGCGGCGGCGGGATTGCTGCTGGGCAGGAAGATCGGTACGGTTTTCAAACTGTAAAAAACCGTACTTGTTCAGGGGGTGTTGGCAAAATCCGTGATTTTCCGGCGGTTGTCCCTTAAAAAGACTTGCGCATATCCCGTTTTTGGTGTACATTAAGTCAAATCATTTTTACAGAAAGGTCAGAAGCATGGGACAACATATTTCAAATGATGATGTAAGCGCATTGGATTTCGTTTCAGAAGAGTATCTGCGGAAACTCCAGCTGGACCGCTTGCAGAAAATCGTCAAACACACTTACGATAATGTGGAACTTTTCCGTACCCGCATGCAGGAACGCAATTTGACTCCGGCAGACATCAGAACGCTGAAAGATATTGCAAAACTTCCCTTTACCGTCAAGACCGATTTGCGCGACACCTATCCTTTCGGGCTTTTTGCCGTGCCGCTTTCAGAGATCGTCCGTTTCCACGCCTCCAGCGGAACGACAGGGAAACCCATTGTCGTATCTTACACCCAGGAGGATCTGAACGTCTGGATGGAGGTCCTCAAACGGGGATTTTCCGGCTGCGGACTCACCCGTGACGACATCATTCAGGTCTCTTACGGCTACGGACTTTTTACCGGCGGTCTCGGCGCACACTACGGCGCAGAAGCCCTCGGCGCAGCCGTTATCCCCACCGGCGGCGGCAATACCAAACGGCAGATCATGCTTATGCGTGACTTCGGCGCGACCGCCATCTGCTGTACGCCCTCTTACTTCAACTTTATGATCGAACAGGCTGAAGCGGACGGTATCGATATGCACAAACTGCCGCTCAGGGCGGGTATTTTCGGCGCAGAACCCTGGTCCGATGAGATGCGCAAACGCATCGAAGCCGCCTCCGGCATCAAAGCGTACAATATCTACGGCCTCTCCGAAATCATCGGCCCCGGCGTAGCCATCGAATGTGAACACCAGAGCGGTATGCACATCTTTGAGGATCACTTCTACCCCGAGATCATCGACCCCGATACGTGCGAAGTCCTCCCCGAAGGTGAAGTCGGTGAACTGGTGCTGACCACCCTTTCCAAGTACGCGATGCCCATGATCCGTTACCGCACCCGTGACCTGACGCGGATCATCTCCGAAAAATGTCCCTGCGGCCGTACCATCCGCCGCATCGACCGCATCTCATCGCGCAGCGACGATATGTTCATCATCCGCGGCGTCAACGTCTTCCCCTCCCAGATCGAAACGGCTCTGCTTTCGGTGGAGGGAACGACCGCCAACTACAATATCGTTCTCTACACCGAAAACGGTCTGGATAATATCGAAGTCAATGTGGAGATCAATCCCGCTCTCTTCTCCGACAAGATCAGCGAAATGGAAAAACTCCACAGCAAACTCACCCGTGCCATCGAAAACGTCATCGGTCTGCGGGTGCGCCTCAACATCGTTGCCCCCAACTCCATCCAGCGCAGTGAAGGCAAGGCAAAACGGGTCACAGACAACCGCATCAAGGCGTAAGAAATATGAACGATTACAACAGTGATATCCGGCAGAGTATTCTGGACAACCGTTTCCGGTTGTGGCACGATGCGCTCAGTCATCTGGAACGGACGGCAGAGCCGGATCACACTGTGGTACGTTTTCCGAATTCGTCAAGTTACATTTTTTCCACGGGCAGTTCCTGTTTCTGGATGGTCGATCCCGCCTATACCTATTGCAGCGACGGTCTGGCTGAAGAGATACGCCAACTCGGTGAACTGCTGCGGGAAAAAGCCTCCTTTATCCTTATTACGCACCTTCACGCCGATCACTGTCAGAGTGAATGGGTGAAGGCTCTGGCGGGGAGTTCTGTGGAATGGGTCGTTCCGGAACGGATCGCTGCTGACTTTTTCAACCACTGGGGAGCATCCCCGGCAAATACACTCATTCTTGCGGATGACGAGAGCATCGAACTTGCCGGTATCCGTATTACAGCAAGAGCCGGTTATCATGCCGAACCGGGGAAAGTGCCGGTTCTCTCCTGCGCCTACGATGTGGTTCTGCCGGACGGCATCCGTCTCTTCTTTCCCGCCGATGTGCGCGACCCCTCGCAGGGAGTGCCGCCGGGGGAGGTGGATTACACATTCGGTCACGTCTTTCTGGGGCGTGAGGATGCCACGGGCAGCGACTTTCCGCATCTGGAAGCGGTCAGCCGTTTCCTTGCCCGCCGCAGGAGCGGACATCTGTTTTTGAACCACCTCTACGAAATCGGACGCGAGCCAGCCGACCTCTGGACGCACCGTCATGCTGAAATGATAAAAGAACAACTCCGCAGCATTGCTCCTGATATGGCGGTCACGGCTCCGTACTTCGGAGATACGGTCGTCCTTACCGGCGGAGAACTGCGCTGCCCCGACCTTTTCCGGCAGTGGGATGCTGCTGTGCAGCGCGATTTTCTGGATAACCTCGGCGTCTCCATAAAGCGGGAACACTCCGCATGGATGGAAAAGGCGATTTCACAGCAGATCCCGGTCGTGGAGTGGAGTTATTACGAATGGGACAAAATTCCGCTGACGGAACTTCAGGAGCAGACCTCCCGCTGGCGCAAAGCTGGCGGCAGGACGCTTTCGCTCCACATGCCGGACTTCCCCGATCAGGGGGATGAAACCGGAACGGCTTACTTCAAAAAATGCACCGATACCGCCCGTGCCGTCAGATGTGACCGTGTAACGATCCATGTGCCGCATTGTATTCTCAGTGAGGCGGACGAAAAACAGGCGGGAATTCTGGATTTCTGTGCCGGACTGATCGCGCCGCTGATCGCTGACGGAATTGCCGTCGGTATTGAAAATCTGCACATGAAACCCCATTTCAAGGCAGATGACAGCCGCCCGATGGGATTTATTCCGGAAGAACTGCTCGCTCTGGTCAACGGTCTGCGGGAGAGATGCCGTTCCGGTTTAATCGGCTGTCATCTGGACATCGGTCACGCCTATTCCAATTATCCTTACTCGGAAAAATATGATATGGCGGAGTGGCTCAGACAGTGCGGCCCTCTCATCAACGGTCTGCATCTGCACCAGTTTGAATGTGCCGCCACGCCGGAGAAGCCCTATTTGTCGGGGCATGCGCTGATCGCAGGACGTACCGCAGGGCATCCGGAACTGCATCCGCTCTATGCGGCGTGGGAACAGGGCGTATTTCACGCCCCGATGATCCTTGAGATCTGCCGTGACATCGAGCAGCAGCCGTTCACCTCGCGGGAACGCATGGCATACCTTTTCGGGGAAACCCGGCACTGAGGAAAGACGCTGACGTCATACTTCTCCTTGCAAAAGAAGCATTCCTGCTGCCGGTTATCCCCGGGCGGGAACTCTATTCAAGAGGAATATCCAATGCAAGGATCGGCCGCTGCCAGAGGATCTTACGGTTGCGCAGAAGCGTATTCTGTCCGATAAAGTCAAAATAAACACCGTCACGGTTTTGCGTCGGGCGGATAATATTGAACTCCCGGTCCTGCGTGTATACTAATTTGAAATCTTCCGGAGACGGCTCATTCAGGGCATCGAGCAGCAGCGCGGAAAGAAATGATTTTCCGAATAACTCATACTGAGGCCCCAGAGTAACAAGGCACAACCCCGGACGATTGCCGAAGATGGCGATATGCTTTTGTGTATGGCGCAAAAGATATTGATCCATCGGCTCAAAGCCCGGTTCATATCTGCGCAGCAGTTCCAGTTCCCCCACCGGCAGCAGCCGTTTTTCCCACCCCAGCGGAAGTGTCGCTTTCGGCGTTTTTTCTTTCGGCGGCATAAGGCGGGTGGAAAAGAGAATGGAGTAGAGTTCATCACAATCTGTTTGACTTATCTGCAGATAATTGATGATCTTCCCGATTTGGGACGGATTGAATAAGATCCGTTCCTTTTTGAATTGCGATATTGCCGCCGGAGTCACTTCCAGCAGTTCAGCGAGATCGCGTTGTTGTTTTTTCCGCAGCTTCAGATACTTTTCGATCAAAGGCCAGGCGTTAGCATGCATAGGAACCTCCTGATGTTAGTTTTTTTTCCGGTAATTGCCGGTACTCTGACTTTAATATACTTGCTTTTTTTTGAAAATCTATATTTTTTCATAAAAAACGTTAATTTTTTGCTTAAAATCGTTTGAAAATAGCAAAATCCCCTGCTATATTATAGTGAAAGCTCGGAATGAGTGCTTTTTTTTGGAAATGTAGTTAAGTGAATACTTAATTTCAAAAATAAACAAGAAAGGAGGCTTTTATGGAATGTTACGGAAAGTATTACAAACGGCGTGAGGAGTGCCCTTCCTGCAAGCTGAAACGCTATTGCGCCGCAGCGGGAGATCCTCCGCTTTACGCGAAACGCTCTCCGCCCGAGGCGGTCGTTGAGAAACTGGCGGAGGCCCGTCTGGGACAGATGCAGGAACACAGCCGCAGTATGTCAGCGGAAAAACCCCGCTACACCCGCAGTGACCTGCTGGAGGTGATCGGGTTTATGGCGGCACTGGATCACCGGGCGCTTTCCATCATAGAAGACAAATTGGCAGACCCGACGCTGCATCTCAGCGAACTTGCCGCCAAACGGAAAGTCAGCCGTCAGGCGATGCACAGTCTGGTGATCCGCCGTTTGAGCAAGATCCCGGAACTGGCAAGCGTCATCACGTTTTATAAACACAGAAACAATATCGATAAAACCAAAACATTTATGGAGGAAGTATGTCAAATAAGATCACAAATACGCTCGAAACAGTCGAAACAGCAAAAGCGCGCCTGCAAATCCTTGAAGAGCTGGAGCTGCTTGAATCAGAATACGCTCTTATCACCAACGAGTATCTTCAAAGGCGGCAGCATATGGAGGAACGGCTGAAACGCCTCCCGGCAGATTTTCTGCCTTCGATGTGATACGTTCGATCAGGGTAAACGGTGCCGGGGGAGAAAGGGAAACCTTTTTGAAAAAAGGTTCTCCCTTTCTCCCCCGAACCCCCTCTATCCTT
>JAFTUS010000004.1 GCA_017466125.1 Lentisphaeria bacterium | reverse complement strand
GTAGTTGCGGCACAGTTTTTGTGTGATTTTGCAACCAAAGCAATTACAGTTTTTGCGGATGCAAAACATGTAATTACCCGAAAGTTTTGGGAAAGGATAGAGGGGGTTCGGGGGAGAAAGGGAGAACCTTTTTCCAAAAAGGTTTCCCTTTCTCTCCCGACGCCGTTTACCCTTATCGAACTGTTGATAGTCTCCTCGGTAGTGGTCGGCTCTCGAGCCTCCGGGGGGCAACCCGAAGTATCGGCGCATCCCCGTTTCGTGCAGAATTTATAACAAACAGCCCGAAGTCGATAAGCAACTCCGGGCTGTTTTTCTGTTTTGTTCAGAGGCGGATTATTCTACCAGAATAGCACCATCGACGAAGCCGTAGTCTCCGACGAGTTCGTTTTTGGAGGCACCCTTGACACTTCCGTCATTCATGCAAGCGTTGGCACGGCTGTTGTGACGGGCCGCCGCCTGATAGGCATAACCGGCACGGCGGGGAATCACACCGTAGCACTGGAAACCGGTGCTGGACTGGAAGGTATCCATGAACATGACAGTCTGTGAAGGCGCAAACGTTTTGGTACCAAGACCGTTATCGGCATTGGAAGCGGTTCCGAATCCGCGCTTGTCAAGGTTGCGGGTGATGTCGATGAGTTCAGTGGGGGCGGATTGGTTGAAATTCTGAGTGGAGGTACTCCAACTTGCCATGCCGTAGGAGTAGTAGAAGGCATCGTAGGTGTCATATTTGGGGTTGGAGACCTGGGAAGCCGGGCAGGACAACACTTTGCGGGGAACAAACTCATTCATGCCATAAATAAGAAAATATCCCCACTGAATTCCGTTTTGACCATTCATTGTCATATCGGCATGTCCCTTCCACAGGCAGTTGTAATCGTTGTAATACATGGCGGCGGCAGTACCGATCTGCTTCAGATTGCTGATGCAGTTTGCACTGCGGGCGGATGCGCGCGCTTTGTTCAGCGCAGGCAGCAGCATGGCGGCGAGAATTGCGATGATTGCAATTACTACCAACAGTTCGATGAGGGTAAATTGTTTTTTCATTGTTTTTGACCTTTCTTTTTGGGGTTCAGAACGCATCTTGCATTCCTTTGATTAACCGTGATTATACATTGTCTTTTGATATTATACCCGATAAAGTCGTAAATGTCAATTGTTTTTTGTGAAAAAATGTGATTTTTTTTAAAAAATTATCCCAGATAATCCCATTTGAAGCAAAGGCGTTCCGGAAATATACGGTAAAATATTTTTGCTGATTTTTAACAGGATACGCTCTTTTTATCAATCTTGATTATACCTGATTATACAAAAATGGCATTTTTTTTGTATTCTGCCGCTTTCCGGATTTGCAATTTGCCGGTTTTGCAAGTATAATATAGTATAAAACCTAACAGAGAAAGGGTATGGGAATGAGAAAATGTTTTTCTGTATTTGCTTTGGCGGCAGTATCTCTTCTGCCATGGTCTGTTTCGGGAGTAAACTGGAATACAAAATCCAAACTGCCGGAAAATGTCACACTGACTTCAGCAAGCGGCAAGACCAGGTGCGACCGGCTCGGCATCTGGAACATCTGGCCCGATTATACGGCGATCGCGGTCAGGGACGCATATCATGGAAAACTCCCGGTCAAATTTGAGTTCACCTACTCCCCCGCTGATGTGGCATACTCCTGGCTCGACGGTCATTTGTTTTCCGTCCGGGATAAAAGCGGCAGGGAAATCCTGCGGCTGGATACCGTCCGGCGCGGGCGTTTCCGTCTGACCTTTGACGGTAAAAGCAAACTTTCGCTCCCGGTGCGGTGGGACCCTACCGTTATTCACTGGAACAATCTGAAACCGGAAAAACTCACTGTTCTGCTGACGGAAAATGCCGCCGCATTGATCCGTAAAGGCGAAACGGTCGTCCAACTTTCCGGGGCAGTTTCTCCTGCCATGCCGCTTTCGGTCAATATGGCGGCTCTCGATGCCGACAAAGGCGCGGCGGGCTGGTACAGTGATCTGACCGCCTCCGCCGCGGCCGGAGTAAAAATTCCGCCCGAAGTTCCCGCCATCGGCAAAAAAGAGTGGAACGTGCGGGTTCAGAAACTGGAAGATTTTATTTATAAAGATGAAGATTTCCGCAAAGACGTTCCCTCTCCCGGGAAAGTGAACTACCATACCGCACGCCGCGCCGCCCTCCGGCTGGCGGTGGATTCGCTCTGGTTCCGCATGGCGCGCGGCAACTACACCTGTCTGGATATTTTTGTCGGCGAAGCAGAAAAACTTGCCGATGAGATCCGCAGCGGCAGACAGCCCGATAAAACATGGACCTTTGATGACAGTCGGCGGGGAAAACATTTCCTCTCTCCGGATGATGACGATTTTTACGGCGGTGTCTGCGGCTGGGGGCTTGCATCCTGTGCGCCCGAATTTGCCATGATGGGCATCAATATCGTTGCAGAACACGTCTGGCCCGGAGCCGTCAGCAACAATGTCGGCAAATTTGACGATGGTATGCTGATCCGCCGCACCATGCCCAATCTGGACGAATATGAAAAATACAACATCCGTTTCGATCTGATGATCGCCCCCTATACTCCGGGTTGGCTGCTTGCCAAACATCCGGAGTGGGACGGCGCATTTGTCGGTTTCGGCGTTGAAAACGAGAAGGAACTGCTCGAACTCCACGAAAAACAGTGGAAAGGGCGCATGGCAGGGCACGGCTGGCTGAAAGCCTCCGTCATTCACCCCGATTACCGCAATATGTGCGAAGATTTTCTCAAAAATATGCTCCCCTATGTAGCAAAACACAAAGCCGTTGTTGCGATCGACCTCTCCAACGAGATCCAGTTTGAAGACTACACGCCTGAAATGCAGCAGCGTTTCCGTGATTTCCTCAAAAAGAAATACCGCTCCATCCGCAAACTCAATGCGGCGTGGAAGAGCAAATATCAGGATTTCAAACAGATCACCATGATCCGTCCGCTGGTCTTTGACCGCACTGTTCCGGAACGCTTCTGGGACTGGGTGCTTTGCAACCGCGAAGCCGGTACGGAACACTTGAAGTTCCTCCATGACCTCTGTGCAAAATATGCTCCCGGTATTCCCACGCACATCAAACATCTGCCCTATGAGTTCGGTATGCCGTGGCTGGGCGTCCAGAAGAGTGCCCATAACTTCTACGATTACGCCGACGGCATCGACCGCAAGGCATTGGCGCAGATGACGCCGATCATCGGTACGGACTCCTGGGCAGATAACAGTCATGACCGTTACGGCCGCCTGAAATCCGATGCACCGTATCAGACGGCGTATTTTTCGCTGTTGAAAGGCTACGCTCCTGACAAATGGATCTTTGACAGTGAATGGCACGTGATCCGCTGTGACCCGCCGATGACCCGCCCTGCCGTTCTTGATATGATCATGCAGCAGAACGTCGTTCAGGGCTTGAAAGCCGGTACATTCTGGGTCGCCAGCCCCGGCATCAATCAGAAATTTGATATTTCCAGTACGCCTTACGTTATTCTTCAGGGCGGCATCACCACTGCGGCGATCCGTCAGAATATTGGTGCTTTTGATGCCATCGCCCGCCGTCCCCGTCCGGTCGGTATTCTTTACAGTCCCCGTTCCCGGGCGGTCGATTCCGCCATTCATGCGGGGGCACTGCTGAAACTTTCAGAAGCGATGATGTTCAGCGGAGCAAGTTTCCGTCTGGTCGATGAACGCCAGCTCATCAATGGAGAAGTGACCGCGAAAGATGTGAAACTGCTGTTTGTCCCGACCTGTCCGCAGGCAGATGAACGTCTGCTGCCTGCGCTGAAAAAATTCGCCGGAGCCGGTGGAAAACTTTTCTTTGGCGGTACATTCTGCAAGATGGATGGCAGACAGGCGGCAAAGAAGTTCAAGGGTGAATATGCCGATCTGGATCGCTCCCCTGTCGAACTTCTGCCGCAGGTGCGGAACATCGTCAAACGTGCCGGGCTTTTCCCGGAAATCGATGTGACCCTGCCCGACGGTAAACCGGCATGGGGTGTGGAATGGCACACAGCCAGAGACAAACAGGGCCGCAAGGTGATCTTTATTACCAATATGAGTAAAGAGGACCGGACTCTGGTCGTCAGCAACATCAAATCCCTCACTGATGCCCGTACCGGAAAAGCGGCCAACAGGAGTTTGAAACTCAATATCTGGGATACGTTTATCGGATATTACAAGAGTGTGCTTTAAAAAGATCCCGCGCGAAGCATCAATATTGCCTCGCCAGAGGCAATACCGCCCGCCGGGAGTCAAACGGGAAAATGTTTGAACTCTGCTCCTGAATATATAATATCTTCGTGGATAATGATTTGTTATGGATTTGAAAGCGGGATTTTCCGGTGACTGCGTCAATCATGTTTTTTCCGACCGCTTTCTTTCATTTGGAACGCGTAATAAAAAACAAAAAAGGAGGTCAGGAGCAGAAAGCCGGATATGGTAAGCCATGTCTCTCTTCCATAACAGTCGCAGAAACAGCCGGAAAAGATGAAACAAAGGATAAACAGTATTTTGCTATTCATCTTTGTTGTTGCTGGAATTTGCACGCTTCCAATAAAGTTTTATGGAGCAGAAATTCGTGTTCGATGGTGAACGGGTTTTCCTTTTTTCCACGGATGATTTCGGCGAAATCGATCAACTGGCGGTCGTAGCGGCCGCCGAGCGGCCCGCAATCGACGGTATGAGTTCCGGCGGCATAGGGCCCACGGGGCTTTTTCAAGGACATGCGGACTTTCAGCGTCCGGGTATAATATTCCGTGTGTTCTATCGGGCAGAGTTCCAGAGAGCCTTCCGTGCCGCAGATGATGAGACGACGGTAATTGAAGCCTTCGATTTCAACGACCGAAACCCGCACTGTCGCTGTGGCTTTGGGGTATTCCAGCACGGCAAGGCCGTTGTCGATCAAGGAATCATCACGGGTTTTCTGAAGAAATGACACCACATTGTCCGGTTCGCCCAGCATCAGCAGAATAAGGTCCATAAGGTATCCGGCAAAGATGTAAAATGCTCCGCCCTTGAACAGGGAAAGCCATTTCCGGTAGGCAGCGTTATCACTGTCGTTACGGCTCATGACGGAGTGGATTTCAAAAATATTGCCGATCCAGCCGTTTCGGACCGCCTCCAGGCAGAATTTCACCGCCGGATTGTAACGGTAGATGTATGCCGCCTGAAAGACGAGGGATTTTTCTTTGCAGATATCACAGAGTTTGCGGAAACTTTCAAGGTCTTCGCCGCCGGGTTTATCCATGTGCAGATGCAACCCTTTATCAGCACATTTCAATGCGCTTGAAATCAGATATTTGCCGTCTGTTTCCACTGCCACGGCTTCAAGACCGGGTGTAGCAAGCAACTCATCCTCTTCCAGAAAAGGAAGACCTTTGTACGCCTCTAAATCCTTACGTTCATTGTACCAGTAAGGGTCACTTTCGCATACGCCGACAACCTCGAAATATTGGTCGAGCGAACGGAGAGTGAGCATTTTATCGGCTCCATGATTATGACCGATACCGATTTGTGCTATTTTGATTTTTTTCATACGGTTCAATTCCTGTATAACGTAATGATATTGCGGGTGGTTATTTTTCCGATGACTTCTTCTGTTACTCCCAGTTGGCGCATTTCCGGAATAATGCGTCCGTGAACCACATCCAGACCGTGCGGTTCATTCTGTGGAGCGGGCGGATCACATGCAACAGTGTCATAACAACAGATATGGTCATGACTCAAAAAAATACGCCCTTCATATCCCGCCCGGATCAATTCAGCGGCAAAAGCGGCATTGTGCGGACAAATCCGGTCCAGAGAGACAAAACAGCCAATTTCCAGCAATTTCAGCGCATATCCGATATCGTTGCTGTCGCAGACATGTCCGAAAATGCACTTCTCCGGAGCAACTCCGGCTTCAGCCAATACCTGTTGAGCCTCAATGCCGCTGCGTGTCCACGAATTGGTATGGCAATAGACGGGCATTCCGGTTTCCCGATACACGGCTCCGGCAGTCTGAAGCGATTTCCTTACGGTATCCGTAATTCCGGCGGCATCTGCCGCACATTTGAACATTGCCGGACGGATCGCACCGTGCCGGATCTCTTTCAGCAGGAGTTCAGCCATAAGTTCAACAGGCTGTTTCAAAACCGCGAAGGAGTCATAATAGTAAAAACCCGTTGAGGCGATGATTTGCACGCCGGAACGGAGTGATGCCTCTTTCAAGAGTTCCAGATCACGCCCCAGACTGAGCGGTGTACCGTCGATAATGGTATGCACCTGATAATTTTCAGAAATATACTTCAGTTTTGCGACAGCGATATCCAGCACCTTTTTCCGCGGCCGCCAGTTCGGAAATGCCGCCTGAAATTCGGCTCCGGAGCAGATGATGTGTTCATGAACGAGGGTATTCCCCAACTCTTCGAGTTTGATTTTTCCGGTTACTGTTTCAATCATTTAATCCTCCACTGTACGTTTTCCATACGTTTCACGCATTTGGTATGAAAAATAAAAGACGGTGAAAGAGGCGCAGAAAAGTACGGCAAAAATTGTAAACCATGCACCCTGCCCATATACAGCAATCCCGTTGCGTCCAACAGGTGTAAAACATTTCAACAACAGACTGACAAGGTTTCCCAGCATTGCCACGGCGAGATAGAAACTGAAATTCAGAAAACTGATGCTTCTGCCGACAAGATTTTCCGGATTGGTCTCCCGTAAAAGCGGAATGACGATGGTCGAAAGACTTGCCGTAGCGGAAAGAACAAGAAAAAGAACGGCATAAAACGTTCCATTGCGTACCCCCAATCCCAACGCCGACAGAAACAGCATGAAAACCGTCAGCGAAGAAGTTCCGGCGATCCGGCAGAAAATACGGCGGCGGTTGCCCGCAAGTGTACTCAAAAAAGCAAAAAGGAAACCGCCCGAAGCCGCGATTGCTCCGGTGGCAGAAAAGATCCAGCCACCGGCGAGATCGGAAACTCCGCAGAAATCCAGCAGAAACTTTTTGCCGATAACCGTTTGCAGAACGTAGTATAAACCGAAATTCAGCGCACTGAAAAGGTAAAGTTTCCGGTTGTGTTCCCGCTCCAGCACCGGCTGAAACTCCCGGAAAGAAAAACGGTGATTTTTCCGTTCTGCCTGAAGAGTTCCCGTCATGATAAGCAAGAGACAGCACAGCCAGAAAAAGAGCATGATGAATGCCGACAGCAGAAATACCCTCCGCAAGCCCAAACGCTCCATCAGTAAAAGCAGGGGGGCATTGGCAGCGATGCTTCCCGCATAACCGATAAGGATGATCGCCGCAAGTGTCATATTGTATCTCTCTTTGAAAATACGCATATTTTCCCGTACCAGAGCAAGGTAAAGAGCCCCCGCCCCCAGCCCGTTGAAGAGTTGGGCAATATATGCCGCCGCAAGTGTAGAGGCTCCGGCAAACAGAAATTCTCCGATAAGAAAAAGCAAGCCGCCTCCCAACAGTACCCGGGCACTGCCGAAACGGTCGAGCAAAAGTCCTGTCAGGGGCTGCATGACGGCATAAGCGTACATGAAGATCATCCCCAAAGCAGCGACACCGGAGGCATCGCAGTTGTAAAGCTGCTGTAAGCGGTCAAAGACCGCTCCCGGAACGGCGACCCGCTGGATATTAGCGAAAAAATACAACACGGTCCCGCTTGCCAGAAGCGTAATGAAATGTATGCGTAACGGAGTAAGAAAACGGCTCATTTCAGCGTCAGAACGACCTTTCCTGTATTCTGCTGGGCGGCGAGGATCTCATGCGCTTTGGCGGCATCTTCAAAAGGGAATAGCGCATGGATGACCGGACGGATTTTTCCGGCGGAGACTTCTGGCCAGACCGTTTCGGTCAACTGTTTTAAGATATCGCTTTTTTCAGCATCGCTCCGGCTCCGCAAGGTGCTTCCCATCAAACGGATATGTTTTTTAAGGAGAACACGCAGCGGCAGTTCGGTCGTCTCTCCCCCCAGTGTGGAAACCAGTATCCAGCGCCCGCCGGGATTGACGGCATGGAGGCATTTGCCGAGAAGTTCTCCCCCGGCACAGTCAAGAGCCACATCGACGGGATGTTTCAGCAGAACTTCATCAACGGCCTCTGCTTTGCGGTCAATGACCACATCGGCACCGAGTTTTCTGACCGCCTCCGCTTTTTCGGGCGAACCGACCGTAGTTACAACTTTGGCTCCGGCAAGTTTTCCCAATTGGATGGCGGCGATACCGAGTCCGCTTGCACCCGCCTGAACAAAAAGCGTTTCTCCTTTTTTCAATTCCCCGAGACGGAACAAATTGAGCATGGCGGTGGTGTAAACTTCGGGCAATGCGGCGGCTTCGGCAAAAGAAACGTTGTCCGGAATGGGCATGACCATACCTTCGGGAACGAGAACTTTTTCCGCATAACCGCCTCCGCCCAACAGAGCGCAGACTTTGTCACCCGCTTTCCAACGGCTGTTTTCATTGGCGGCAGAAATCACACCGGAACACTCCAGCCCCGGCCACTCCGGCCAGCCGGGAGGCGGCGGATATTTTCCGGCGACTTGCAGGAGATCGGCACGGTTCAGGGCGGCGGCATGGATGTCGATGATGACGTAACCGGGTTTCAAAACGGGTTCAGGGATATCCCGCAGAACAAGTTTGTTTTCTTCGATAAGCATTGCTTTCATGGGAGTACCTCAATAATTTTTCCAATCAAATACCACGCCGAGCAATTCCGGGTCACGGGCAAAAAGCCGGTCATAGATACCGGGAGCCTCTGCCGGATCGGCAGTCATGGTATGGAGTTGTTTGCTTGAGAGACGTCCCGCCGCCATAAAACGGAGCAGAGTCGCCATATCTTCGGGCATCGTCCAGACGCCGGGGCGGCGGTCATGGAGCGGGCGAGCCATATTATGTGCGCCGATAATGCTGATGCCCGGACGGTGGACGAGGTTGTAAAAATCAATATTTTCAGTGGCAGTCCGGGAACATCCCACGAGCGAAAAACGTCCGAAAGGTGCGGTCAGTTTCAATCCCTGAACGACGGCTTGCGGATTGCCGGTAACTTCAATTACGGAGTCCGCACCTTTGCCGTTGGTGAGGGCTTTGATTTTACTTTCAAGTTCAGGATCATCAGGGGAAAAGGCGGCATCCGCACCGGATGCAAGAGCGATATTGCGCCGTTTTTCATTAAAATCAAGAGCGATCACCGGGAAACAACCTGAAAGACGGGCGGTTTGAATGGCGAATTGCCCCAGTAATCCCAGTCCCATGACCATAAGGGATTCGCCGAATTCCGGACGGCAGCGGCGTACCCCCTGAAATCCCATACAGCCGACTACGCAATAGACGGCTTCTTCTGCGGCGAGATCATCATATTCGATTTTGACCACATCACGGGAGGGCATTTTCTGATAATTACGATGACTGCTGTGATAGCAGAGACAACGGTCACCGACAGTAACATTGGTCACATCGGTTCCAACGGCAAGCACCGTGGCCACGGCACTGTAACCGAGCGTAACGGGAAAATTGACAGGATGCCAGTTATTATTGCCATTGAGATTGGCAAATTCCGTTCCGGGAGAGATAAGCGTGCAAATGGTTTTAAGCAAAACCTCATCGGCTGAAAGTTTTTCGTCAAGTTCGGTTTCGACAAGTTCGGCTTTCCCGTGACTGACAAATTGAATGGTTCTGGTTTTCATAACTTCTCCTTCAGCAAAGTGGATGCCGGCGGTCTTTCAGAGGAAGAGCCGCAGGCGTGTGATTGATTGCAGATTGATAAATGCCAATAATCATTTCCAGAGAATGGATTGCGGAATCTATTCTGGCAAGAGGTTCTCGCCTGTTCTTGATGGACTGCATGAGATCCCAGGCCGCCCGGCGGTTATTTTCGGCATAGTAAACATGACAGAAAAAGTCCGGGTTTATCTGCCACACCTCCGGATCAATGGGAGAGGCTCCCGGAATTTCCTCCGGTTCAGGAAGTTGGATGGTTTCATATTGGTTATGATCCTCCACCGGAACAGGAAAATTCCGGCAGAGGCGCAACGAGCGGTCGCCGGTATAGCGGATGGTCAAAATTCCCTCCGTGCCGCAAACCGTAATTCCCATGCGGGGATCAGCAACGGCGGGAACCAGTCCCCGGCGGCTTTCAAAAATACCGTTTACTCCGTTGGCAAAACGGAAGTGGGCAAAAATATCATCTCCGGCACAAGGCCCGAGGGGTTCGGTCGTTTCGATGGAATCATGATTGGTAATGGGTCTGTTCTGCACACGGACATCGGCATAAACCATTTCCGGCAGACCGAATATCCAGCAGGCGGCATCAAAGAGGTGCGTCCCGAGAACGAGCATATCTTCCCCGCCGCCCCGGGTATCTTCTTTTCCCCGCATATAACAGGTCAACACTCTGCCGATCTCACCGGCAGAAATCATCTGTTTCATTTTCTGAAAAGTCGGAGCAAAACGAGCCAGATGTGCCATTTGCACTTTGCAATCCGTTTGCCGGGACAACTCCGCCAGTTCGTAAGCGTGCGGCAAATCATCGGCAAGCGGCTTTTCGCACAGAACGTGACAATGATGGTTCAGAGCATATTTGATTTCGGTATAATGTTCATGCGGCAAACGGGAACAAAGAACGACGATATCGGGTTTTTCCGTCTCCATCATCTCTTCATAGGAGGCATAAAGTTTTTTTGCTCCGCAGAGGTGAAAATTATCCTTCGCTTCCGGATTGGCGTCGGCGAGAGCGGCAATATCCACGCCCGGCAATCCGGTAAAGGCATAGTGGGTATAGTGACCGCCCCGGCGGTCTCCGCCGGTCTGACGGTTGATACAAACTTTCAACATAATTGTTCTCCCCGGTTTATATGGGCTTTTACCGTGATTTCTGCTGATTTTTTACATAAAACACTTTCTGATACAGAAAACTCCTGCCGCAGAAGTTCCGCCTGTTCCGCAAGTGTCAAATTTTCAGACAACCCCTTGATGAAACTGTCGTAAGATAAAACCATCTTTCTGCTCAATTCCAGAAACGGAATGATTTCATCTTTTTCCAAAATCCCGCAAGTTCCATGGTAAGCATGACCCAAATAGATTTTTTGTATCTTGTTTTGAGTATATAAAGTTCTTATTTTTTCAATGGTTGCCAGAAGTTTTCCGGCATTTTCATAGAGGGCGACCCCTGCAAAGCGGCTTCCGCTGCCCTCAATGGCATCTCCGGAAAATAAAATGCCCTCACTCAACTCCAGAAACGACACACTGTCTCCGGTATGTCCCGGAGTATGAAGTATCTGCAACTGGTAATCTCCACCGTCAATTATATAATTTTCCGGCAGATTGCTGCAATTCAAGATCCCGGCATTGCTGTTTGCTCTGATCAACTCATTCATCCCGGTATGATCTGCATGACCATGAGTATTTACCACAAGATCGATATCCTCTATTTTCAAATGCAACTCTGCCAGAGAATTTTTCAAGAACGGCGAAAAGGCTTCTTCAACCGCACTGTCAACCAGAATATTTTTTTTACCGGCAAACAGGAGCATTCCGCACCATGAAGCCCCCCATGGGTATTTCAGGTAACAGTGTTTAACCATAATCGATTCCCTCCGGAACAACTTCGTATTTTGTACGGTTATTTTTTTATTTTTTTCAGATAGTCGTCCATGCGTTGATTGGTTCCCCAGTCAAAATCACGGGGAGTACGGCTGATTTCCAGCTTGAGACCATCATAGAGGGGCATCATATCTTCCTGTTTCAGACCGGTGACAGCAAGAACTTTACTGTTGTCGACCTCCCTGTCAAACAAACGGGCGTATTCCAACTGCCAGCGGCAACGTAAATCGTAAGGATAGGGATTGAGAATATCAAGATAATCCTCTTTGTCGATCCAGACGGCATTCAGATTGCAGATATCTTTGTAGTAATCAGCGATTTCGCCCCATGTGCGGCATTCGGCACTGTTGAGGTTGAAAGCCTCTCCCATCGCTCCGTCACGGAAAAGTAATTCGCCAATCATCCGGGCGACATCTTTACCCCAACTCAAAGTAGCGGGTTTGTCTTTCGCCTGAATTGGAACGGCAACATCTTTTCCGGCAAAAGCACGGCCGACTGTATCACGGGCTTCGAGCGTAACAAGTTGGTAACGCATAAAACTGTATGTTGTGGCAGGACGGATAATAGTCCAGTTCTTTTTCCCGCTGGATGTAAGAATATTTTCTCCCCTTGCCTTATAGATGCAGTAGTCATCGGAATTGATCAGCAGCGGATCTTTGCATGAATCAAGCAAACGGGGGGAAGTTTCTTTTACAGGACGTTCCAGATTGTCATAAATACGTCCGGACGAGGTAAAAACATACTGTCCGGTACTGTTGAGCGACTGGGGCAGATAATACGTTATTTCCGCAGAATTGTAAGTCAGAAAATCCACAATGGCATCATAGTTATTTGCCAGCAATTCATTGCGCAAAACCCAATCTTTGGCATTGCCTTTGATCCATTTGAGGTTGGGATTTTCACTTTTCTGTTCATCCAGAGCGACGGCATCGACCTTGTAATCTTTTTCAAGAAGGTAAGGAACAAGATAACGCCCCATGGCTCCGCTTGCCCCCAAAACGAGAACTTTTTTTTGCATAAAAAACTCCTTTGTTAAATGATTTTGCCAGATAATATAAGTGCAACATACAGAAATTCCACCGTTTTTTCAGGATAATTTTGTAAAAATTATTGTAAACAGTGCTTGTTTTCATAAAAACGGCAATTATATTGTAAATGAGTCAATTCAGGAGGTTGGAATGAAAATTCAGCAAATAGCCGCTCTTGCGGGAGTATCGACCGCAACGGTATCACGGGTGTTCAGTCACCACCCGAACATCCGCAAAGAGGTACGCGAACACGTCTTGAACGTGGCACGTCAGTACAGTTACCGTCCCCGTTCATCGGGGAAACAGAAAAATATTGTTATCATTGTACCTTACCGGCAGATCTATCCTGCTTCAGAATTTGTGGATATGGTAACATCCGAACTGATCCGGGAACTGGCACAGGCGGGGTATCGCATCGAACTTCTGCCGCTGGATAATCTGGAACGGCTTGAAGAGATCGCTTTCTGCGGGGCGGTCGGCATCGGCATCGATGTTCCGGAAAAATGGGATGAACGTTTTGCGCTGCCGCTGATCATCATCGACAAGATCCCCGCCCGTCGTGTACCGGGAGTTTCTTTTGTTCATTCCGACGAAAAACAGGGCATGGATATTGCCATAACACATCTGGCGGAACACGGATGCCGCAAGGCAGGTGCCATTCTGCACGGACTCCCCGGAAAAGGCAATGTGGATGTGAGAAAAAAAGCCGTTCTTCAGGCGTTGAAAAAGAACGGTCTGCCTTTTGATGACCGGCTGGTACGTGTTACTCTGGAGGAAAATTTTCTTGAAGAGATGGGAAAACTTCTTCAACTTGGTATCGACGGCGCATTTTGCGGCGGCGGCGGGAACTTCGGCGGCATTGCCGCTTATGCGCTGTCGCTTTTCGGGAAAAAGATACCGCAGGACATCCGGCTGGTAAGTTCGGAGCGTCAGCGGATCTCCCGCTACTGCATCCCGCCTCAAACAACGATCACTCCGGATTATGAAAAGACAGCTCTCGCAGTGGCAGAACAGCTTGATAAGATGATCTGCGGCAGAGAGTTTCAGCCGGAAGTTATTTTGCCCTATTCACTGATCGTCCGGGACAGCAGCCTGTAATAAACACAGGCCGAACGTCGGCCTCGGTAGTGGTCGGCTGTCGCCCCTCCGGGGCTCTCGAGCCTCCGGGGCGTTGAGCGGACGAAGCATTCCGAAGTCCCTGTAAAAATCAGTCAACCTTTCGTACAGAGCCTTCAGATTTTCTGATAGATGCCGCGCTGTGAGAGTCTCTTTTGCAGTGCGGCAATATCAATGGAACGCAAAGAACAGTTTTTAAGCACAGCAGAGGCGGCGGCAACTCCCGCCGCTTCTCCTGTTATCATACAGCCGGGTACGACCCGGATGGAACTCTGCATCGTGCGGTCGGCTGAAATACATCGCCCCGCCAGCAGCAAATTTTCTGTTTCTTTTGCCAGCAGTGCCCGATAGGGAATACCGTAGTTTTCTCCTTTCCCGTACTGGGTCGCCGTTACTGTTTTTTCCACTTCCGATTGTTCCTCCGCATTGGAACTGGATGCGTGAATATCCACCGGATAGGCAAAACAGCCGATCTCATCGGAGAAATGGCGTCTTTCGTAATAATCTTCCTTTACGAGCATATATTCTCCGCAGACCCGGCGGGACTCCCGCACTCCGAGCATGGGAGCCGTCAACGCCAGTTCCGCATGGGCGAAACCGGGAACATTCTTACGGAAAAATTCCAGATAGGTGCGGATCTGTTTTCTGCCGTGGACACACGCTTGCGTGTAAGAATCCGCATCCAGCGGGCGGCAGCCGTATTCGTGACCGAGATTTCCGCATCCGATGCCGTTTCCGCAACGGAAAAATCCGACAAAATGGTGTTCCGGCAGCGGGATGGTATTGTTTTCTTCTGCCTGGTGCCACTCTCTGCGGCCGAGTCCGCTTGAAATATTGTTCTTTGTATAATCGACACCGCTCCACAGAGAACAGAGCGTCGGAGCCATCACTTCGCCTGATTCATTCCCGATTTCACAGGGAACTCCCGCCAACGCACTCAAGTTTCCGTCACCGGTGGCATCGACAAAGATTTTCCCCTTTATGACCCCCATGCCCTGCGGAGAAGATACTGCGATCCCCTCGATACGGGGACCGTTGCGCAAAACATCAAAGCAGTGCATATTGTAAAAGAAACGGATCTTATTTTCGCAGAGCATCTCATCCAGAACCAGTTTGACCGCTTCGGGGTTGATGTTGTGCCAGTAGATATCGGGTTTGACGCCCATTTCAACAGAAACACGCTTGACCAGTTCATAACAGAGGCCGCCCGAAAGCAAATTACGTCCGTCGGACATATAAATGATGCTCGGCAGCAATCCGTTGGTCAACATGCCGCCCGCACAGTTGGATTTCTCCACGAGAATACAACTGAGCCCCTCCTGCGCCGCAGCAATGGCGGCGGCAACCCCGGCACTGCCTCCTCCGGCAACAACGAGATCGGCTTCGGCGATCAACGGGATCTCTTTGGCGGGAATGGTTACTTTGGTCATAAAATACCGTCCTTTCTGAGCAGTTTGGCAAGTTGTCCGGGATACGTTTCCGCTTCTGCTTCAGCGGAGCCTTCCCCTTTTACATAGACACCGTAAGTGATACTGTCCCCGAAACAAACGATGCGCCGGGGGAGCGGTGAAAATTTGCAGAGTTCTGCGAAAACGGCAGCCGCCAGAACCGCATACCCCGCCGGGGTCGGGTGAACGCCGTCCGGCGCACCGGAATTTTCCACGTTGCGGAAGAGTGTTTTTCCGGCCGGGAGCGGCTTGCCGAGCAGGGTGCAGACATCAATATAGGGGATGTTTTCTTTTGCGGCAAGTTCTCCTGAAATTTTATTGGCATCTGCGACCCGCTGTGCGGCGGAGCGTTCCGCAAAGAACCCGTTTTTATGACGGGGGATCATCAAACTTTCACAGGCATCCGGCGTACCGCAGAGGAGCAGTTTTGCGCCGGTGGAGCGGATTTTAGCGGCAAGTTCCGCAAGGTTTTTCCGGTACTCCTCCTGCGGTACAAGATTGTGCGAATTCAGCAAATCGTTGGTTCCGCACATCAAAATAACGCAGTCCGGAGAAAGTGCGGCAACATCTTTGTCAAAACGCTCCAGCAGCTGCCGGGAGTTGTCGCCGGGGAAACCGGCATTGAAAACTTCTGTTTCTTCTGAAAAAAGCATAAGTGATCCCCTGAATGTGAATTGTCTTTTATTGATTATACTTGATAATCCCTGAAAATGCAAATCAAATCGGGATGATTTTCTGAAAAATCAGCGAAAAATCAACTGCGGAGCGATATTCTGCACTTTCGGCAGGGGTTCTTTATCCACCAGTGCGGCAACGGCACGGTTCCCCATTTTTTCCAGATCGACTGCGACTGTGGGAAATTTGCCGTTACTGCTCAAGTAGGGCAGAATATTGTCGTAACCGATCACTTTGACCTTATCGCGCAAGTGCAGATTGTCCAGCGTGGCGGCAACACCGGCGGCGAGCAGATCGTTGGTGCAGAAAACGGCATCGAAACTCTCTTTTTGGCTGACCAGTTCCATGATGTAATTGTGAGCGATCTCAAAATGGTCATCCCGGTTTTTGGTTTGCTCTCCGGAGTAGAATTCCCAATCGCTGTTCCATTTGATGCCGTGCAGCTGCGCCGCGCGGCGGATGCCCGATACCCGGCGTTGATAGTTGTCGGAGGCCAGCGCGAGCGAAAGTACCCGCGGTTTACGGCACCCCTGGTCAAAAATATAATCCCCGGCGGCGAAACCGCCTGAAAAATCATCGTTGAAGATGCCGCTTACATTATCCGGCATGGATTCAAACTCCGGCAGATGCAGATTGACGAAAATCAGTTTCAAGCCGGGGAAATTTTCCACGATCTTGCGGGCATTTTCGGGGGAATACCAATCAAGCATAAGTACGCCGAGCAGGTTATCCCCCAATGCGGCACGGTAGACAGGTAAACTGCGCTCAGACAGAATGATGATGTCGATATTGGCCTCCTGTGCCTTTGCCTGGATCCCCCGGTAAATAGAACCGAAAATATCATTGTTTTCAAGATTGGCGGCGCATTTCGGAGCAAGAATTCCGCAGACTTGCGGCATGGTGACATCGGTCGTCGGCTTGCGGTCACAGACAAAAGTTCCTTTTTTGGGGCGTCGGAAACAGACCCCGTCATTGATGAGCATCGTATAGGCCCGTTCCACGGAACGGTTGCTCAAACCGGCGATCTTGCATAAACTGATGATGTCCGGCAACTGGGTATTGGCTGGGATCTTGTGCGATTTGATATACTCTTCGACCTGATCTCTCAACTGCATATATTTGGGATAAGCCTTGTTTTCGGTCAGAGATATTTTCAATTCACTGAAATCCATTACCTTTTTCCTTTATTCTTTTATGTTGCCGATACATCTTTTAATATACAGCCCTCCGGAAAAAATGCGAATTATTTTGAAAAAAAACTTGAAAAAAAGCAAATCACCGTTATTTTAATGCATAATCAGGGATAATCAATTTTCAGATACATATTTCGAGGTAAAATCATGGAAAATCCGATGACCGAATTTTTTCCTTTCGGGACTCAATACCACCGCGCACCGACACCATTGGAAAGCGAATGGGCAACCGATATGGCGGAAATCGCCGCCCGGGGTTACACGCACATTCAGGTACGCC
The DNA here is from genome assembly GCA_017466125.1 of Lentisphaeria bacterium. GTDB lineage: Bacteria > Verrucomicrobiota > Lentisphaeria > Victivallales > Victivallaceae > Victivallis. The sequence goes on along the minus strand of JAFTUS010000004.1, from coordinate 7,338 downwards.
CCCAATGGCGGTGCCATGAACGCATCCGGGGCGAATATGATTTTTCTGAATTGCTCCGTCTGCTTGATGAGGCAAAGCGCAACGGTTTGAGAGTGATTGTAAAACCCCAGTTGGAAAATGCCCCCGATTGGGTCTTTACCGAATTGCAGGGCACCCGCATCGGTTTCAACGGTCAGCCGCTGCCGCCGATCGCCCATGCCGCATTCTATGTCGGCGGCTGGTGGCCCTGTTTCGACAATCCGGCAGTGGCAGAATGTGCTTCGGTATTCACGGAGAAACTTGCCCGCAGTGTCAAAGATCATCCGGCTCTCTGGTTTTTCAATGCCTGGAACGAGCCGCGGAGCCGTCCCCTCGGACAGTGCCAGTGTCCTCATTCTCAACAGAGTTACCGGGAATATCTGAAAAAACGTTTCGGTTCGATCGAGGCGTTGAACAAGGCTTACGGCAAAGCGTGGACTTCGTTTGAAACGGTTTTTCCGCCTCACTCCCATTCGGATTATGTGGAAATGTTTCTGTGGCGGCAGTGGGCGGGTGAAGCCGTCGCCGCGCAGGTGGAACTTTCCGCCTCTGCGATCCGCCGGGGGGCTCCCGGGAAATTCGTGATGTGCCATGTCGGACAGTCCAGTTACAATCAGGACCCCGCCTGTGATACGAGCAATGACTTTCTCAACCGTGCCAAAGTGGATTGGTACGGATGCTCTTTCCCCATCGAGATCCTGCCCCAAACGGATATCGAATATCACCAGCCGCTTGCCCAGAGTGCATGGCTGCGCCGGGTGGACAGCAATTACTGGTGTCAGGAATTTTATACCAATTATTCCTGCTATCACCGGGAGGCTGATCCGGAATATATCGAACAGGCGATCTGGATGGCTCTTGCTTCCGGCTGTCGCGGATTGACCTTCTGGCAGTACCGTTCGGAACGCTTCGGAGAGGAGTCCAACGGCTGGGGCATGCGTAATATGGATGGATCACCCACGCCCCGCAGTGAACGGTGCGACCGGGTCGCTGCGGAGGTGAAAAAATGGGGTTCCGATTTTGCCAAAACCGATCCTGTTCCCCGTAAAGTTGCAGTTTTGTTCGATATGGCGAACGATCTTCTGATGCGTATTCAGGAGATGAAAGGACCGCTGGCCGGTGTTGCTTCCATTTCGGAAAATTGCAATTACAGTTATAAACACAGTGTGCGCGGAGCGGCGTATCTTCTTCGCAAAGCGGGTTATTCTGTTGATTTTGTCACTCCGGGACAGGATCTTTCCCGATATTCCCTTGTTGTTGCCGGAGCATGGGAAATGGTTCCGGAAAGTGCTGTTGAGGCATTGAAACGTTATGTCGCAAACGGCGGAACTCTGCTGATCGAGTATCCGTTTGCGTGCCGGGATGAAAAGACATGGTGTACGTTGAAGTGTCCCGCTTCCGGTTTGGATGAACTCTCCGGATGTTATGAAAAACACCGTACCTCTCTGCCGAAAACGGCGGGCGGGCTGGGTTCTGAACTGCCCGGAAACTGTGTCGTTCCGGAAGATTTCAAAACCAAAGGGGAACTTGCCGGATTTACTTATGATGACGGCTCTGTGGATCTGGCAACATTCTGCAAGGTGGAGTTGGCTCCGACGACGGGAACGGTATTGGCACACTGGCAAAACGGTTCTGCCGCAGTCGTCCGCAACACTTACGGCAGGGGAACGGTTCTGACTTGCGGCGGCAATACGGCTGTTGCGGTTGCGGAACACGGATTTTTCACCGGATTGCCGATGCTTTACCGGAAAGCATTTGAGGCGGCGGAACTGGAACTGCAAACGGGGGATGTGTGGAGCGTTGAACGTGCCTCTGACGAATATCTTTACCGTTTTCTCTTCCAGATGGGAAAAAGCCCTGTGCTTGCGGCAATTCCCGATGGTTTTGAAGTGGTCTATACCAGTGCCGGGGCCGGAGCGGGAGCAGACGGACTTACCCTTGATCCCCATGCAACTCTTGTTTTACGGAAACGGTATTGAATATGACTTTGCAGACACCATTTATGAAGCGGCTGTTTGACGGTACTCTTCAAACATTGAACGACAGAGTGCTGGACACCGGGTTCTGCCATACCAGTTTCGGGGAGATCGGCAATGTCCGCTGTTACGGCGACTGCCACTATTTGCGGGATGCCGCAGAGTGCGCCCGCGCTCTGGCTCTGACCGGTAATCCGGAAAAAGCCCTGCGTATTCTCCAATTCAATCTGGAGTCCGTCCCTGCCGGCAGACGTTATTTCCCCCATGCCGTCGCGCAGGACAGGAGTATCATTCACGATAATATCCAGACAGATACGCTTGCTCACAGTGTTCTGGCTCTTGAGGCTTGCGGCAACGCCGGAGCAGACGGAGAAAAAATATCTGATCTGTACCGTCAAATGGTATCGTACGCCCGTTTTTTACGGGAGGACCGCTTTCATGCGGAATATGATTTGTTTGACTCCGGAAATTACAATGAACAGGGATTTGACGGCAGCCGGGAACCTTTGCTGGATATTTTTTCCAATGCCTCCTGTTTTGCCATGTATGAGGCTCTTGCACGTATGGCAGTGCGTTATGGGAACGTATCTGAGAAAGAGGAGTTCGGTCAATATGCCTGCCAACTGGCATCCGGGATCGAGAAGCATTTGCGTGATCCGGAAAAAAACATCTACCGTCCGGCGATCCGTCCTGACGGGGGAGGGGATTTCCCGCTGAACTGGCTTTCGCTCTATCCGGTGCGGTGGTATGCTCCTGATCTGGAACCTTACAGCAATGCGCTGGATCTGCTGTGGGAGTCTTCATGCAATGACTGGTACGGTATCAGAATACCCAGTTGTGAGCCAGCGGGAATGACCTTCCGCACGATGGGCAAAGCAGTAGCCGTAATGCTTTCGCTCACGGCGCGGCTCGGACAGACAGAGCGGTTCGGACAACTGCTGGAGTTTATCGAAAAGACCGTCCGCAAACCCGATAACGTCTGGCCGGAATACTGGTTTCACCACGAACCGCCGGAAAATGAATATTTACGCTGGTTTTTCAACGAATACAAAGTCTGGACACCTTTTTCTGCTGATCCGGAGGGGGACTATACCGTAGACAGCGGAAACTGTGAGCAGTCTGCGGTATTCATCATTGAATATCTCGCCGCAAAAGGAGACTGACGCTTTTTTTGTATTCTGTACTTGATTTTATGCTTCCCCCATATTACATTAATACGGTGGAGGCTTTTATGTTTGAAAATATCCGTATCCGTGGTGCTTCACAGCACAACTTGAAAAATATCGATGTCACGATCCCCCGGAACAAACTGGTGGTCGTTACCGGACTTTCCGGTTCGGGGAAGTCCTCGCTTGCGTTCGATACCCTCTATGCCGAAGGACAGCGGCGGTATGTGGAGAGCCTCTCCGCATACGCACGGCAGTTCCTCGACCGGCTGCAGAAGCCCAAAGTGGAGCACATCGAAGGACTTTCCCCCGCCATCGCCATCGAACAGCGCACCGCCGGAGGAACTCCGCGCTCCACCGTTGCGACCGTAACAGAGATCTACGACTATCTGCGCTTGCTCTACGCCCATGTCGGCGTACCCCACTGTCCGCAGTGCGGCAAAGAACTCCACTCCCAATCCGCCCAGGCGATCGCTGAACGGCTGATGAACCTCGCCCCCGGCAGTAAAATGACTCTGCTCGCCCCTGTCGTTTCCGGCAGAAAAGGCGAACACCGGGATATTCTGGAAAATATCCTCAACGACGGATTTGTACGCGCCCGCATCGACGGGAAAGTGATCTCTCTTGACGGCGATCTGCCCGAACTGGAAAAAAATAAACGCCATACCATCGAGATCGTGATCGACCGCCTGATCACCGGCAAAACCGATTTCACCCGTCTGAACGGCTCCGTGGAAACGGCTCTGGCACAGGGCGGCGGCGTTCTTACCGTTCTGCTTCAGGGCGAAGAGTGCGAATTTGAAGAGGAGAAATTCTGCGAAAATCTCGCCTGTACCGACTGCGGGATCTCCTGCGGGGAACTGCTGCCGCGCGATTTCTCATTCAACGCTCCCTACGGGGCATGCAAAACATGCAACGGACTGGGCATCCAGCAGGTCATGGACCCCGAAAAAGTCGTCCCGGACAGAACGCTCTCCATCAAAAAAGGAGCGATCCCCGGCTGGCGGCGCGGTCCCCGCCACCTTATCATGTACTACAATTTGCTGCTGCGGAAACTTTCAGAGTGGCTCAACGAACCGGATATGCTCACGACCCCCTTTGAAAAACTGCCGGAAAAAGTTCAGCACATCCTGCTTTACGGCAGCGGCGAAGACCCGTTGGAATTCGATTACTACATGCACGGCAAAAAATACCGCTGGAGCAAACCATTTGAGGGCGTTCTGGAAAATCTGCACCGCCGTATGGTCGAAACGGAGTCCGATTCCGTCCGCCAGCGGCTGGAGGGATTTTTAAGTCCGAGAGAGTGTCCCGATTGCCATGGCGCACGGCTCAATCCGCTGATTTTAAGCGTTACCGTAGGCGGTCTTTCCATCGACAAATTCAACGCTTTGAGCGTGGAAAAAGCACGGGACTTCATCAATTCTCTGCAGCTGGATGAAGAAAAAAGCATCATCGCCGCCGATCTGGTCAAAGAGATCAGCAGCCGTTTGAGTTTTCTCTGCGACGTCGGTTTGAACTATCTTACGCTGAACCGGGTCTCAAGCACTCTCTCCGGCGGCGAAGCCCAGCGCATCCGGCTGGCGACCCAGTTGGGGTGCGGGCTGGTCGGCGTACTCTACATCCTCGATGAACCCTCGATCGGTCTGCACCAGAGGGATAACGACCGTCTGCTCGATACGCTGGAAAAACTCCGCAACATGGGCAATACCGTTCTGGTGGTGGAACACGACCTCGATACCATCCGCCGCGCGGACTATGTGCTGGACCTCGGCCCGCTGGCTGGTGTCCACGGCGGCGAACTGGTGGCATACGGTACGCCGGAGAAAATTCCGGAGTTTGAAAAATCCCTCACCGGCGACTATCTGGCGGGACGGAAACTTATTCCCGTTCCGGAAACACGCAACAGCGGCAACGGTCACAAACTCACGATCCGCAAAGCCGCCCACAACAACCTCAAAAACGTCGATGTCACCATTCCGCTTGGAACATTCATCTGTATTACCGGGGTTTCCGGTTCGGGCAAATCCTCGCTTATCAACGGTATTCTGGTGCGGGCACTGAACGCCCATCAGGGCATCACCGATCTGCCGCCGGGAAAACACGCTGCCATCGACGGACTGAAGCACATCGACAAGGCGATCGTGATCGACCAGAGCCCCATCGGGCGCACGCCGCGCTCCAATCCGGCAACCTATACAGGCGCATTTGACGGCATCCGCAAACTCTTTGCGGAACTTCCCGACTCCAAAGTGAAGGGCTTCGGCCCGGGGCGTTTCAGTTTCAACGTCAAGGGCGGCCGCTGTGAAGAGTGCAAAGGCGACGGTATCAAAAAAATCGAAATGCAGTTTCTCTCCGACGTCTATGTGGAGTGTTCCGCCTGCGGCGGATTGCGCTTCAACAAAGAGACATTGAGCGTTCACTATAAGAAAAAGAACATCGCGGACGTACTGGATCTGACGGTCAATCAGGCGGTGGAATTTTTCAGTGCCATCAAACCGCTGGCACGGAAGTTCACCACTCTGCAGGAGGTCGGACTTGGCTATGTGAAACTCGGTCAGCCCGCAACCACCCTTTCCGGCGGAGAGGCGCAGCGGGTGAAACTTGCCGCCGAACTGGCAAGAGTTCCGCGCGGACATACCGTCTACATTCTCGATGAACCGACAACAGGACTGCATCTTGCCGACATAGACCAACTGCTGAAAGTGCTTTTCAAACTCCGCGATATGGGAAATACGGTCATCGTCATCGAACACAATCTGGATGTTATCAAAACGGCTGACCATATCATCGATATGGGGCCGGAGGGCGGCGACAACGGCGGAACTGTCATCGCACAGGGAACGCCGGAAGAGGTCGCAAAAGTGAAAAAATCACATACCGGACGTTATCTGCGCGATTATCTGAAAAACGGAACCCCCGCCCCCGCAAAGCATAAGGGATAGAACATTATGACGATGACAAAACTTGCCAGACATTATTCCTGGCAGAATTTTTTCACAAAGGCTTTTCCGTTCTACATCGGCCGTTTTGAACACAACGGCGAAGAGTTCTCCGATGAAAAATACCATTTGCGCAGTTTCTGGAAAATCGTTTATATCGTCGAAGGGTGCGGTTTTTATCTGATCGACAATACCAGTTACGCTATCCACCCGGGGTCATTGCTGATCGTCCACCCCGCCTCCAAAACGACCTACGATGTGTCGGGCGGTACTCCGCTGAAAATCGTCAACATCCTGTTTCAGCCCGACTTTATCAAGGATGAACTTGCCAAACTTCAGGATAATTTCAATTTTTTTGCGATCTTCAAAGAAGAGGTCGCCGGTGACAATCCGCTGTACGTGTTCGACTCCGAAAGGAAAATAAAACCGTTGATCCACCGGATGGAACATGAGTTTGAAACCATGAACGACAATGCAGAACTCCTGCTGGAACTGCAGTTGACAGAACTCCTGATCCTGTTGAGCCGTCATGCCAAAAAACAGCACCGCAAATACAACCGGAAGGCGGCTGTTTTGCGCATACTCCGCCTGATCGAAGAACGTTTCTCCTCGCCGCTTACACTGGAAGAGATCAGCAGAGAACTGGTACTGGAAAAAAGCCGTCTCTGTTTGATTTTCCGGGAGTCTCAAGGCATTACGATCATGGAAGCCCTCTGCCGGAGACGGCTGCTGGAGGCTGAAAAGTTATTGAAAGAAACCAATCTGCCCATTCTGCAAATCTGTTATCAATGCGGTTTCAGGGATGTCTCCGCATTCTACCGCCGTTTTCAGAAAAGCACCGGCACGACCCCGCAGAAATACCGGCGGCAAGGTGCCGCTTTGGAAGATAATGGTGTTTGCACCTGTCGGTAATACGATTGCCCTCGGCTGCGGCTGGCGGAGGGGTCGGACATGTCGGACATGTCGGACAAGTCGGACAAAATGGCCTTGGTGCGGCGAGAGATGCTGTTTGGTCAAGCAAAAGCCCTTGAGCGAGCAAAAGCCCCTTGGCGCGGCAAGCAGAGGGGCTTGGTGTCGGCTTTGGGCGCAGATTACGGCGTGGGCTCCTGTCGGCAGTGCGGTTGCCCTTGGCTGCGACGGACGGAGAGGTCGGACATGTCGGACATGTCGGACAAGTCGGACAAAATGCCCCTGGGTGCGGCGAGAGATGCTGTTTGGTCGAGCAAAAGCCCTTGAGCG
>JAFTUS010000090.1 GCA_017466125.1 Lentisphaeria bacterium | reverse complement strand
CGTCAGCAAATCGGCGTCCTCAAAAAACGCCGTACCGCCTCCGCCCTCCAGCGCGACAGCAAAAACAAATCCCGCTGCTGGGAAAAAAAGAGGCGGTAGCAGTGCATGGGGGAAGCGGAAAAAACATTTTTGAAAAATTGTTTTTTCCGCTCCCCCCATACCCCTCTCACCTTTTTCAAAAAACTTTCGGGCAGGGTATTCATTTTTGAGCCCAGCTCAAAAATAAATACCCACCTGAGAATGATCTCCAAAATGTTTACAGGCTGTATTTCGGAACGGTTTACAAAGAAGATCACAAAAAAATATTTGTATGATACATTTAGTATATGCTGTTTTTCTGTGCATAAACAAAACGAAAGGATTTTTGCGGAATATAAACATTGACAAATTACTTGTAAACGTCCATTCCTGAACTGCCACTTCAATATAGGCGTAACATAAACCTGCTTTCAGGATCGGTGTGTCCAAGCCTTTACCTCCGGCGGGGATTTCATTTTTGAGTCAAGCTCAAAAATAAATCCCCTTAATCCGAAAGTTTTTTGAAAAAGGTGAAGGGGGTATGGGGGGAGCGGAAAAAACAATTTTTCAAAAATGTTTTTTCCGCTCCCCCCATGCACGTAGCAAAACAAATCCCGCTGCTGGGAATGCAAGAAGTGGTAAAAGAGGAAATTCGGGATGAAAAAACTCCTGATTTGATGAGAAAACAACTCTTTTTCGGCTATTTTTCATCTTAGTTGCAAGAAGCAGTTGTTTTTTTTGCAAATATGGGTTATATTATCCCCAAGTATATTTATTGCAACATCAAATACAGATAGGAGTCTGAAATCATGAAGACATTTGACGGTTTGTTTGAAGAGTTGAAAGCGAAAGCCGCCTCCCACGATCCCGCATCCGGTACTGTGAAAGAACTGGCGCGCGGAAAACATTTTATCGGCAAAAAAGTCGTGGAAGAAGCCGGTGAAGTCTGGATGGCCGCTGAGTATGAAGGCAAAGAGAAAACTGCTGAAGAAATTTCTCAACTCCTCTATCATCTTCAGGTCATGATGATCGCCAATGAACTCGAATTGAATGACGTCTACAAATATCTCTAAATCTCAGGAGTTTTATTATGCTGCAAATGGCTGTCCCGAATAAAGGGGCTTTGTCAGAATCTGCGGTTTCTCTGCTCAAAGAAGCCGGTTACCGCTGTTCCCGTTACGGCCGCGAACTGATCGTAAGCGACCATGAAAATGAAATCGATTTCGTGTTTCTGCGCCCCCGCGACATTGCATTGTATGTCGGCAACGGCATCATCGATCTCGGTGTTACCGGACGCGACCTCGAAATCGACAGCGGTGCCGAAGTGGAAGAACTTATGCCGTTGGAATTCGGCCGTTCCCGTTTCTGTTTCGCCGTTCCGAAAAATTCCGGATTGACCGTCGATAAACTGGCGGGACTCCGTATCGCAACCAGTTATCCCGAATTGCTCCGCTGCAACCTTGAACGTCTCGGTATCGGAGGATGCAAGATCGTCAAGTTGGATGGCGCGGTCGAAATTTCCATCCGTCTCGGCGTTGCTGATGCCATTGCCGACGTGGTGGAATCCGGTTCCACGCTCCGCGAGGCGGGGCTTGAAATCATCGGGGAGCCCATGATCCACTCCGAAGCCGTCCTGATCGGCCGGTCTGCCGAATTGCTGGAAAATCATGATGTCCGCCGTCTGTTGGGCCGTTTGAAAGGTATTCTCGTTGCCCGCAATTATGCCATGCTGGAATACGATATTCCCCGCAACGCCCTCGAGGAAGCGTGCAAGTTGACTCCGGGGATCGAATCGCCCACCGTCTCCCCGCTCTCCAATCCGGACTGGGTCGCGGTTACCGCCATGATCTCCCGCAAAGAGAGCAACCGCATCATGGATGAACTTTATGAAATCGGCGCAAGAGGGATCATTGTAACCGATATCCGTTCCTGCCGCCTGTAAAATACGGAGAAAAAAATGACTGCTGAACAAGAGATTTTGACCAGAGCCAAAGAGGTGTTCAATGTGGAAATCGCCGGACTTGAGGCGGTTCGGGATTCGCTCGATGGTTCTTTTGCTGAACTTGTGGAACGCTGTATGGCGACAATCGCCGAGGGCGGAAAACTGATTTGGACCGGTATCGGTAAAAGCGGTCATATCGGCAAGAAAATTGCCGCAACACTTGCAAGTGTCGGTTCGCCGTCTATTTTTATTCATCCCGTTGAGGCGCGGCACGGCGATCTGGGCATGATCCAGAAGCACGATTTGCTGATCGCCCTGTCATACAGCGGCGAGACGGAGGAATTGCTCAATGTCCTTACTCCTGCCAAGCGGCTCGGAGGAGGGCTTATCGCTGTTACCGGCAACGCAAATTCCACACTTGCAAAGATTTGTGATTTGACTGTTCCGATGACCGTTCCGCAGGAAGCGTGTCCTTTCAACCTTGCACCGACAACCAGCACGACTGCTTTGCTGGCTTTGGGCGATGCTCTGGCGATGGTGCTTCTGGATCGTCAGGGATTTACCAAGTCCGACTACGGTATGCGGCATCCCGGCGGTGCCATCGGCAGAATGGTTACGATGACTGCGGGGGACATCATGCGCGACTATGAACACTCCGCATTGGTTTCTCCCGAAACTCCGGTGCGGGAGGCTCTTTTGCAGATGACGCACGCCCGGTGCGGTTCGGCGATCGTTGTGGATGCGGAACGCAAACTGCTGGGCATCTTTACCGACGGCGACTTCCGCCGCTGTGCCGAAAAAGATATGTCCGTACTGGAAAAACGGATGAAAGAAGTAATGATCGCCGGGCCTGTCTGCATCAAGAGAGACGCTCTGGCGGTTGAGGTTATGAAAATCCTTGAGAAACGTCATATCGACGATATCGTTGTGGTCGATGATGCAAACGTGGTTCAGGGATTTATCGACGTTCAGGATCTGCCCGGTTTGAAGTTGATGTAATGGAGGAAAAATGATATTCCGTAAAACAATTCTTGCAGCACTGCTCACTGTCGTTTGTGTGTCTCTTGCCGCCGGTGATAAAGAGGCGGAAGTCGCTTACCAGCGGGGATACGAACTCTATCAGAATGGAAAATATTATGAGGCTCTGAAGGATTTTGAAGAGGCGGGGCTGGAGGCTGTTTCGCCCGTTATTAAAGCCAATTCCCTGAAAGCCCGCATCGCCTCCTGCTTTATGAGTAAATTGCTGTATCGGGAGTTCAATGCGATCGAAGAGTTGTTGGAACGTTTTCCGGAATATGCCGATTTTTCGACCCTCGCTGACCGGGAGTATGAAATCGCAGAAGCCTATTTCAGAGGGGAGCGGGAACCCGCTTACTGGGCGTTGCGCTGGGTTCCGTGGCTCAGTGACAAAGACCGCAGCAAAGAGATTTTTGAAAAAGCCATTGCACGCGCTCCTTACGCAAAGCAGGCCGCCAAAGCACGGCTGCGGCTCGCTTACATTGCCGATCAGGAGGGAAAAGTAAAAGATTCGCTTGTGCAGTTGAGAAAATTGCTTGCCGCTTATCCGGAATCCCCCGAAGCCAAATACGCACTGCTTTCGCTGGGGGAGGGGCTTGTGTCGCTTTCACGGCGCGGCGACGGTGACGGCAGTTACGCCCGCGAAGCCCTTGAGGTGCTGACGCTTTTCAAGAAACGTTATCCGACCGCAGGCGAAATGCCGCAGGTGGAGCGTATGCTGCTGCATTTGCGGGATTATCAGGCGGAACGGCTTTATCAGATCGCCGAATATTATGAGAAGTCTGAACGGAAGGAAACTGCCGGGCGTTATCTGGCGCAAATCATTCAGAAATATCCAAATTCCCGTTCCGCTGAAAAGGCTGAAAAGCAGATGGCTGAACTGGATAAAAGTTATACGCCTGACGGTTTCAGACCGCAATCACCTTCCCGTTTGCCCAAGTATAAAATGTTCAATATGCCAGCTGAAGCGGAGAAAATTTTGATCACTCCCCAGGAAAGCGGCAATAAATATCTGTTCCCGATAGAGGATCTTTATCCGCGACCGCCGGAAGTCTCCAAGAGCGTTGAGAAGATCCCCGTTTCAAAATCTGCAACGGAGGTGAAAAAATGAAGTTTTTATCCCGAATATCTGCTGTGTTTCTGCTTCTGCTGCTTTGCGGATGCGGATACCATGTCGGCAGCATGATGCACCCGCAAGTCAAGTCGATCGGCGTGGCTCCGGTAGTCAATGACACTGCTTTTTTTAATTGTGCATCAGTTCTGCGTTCCATGTTGAGCGAAACTTTTATGACCGATGGTTCGCTGAAACTGAAAGATTTCAAAAAGGCTGACTGCGTGATCTATGCCCGCGTGACCGGGATCACGTTTTCAGAAGTTTCCATTGCTGATTCCACCGATGAACGCAGTACCTATAATTCGGAGTTTACCCCGAATCAGTGGCGGGTTGCTGTCGATGTGCAGTTTTCCGTGGAAATTCCGGGGCGGGCGAAATCTCTCGTCAGTCTGCGGAAAGCCACCGGTGAAGCAAAATTTGAGAACGGCGTTGATATGCAGACTGCCCGTGAAAACGGTGTCCGGCAGGCTTTGTATCAGGCTGCCAGAAATATTACGGCTCAAGTAACAGAAGCATGGTAAGAGGAGGTTCTTATGGCAGAGTGTATTTTTTGTAAAATCATCAAGGGGGACATTCCCTCCGCAAAAGTGTACGAAGATGATCTGGTTTATGCGTTTCTGGATATTTCCCCGATCAATCACGGACATGCGCTGGTCATTCCGAAAGAACATCACGAGTCCAGCGCGACTGTTCCGGAAGAGACTGCCGGCAGAATGTTCCGGGTCGCCTCCCGTGTCGGCGTGGCGTTGAAGCGCAAATACGATTGGGATGCTTTCAACCTTCATCTTGCGGATGGTACCGCCGCCGGTCAGGTGGTGAACCATGTGCATCTGCACGTCGTTCCCCGCGGCGTGGAAGACGGTTTCCGCTGGAACTGGCGGCAACTGAAGTATGAAGACGGTCAAATGGCGGAGATCGCCGGAGAACTTGCCGCACGGGTGAATGCCGACCTTGCCGGAAAGTGAGGCGGAAATGAAATTTCAGAAGGTTTTTACTGCCGTTCTGCTGCTGGGGTGCATCTGTACGCTCCGTGCAGATGTGCTGGATGAATTGGATAAAGACATTGACAAAATTGAAAGAGGTTATTGGCGTGCCATCTGCAATCAGCAGACGGACGCTGAATATTACACAGAGGTCCGGAATTGGCTTGATAAAGCACAAGATAAAGCCAATGTCATTCAAAACTCCCTGCTGCGGGCAAGATGTGAGTCCAAATATGGAAATATCAATAAGGAAATCTCCATATTGCGTAATCGTTATAAAGATTTTGCAATGAGTCCTGTCCGTTATTTCAATATAAAGACCCCGAGTACATCTCTGGAAGCATATAATCCGGTATTTCTGCGGACGCAAAAAAATAAAAAAAGCAACGTAAAGCTCAAAGCGACTTTAAGAAATGTAAATTTTGAGCATTACGATAACTGGCTGACTTCTGTTATAGATCAGGCAGTTGATACCCAATATACATACCGTTCTGCTTACCGGCACAAAAGACCAAAGGAACAGGATCGGCGTGAGGCTCAACTGGAACGTACGCAGGAAGCCGTCAATGAGTTTTTAAGTCAAATCCGTAAAATCCGTCTGCTGCTGGTGGATATCCGTCAGTTGACCGATCAGGTCATGCGCAGCAGAAAGTAAAGGATTTACTGTTTCTGCCACAACTTCCGGACTTTTTTCACTCCCGAAACCATGACCGGGTTGGAAGGATGGAAAAAGTTGCTGTAACGGAAGAGAATAGAGCCGGATATTTCCGGCTTTTTGTTATTATAGAGTAATTGCCAGTACAACTCATTTTCTGAAAATTTCCGGCTGCTCCCCAACTGATAGACGGCGTGACCGATGTAAAGTCTGACTTTCGTTCCGCGAACGGTTTGACACCACCAGTCCGTCAGTGCCGCATAAGCCGCCACATCATGCGAAAAAGGCCAGTAGATTTGAGGCGCGATGTAATCGACCCAGCCGGAACGCACCCATTTGCGGGTGTCGGCAAACTGAACAAAATAGGACTCTTTTCCCCCCGTGAGCGAACCATATTTGGTATTTTTCTTATTCGCCCATATTCCGAACGGACTGACGCCAAACTGTATTTTTCTGCCTTTGCGAAGCGAGATTTGCTGTAAATCCCTGTGGACTCCTGAAATGACCTGATCGACATTGTTTCTGCGCCATTGTGCCAGCGGGAGGCGTTGCGGATTGTGACGCCTGAAACTGTTTTGGTCGATCGTGCCGATGTCGTCATAAAGATAGAAATAGTCATCGAAGTGGATACCGTCGATGTCGTAATTATTTGCCAGTTCTCTTACGGTATTGAAAATATGTTCCCGAACTTTGGGGTTGCCGGGGTCGAGAAAGAGTGAATAAACCTTGCCGGTTTTCCGTTCCAGTACCGTTTCCGGATATTTCCAGGCGAAATTTTTGCTGCTGAGGGTGGGGAGATATTGCCGTTTGGGGAGGGGGGATTTGGCGTTCACCCGGTAGGGGTTGAGCCACGCATGAAATTCGATATTATTTTTACGGCACTCTTCAACCATGAATTTCAGCGGGTCAAATCCGCCCATGCTGCCGCCTTCCTTTCCCAGCATGAAGCGGGAGGAGGGATTGTACCGTGAGGGATAAAACGCATCGTTCAACGGACGCACCTGAAAGAAAAGGGCGTTGAAGTTTCCTGTTTTCAGATTTGCAACGATTTTCCGGAACTGCTGACGGAACTCTGCGGGAGAACTGCTTACTTTGAAGTCGAGATTTTCAATCGTTGCGACCCATATTCCCCGCAACTCCCGGCGCGGAGTGTAACGGTCGGGCAGCGGGATTGGTTTGGCAGAAAAGTTCCCTGCATACCGGGCGGGTTTTCCCTTGGAGGTGTCAGGGACGACCCTTTGTGCAGAGGAGGAGAGACACACCGGTATGCAGAGAAGAAGAATACTCGTCAGAAGACCTTTCACATATTCCCCCGTTTTTTGCCGCTGTTGCGGGCGGGGTGGCGGGAGTTGTTTTTGCGGTTCACCGGACGGCGGGCGGCACAGACCGGCAGCCGTTCCTCTTCGGCGGCAAGATCACCGTCAAAGACGGCGGTACGGATCAGATGCAGTTCCCGCGCATGGGGGTAAGAGCGGTTGCGCATCAGATCGTCGGGGTCGGCATCAACTTCGTTGATGACCGGCTGAAGCAGAAGTACCCGGAGCGCGGAAAAGGTCATACGGTTCATCAGCGTCAGCGGAGAAAACACCCGTTCAAGAACATCGTTGATGATCGCCCCGGTTTCCGGAGTATGGGTCCAGAGATCACCGGGAGCATTTTCCAATTCCTGTTCCACAAACGGCAGAACGATCGCCGCCATTGCCAGAGAGACACTGTTGCGGTAACGGCCCTCTGCGACCCGGCAGTTGCGTTCATTGAGCAGATCGAGCATATATTCTGCGGCGGGCGTCTCCCAGGCGGCTTCGATCTCCGGCAGGAAATATTCCAGCAGTCCGAAGTCGTGGAATGTCTGCAAATGCCTGTCGCCGTAACAGGAACCGAGGATTTTTTCCAGTTCCAGAGAGAGGCGGGAGGGGGCGGCGTGGCGGAGCAGCGGCAGACTGGAAAAGAGAGCCGTTTCGGTAACGGCATCCATGGAGAAGTCGTACTGTCCGACCAGTTTCAGTGCGCGGAGCATCCGCACGGGGTCTTCTTCAAAACGCAGCTGCGCTTCGCCGATGGCACGGACGACCCGTTTCTGGATGTCCTCCAACCCTTTGCCGGTATAGTCCAGCAGTTCTTTCTTTACGGGGTCGTAGAAAAGGGCGTTGATGGTGAAATCCCGCCGCCACGCATCTTCTTCAGCAGTTCCGAAGTCGTTGTCGGACAGGATCATATTTTCCGGAAGTTCTTTCTTTTGTGTAAGAGCGGAATTCTGCTGCGGAGCGCGGCGGAAGGTGCTTACTTCAAACAGTTCCCTGCCCATGGTGACGTGGACGAGGCGGAAGCGTTTGCCGATGATCCGGGCATTGCGGCGGCCGAATACGCTGCGCACCTCTTCGGGGGTGGCGGCGGTGGAGATGTCATAATCTTTCGGAGTACGGCCAAGCAGGTGATCCCGGATGGCTCCGCCGACGATGTAAGTTTCATAACCGGCTTCCTGAAGCGTGGCTACGAGCGTATAAACATGGTTGTGAACAGGGATATCGTATTTCATCAGAATTTCCGTTGGATAATGGTATCGACACATTCAAGGTCGGGGTCTTTATAGGGGTAATCGGCATTGTAGTTCAAGCCGCGGCTTTCATGACGGAGCAGGGAACATTTGATGATAAGTTCTGCTACGGTTGCGATGTTGCGCAGTTCGACAAGATCCATGGTGATCTTGAAATCCCAGTAGTATTTCTCGATCTCTTTCTGGATCAGTTTGATACGGTTCTGCGCCCGTTCCAAACGTTTGTTGGTGCGGTAGATGCCGACATAATCCCACATGAAGCGGCGGATCTCATCCCAGTTGTGGGCGATGAGGATCTGTTCGTCGGAGTCGGTCGCATTGCCGGTCTGCCAGTTGAGGGAGACCGCCACCGGCGGACGCCCTTTCCGGAAACTTTCATAGTGGGTGTTGATATCTTCCGCCATGAATTTCGGAACGACCATCGCTTCAAGCAGACTGTTGCTGGCGAGGCGGTTGGCTCCGTGCAGACCGTTACAGGCACATTCGCCGACGGCGTAAAGTCCCTGAATACTGGTCGCACCGTTGATGTCGGTTTTGATGCCGCCGCAGACAAAGTGTGCCGCAGGGACGACCGGGATAAGGTCGTGCGCCATATTGATCCCCGCTTCCAGACACTTTTTGAAGATGTTGGGGAAGCGCAGTTTCAAAGTCTCTTCGTCCAGATGACGGATGTCCAGATAGACGCACTCTTCTCCGGTACGTTTCATTTCGGAGTCGATGGCTCTTGCTACGATATCCCGCGGAGCGAGGCTTTTCATCGGGTGGTACTTGTGCATGAATTCCACCGGTTCTCTGCCGCGTCCTTCACGGCATTTCAGCACAGCACCTTCGCCGCGGAGTGCTTCCGAAATAAGGAAAGAACGGATCTCCGGATGGTGAAGGATGGTCGGGTGAAACTGGATGAACTCCATATTGGCGATCTTCGCTCCGGCGCGGTACGCCATGGCAATTCCCGAACCGCAGGCGATATCGGGGTTGCTTGTGTAGAGATAAACCTTTCCCGCTCCGCCGCAGGCAAGTGTCGTGGAGTGACCGAGAAAAGTCAGGATCTTTCCGTTTTGTGTATTCAGCGCATACAATCCGAGACAACGGTTCGGGCCGGGGGCATCAAGCCGTTTGGAGGTGATCAAATCAATGGCGCAGTGGAACTCAAAGACTTTGATGTTCGGGTGGTTCTGCACGGCTTCGACAACGACCCGTTCCAGTTCTGCACCGGTGATATCTCCGGCATGGAGGACGCGCCGCTTGTGATGCCCGCCTTCACGGCCGAGGTCGAACTCTGCGGAGTCCTCTTTGCCGGAGGCTTTGCCCAGATCGCCTTTGGTGGTGAACTTCGTGCCGAGACGGATCATCTCTTCGATGCGGGCGGGGCCCGCTTCGACGATGGCGCGTACCGCATCGACGTTGCACATACCGGCTCCGGCGGTGAGGGTGTCCTGCACATGTTCTTCAAAGGTATCGTCTTTGTCGATCACGCAAGCCACGCCGCCCTGTGCCAGACGGCTGTTGCATTCGTAGATCTCCCGTTTGGTGATGACCGCAACGGAACGGCCGGACTCCGCAAGATGCAGTGCGCTGGAGAGTCCCGCCAGACCACTGCCCACGATAAGGTGGTCAAATTCCAAAATTTCACTGTTTTTCATTTTGAACAGTGCCTTTCATTAAAAAAATGCAAAAATTTGCTATAAAAAAGCGATATTCAAGTTGCGACTTTTTTGTTTGTGTTGTAAATTACACCCAAAGTGCAAATCTTTCAATTCAGGAATGTAAAAAGTAATGGTAAAAAAACTGTTTTTTCAGGATTTTTTTGATTTTTGCGGTACAGATCCTCAAAATGAGGCATTCCGCATCGGTTGGCGGAACCGGATGCTCCGTTTGGGGATCGTCCTTGCCGGAGGGGCGGCTTACGCCGCGGCTCTGCCGCCTTTGAATTTGTCGATTTTGGGAATGTTTACACTTGTTCCGCTGCTCTGTTATGTGTGTCAGGAGAATTGGAAACATGCCATGCTGGGCGGATTTGTCTGGTGCATGGGCTGGGCGATACCGGCTTACTGGTTTCTCCGGGAAATCGAATTTTTCGTTCCGTTCGGGGTGGCGGTCGCGCAATCCTGCTGGATCATGCTCTATGCGGTGCTGATTTCGCTTTTGTGGAAATACACTGTTTTTCCGTTGAGCGTAAACAAAGGGGGATATATCGCCCGACGGAAGTTTTTATCGGAGGGGGCGTCGGTCGGAAGAATGTTTCTTTTTGCCGCCGGAAGTGCCGCTCTTTTCACTTTGAACGAATGGAGCCGCTCGCGCATTTTCCCGTGGAACGGTCTGGAGATCACCCAGTATCAGAATATCGCTCTGATCCAACTTGCCGCTGTTACCGGAAGTTACGGAGTGGCTTTTCTGGTGGCTTTTTTCAATACATCCGCATTCTGCTCGGTCGTGACCCGTTTCAAGGGGGGAGGGCGGATCGTTTTTCTCTCCGCTATGGGGCTGTGGGCACTGTGTATGCTTTGCGGTCATTTGTGGTCTGTCGGCGACATCATGCGCCCGACGTGGTGTCCGGTGCTGATACAGGGGGACTTGACCCAGCGGCGGCATCCGAAACCGGGGCAGGCGGAAGAGGCTCTCTGGCGGTATGTTTCGCTGACAGAACAGGCGAGAAAAGCATATCCCGACTGTGATGTTGTCATCTGGCCGGAAAGTGCGGTGCCGCTGCTCTACCGCTCCAATCACTATTTGAGTCTGCTGTACCGCAGTGAGGTGGAACGTCTGGCGCGTTCCGGCAGACAGCCGCTGCTGATCGGGGCAATCGATTTTGACAACTCCGTGACCGGAACTCCGGGGATCACCAACAGTGCATTGCTGATCGGAACGGATGGAAAAGTTCAGCGTAAATACGATAAGATCCACCGTGTGCCGTGGGGAGAATACATTCCCGGCAGACGTTTTCTGCCGCAAAAACTCATAGAGGCGATCGATATGGGCCGTGACCTTGTGCCGGGAACGGATTTTACCCCGATCGACATGGGCAAAGGCGTCCGTGCGGGGACTGCGGTCTGTTTTGAGGGCGTTTTCGGTTATGTGATGCGGAATTTTGCCCTGCGCGGAGCCAACGTGCTGGTCGTGATTTCAAACGATGCCTGGTACCCCAGAAGCAGTGAACCGGAACAGCATCTTGCCAATGCCGTGATGCGGGCGGTGGAGACGGGACTGCCCATGGTGCGCTGCGGCAACAATGGCGGAAGTCTGGTGGTGACTCCCCATGGAAGAATAACGCAGGTTCTCGAAGTCCCCGGGCCGGAAAAGCGGCTGGAACTGCGCCGCGGCAGAGGGTTCCGTCAAGTGGCTGTCCGTGTCATAGAAAAACCTCGAAAGACGATTTATGTCCGTTACGGGGAATGGTTTATGGCTGTGATCGCTCTTATGGCAACAGGCTGTTTTCTCTTTGCAGCGGCGGAGTTCCGCAAAAACAGATTATCTTTGCTGAAGAAGGTGGAGGAATAAATGGCAATCCCGTTTGAGTGTTACGATTGTATTCTGGGATCTCTTTCCGGACTGGTGCGGCGTGCAACAGATGATATTGCTTTGCAGCACAAACTGATGAAAGAGTTTCTGCGGGCGGTCGCCGACGCCGATGAAGAGGCGACTCCGCCGGAATTTGCCGCCTTTTTTCACCGCCGGGTCAAAGAACTTTCAGGCGTAGAGGATTTCTACCGCGAAGAGAAAGAGCGTTCCACTGAACTCGGGCTGAAACTTCTGCCGGAACTGCAGAAAATCGTTCAGAATTCCGCCGACCCGTTTGAAACAGCGGTGCGTTTCGTGATGGGGGGGAATATCATCGACTACGGAGCAAACCCCGATTTCGACCTCGATACCGCCGAAAAAGCCATCTGCGAAGTGAGCGATATGCCGCTGGATAAAACCGCCGTTGTGCGTTTGAAAAATGCCATGGATGATGCGGAAAACATTCTTTACATGCTCGACAACTGCGGCGAAGCGGTCATCGACCATTTGCTGATCGGAAATTATAAGGAAAAAATCACCATCGGAGTACGGGGCGAAGCCATTCTGAACGACATGACGCCGCAGGAGGCGGAGGCGTCGGGATACGGTGGATTTCCGCTCATTCACACCGGCGATATGGCTCCGGGGGTGTCGCTGCGCAACAGCAGTCCGAAGTTTCTGCAAGCCTTGCGGAAATTCGATCTTATCATCGCCAAAGGGCAGGGCAATTACGAGACGCTCTGCGAGTTGGACCGTCCGATTTTTCATCTCTTGCGTATCAAATGTCCTGTTATTGCAGAACGGACCGGGGGAACGCTCGGCTCACTTTATATAGAAGGAAGAAATATCAATGCTGCATCTCGGTAAAATAAATTCGCTGACCGTTCAGAAAACGGTCGATTTCGGCTGGTATCTTTATGACGGTCAGAATGTACGGAAAAATGTACTGCTGCCGCGCAAACTCTACAAAGGAGAGTTGAAAGAGGGGGATAAACTGGATGTTTTCCTCTATCTGGACTCCGAAGACCGCTGGGTCGCCACACCTCAAGTGCCGAAAGCACAAGTCGGCGAACTGGCTCTTTTGCGGGTCAAAGATGTAAACCGCATCGGAGCATTTCTCGATTGGGGGCTGGATAAAGATCTGCTCGTTCCCTACCGTGAACAGCCCGAACGGATGAAAGTCAATCACTCTTATCTGGTTTATATCTATGTCGATCCTGTGACCCGCCGCATCGTGGCTTCCCGGCGGTTGATGCACTTTTTCAAGGGCGATGTTTCTGAATTGGAGATCAATCAGAAAGTCCGTCTGAAAGTCTGGGAACCCGCACGGCTCGGCTGGCGGGTGATCGTCGATGAAAAATATACCGGGCTGATTTACAGCAACGAACTGTACCAGCCGTTGACTGCCGGACAGGAGTTGGAGGGATTTGTCCACAATATCCGTGTGGAGACAAATCAACTGGATATCCGCCTGCGGCCGGACGGCATCGAGGGAGTGCGGGACTTCAAGGCGACCGTGCTGGATGCGCTGGAAGATGCCGGCGGCTATCTTCCCTTGAGTTCCAAATGCGATGCCGCTAAAATACAGGAGTATTTCAGTTTCAGCAAACGTGTTTTCAAACAGGTGATCGGAATGCTTTACAAAGAACGCAAAATCGTTATCGAAGAGTACGGCATCCGCCTGAACAAAGAGGAAAAGAAGAAAAAATGAGGACCTTTTTCATTCTTGCCGTATGCCTGTGTGTCTGTGTTTGTTCTGCGGGAGAAAAAGAGAAACTGGCGGAAGAGTATCTTGTGGCAAAAGGTACACCGGAACTGCTGGACAGTACGATAAACGGCATGGTCGAAAAACAGATACAAGCCAACCCCGCCCTTATCCCCTGCCGCATGGCGGTATTGGAATACTGCCGCAGATCCCTTTCGTTTGAAGTCCATAAACAGGCTTTGATAACGTTGTACGCTGAAAAGTTCACGGCAGACGAACTCCGCGAACTGATCCGTATTGCCCGGACTCCGCTCGGAAAAAAACTGGCGGCTTTCGACCGCGAACTCAGTTTGAAACTCAGCAGTTGGAATGAACAGAAACTCGCCGAAAATCTGCCGGAATTCCAGAAGAAACTGGAAAACCTCAAATAAAGAAATCCGCGCGCAGCGGCCGAACGTCGGCCTCGGCCCGAACGTCGGGTTCGCTGACACCCGAACGTGATCCAGCCTTGTCGCGGCGTAGTTTTACGAAGACGGAGACGGAACGCAGGTCGCCGCCTTAAAATGGCGGCGAAAGTACAAGCGCAGCGTCGATATTGCCTCACATGAGGCAATACTACTCGCCGGGAGCGATGCCTCGAAAAAAGAGCGTAGCG
>JAFTUS010000089.1 GCA_017466125.1 Lentisphaeria bacterium | reverse complement strand
TATGTGAACCCAGAATGAAAAAATCACCCTCAAAATAAAAAGAAAGTAACAAGGAAAGAAAAAATTATGAAAAGAAACAGCCTCAAACAGCGTAACATAATCAATATTATGCGAAGTTACGGAGAAACTCAAGTGCTGACGCCCCAAAGCTCAATGAGGGTGAATTTTTGTTTCATTTTTTTACCTTTCACATAACTTTTTATAAAAATACGTAGAATAATTAAACTCTTTTGTTACATTATACACCTCCTGTTCCTTTATTTCTCAACAGGTAACACCTTTTATCAGTCCGGATCATTTTTCTGTAAAACCAGAAACCCTTTTTGCCGGGGCATCGTATGCGGACAGCCATTCAGCACTCCGCGGGACCAATAGCTGAAGATCTGCTCCGGATTTTCCGGGTCCGTACCGTAGTCGTAGCGGCAGAATTGCGCCCGCAGAATTTGTCCTGCTGAAAAATCGTTGCCGTACAAAGAGATACCCGGCAAAAACCATTGGGCGAACCAGCCGGTTTTTCTGCCGTTTTCATACAGGGGCCCGGTACAGTGCCGGATGCCTTTCAAATCGAGAGCCGCTTCCCGCTTGCATGACTTCATAAAGTCATCCGTGAGGCGTCCGTCACTCCCCCAGACCGGATTTTCTCCCAGCGTGATTTTCTGGTCGAACAGGATGTTTTGTGTATTCAACTGCAACTCCCAGTAACTTTGCAGTTTGCCATGCGGGTCGATGAAGATTTCGCAAACATCCTGTTCGTACAGTTTCGGATGATCCCGATACGCCGGTTTTACCGTCAACAGCGGATCGCGGCAGAGAAACAGCACCGCCAATCCGCTTTCGTTCCAGCAGACAAAAACCTGTGTCGGCACAGCCGCCCAGCGGGCATCCTCCACCCGGTTTGACGGAGCATGAAAACGGGAGATTTTTCCGGCATCCTGCCACTCATTCAAACGCAGCGTTCCATCGAGCAGCGGCAGATTTGCCCGATACGGGACCTCCAGCCGGGGAGGTTCCGGGCTTGCACACCCGGCAATGCCCCCCAGCACGAGAACGACAAGACTGAATAACAGGGTCTTCATTTTATCAGTTTCAGTTCGATGAAGCGATTATAAGAAGCATCCCCCGCTTTCAGACGGATCTTGACATTCTTGCCGTTGCGCTCCAACGGAATGACCTCTCCGTTTTTGCAGACCGCTTTGGTCACAGCGGGGTCGAGCAGCGGAAATTCCATCTCTGTTCCGTTTTTGCAGAAAAGCCAGACCTTATCCCGGCGTGCAATGAATGCACTCCCCGGATAAGCAGCAGGATAACCGGCAACAGCATCGGGCGTTGCCGCATAGAAACAATGCGGGGCAACCGTGCCGTATTCGCACTCCAACGGAGATTTATCCATATTGGAAATGACCGTCACATCGCCGTATTTCGCACGGATCACGCCGACATCGTCTTTGCTCCACTGGTGTTCAAAGGATTTCTGCGGTTTTCCGATGTAGGCGGAAACGATATTCCGCTGCAAAGCATCTGCAAACTTTGCATATTCGAGGAAAGGCGGTTCCAACAACTCCCGTTCTTTGCCGTTTATCTCGAGATTTGCACGCAGAATAAGGGTATATCCCAACCCGAGAGTCAATGCCAACTGTCGGGAATTATGAACATAACCACCGAGATTATGATGCGATAAAATCACCTTGTCATGAGCGATAGCACCAAGGAGCGAATAGAGTTGGAAGGTATCTTTTGGCCAACGTTCATAAATAAATTCCCATGCGCTGCTTGCGCGGGGTTCTGTCAGTCCGAAACTGGCTCCGCAGAACATGACCATATTGTCCATCACCCCGTACCAGCCGTCTTCGCAGGCAAGCGGAGCGCGGGCAGCATCTTCGCGTACAGTATTTATCATTCCTTGAGCATAGGCATAAGGCACAGGTGATGCGGGATTGAAGTCCAGCATACTGCCGCGTCCGCCGATCTGATCCTGAAAAATAAGGTCAGCAGGATAATCATTGACCAGAGCATCGGTAATGAGCCGGTTTGCTTTCCGTACATCCGGATGCCACATGGTAATTGCAAAACCGTGCTTGTTGCCATATTTTTCAAACCATAAAGTATTTTTCTCCGTCCGGAGCAAAGCACCTTCCCCGTGTTTTTTGAAGTAGTCGCTTTTGACCGGATAGGTTCCCCACCAGGTATTGTTGATGTAGGGCATAAAAAGGAATCCCTTTTCCCGCATGTGATCGACCATTTTCCGGAATTCAGCCGGAGTGCCGAATTTCGGGTTCGGCGGAAAGGTTTCCGGCAGTCCGATATCAAAACCATGTTTCATAAAATTGGAGAAGTGAATAAAACCGCCAGGCGGCAGTAATTTGCAATGGCGGATTCCGTCTGCAACTGTTGCCGGTGAAGTTTTGTAGATGACGGCATTGGCAAAACGCTGGAATTTACTGCCGGGTAATTTCTCTTCCAATGTTTTTACGGCTTCATTATCGGTACAGAAAGCATTTGCCGCCTCAAGAGCATTTGTTCCATACCGAATCCGCACTACGGGTAATTTTACTTTTTGTCCTTTGCGGATGTAACTCAAAAAAGTATGTTCAAAAACACCGCCGTCTTTTGAACCGCTGAAGGTGTGGCGGGACGGAACGTAAATATCTGTAACATCCCAATTCGGTTTGGTTGCCAACTTCTGCACACTGTAAACAGAAAACTTTCCAGTTGTCATTTCAAAGACAAAGAGATCTGCCGCGGCACAGGGAACAGTGCTTTTGAAACTCAAATATTCATCAGGAGCCAAGCGGTAATGGAAACTGTATCCGTAATATTCGATCCAACTGCCGCCCGCAGACATAAAACTCCGCAGACGTTTGGCAAACTCCCGGTAAGGCATATTTGCCGGCATGGGACAATGTTCGCCGTTGCAGTTGATGGCACCGCCGATTTTATTTTCGGCGAGCATTTTAACGAGAGCCGTCGGAGTTGAGATCACCTCATAAGGGATCTTCCGGAGCTTGAGCAGCCGGATCGTGGCGTCGATATCGTCTTTATCCCAGAACTCGATCATCGGGAATGCGACAACGGCAATCTTATTGCGGCCGTTTTTCCGGGCGGCTTCCTGTGCGAGCCGAATGGTTATTTCGCGGCGGAGGGCTTTGTCTTTATCCTGATAAAACCCGCCGACACGGAAGCAGTATCCTTTGGAATTGTACTGCATACCGCCCAGAAAAACACCGTCAGCAGTATCAGCCAATACGATTTTCGCCTGATCTTTGTTGAAAGGACGGGTGGCAAAAACTTTTCTTGCCGCCAGTTTTCCTGCGAGTTCTTTTCCGAGCCACTCCTGCCCCGCAGAGGTGATTTGAGGGGCAGAAAGTTTCCGGCTGGGGAAAAGATTGCGCGGCGGACGCCCGTCAAAAACAGCGGCATAAAGTCCGCCGCCGATAACGGAACCGCGTTTCCAGCGGATATCATCTTTTGCGGCACGGCTTTCAAAGAATGCACGGTTCAACTTCATTCCGACGTTGCGGGGCCAGGTTGCCTGCGTTACGATCCCTTTGACATCAGCGGACTGAAACACGACTTTCCCCGGCAGGGAAAACTCTTTGATGTTTTTCGTTTTGGCAGTCACTTCCGCCTGAAGATCCAGAAAACCGTTCCGGGCAGCAACGGAAAGAAGCACCTTTACATCACCGTTTTCAAAAAGATATTCTTTGCGTTTTGCATCACCGGAAACTTTGATCTGTTCCGGCGTGAAGTTTGCGGCAGATATGGTTTTGCCGTCGGCAAAAGTAAGACTCCATATTCCCTGCAATGATTTGAAGGGGATCGTCCCGTTTGAGGTTTCAAGACGAAGCAGAGAGGCGTTCCTGCTGTCAAAAACCGCAACCCCGTTTTGGCTGTCCAACCGGAAAGTACCGGCTCCGCAAACCGTCATACTCAAAGCGCAAACGATCAGGCTTAAAAGAAAATAAACTTTATTCATATTGATATTCCTGCTCAAAAATCAGAGGTTGCTGGGTAAGAAAGCGGCATCCAACTGGAACTGCAGCGCATTGGTGGTTTCACCGATTTCGACACGGCCCAACGCCTGAACGTGCAGATCCATCAATAATGTAATGGCACGGTCAGCGTGCATCCGGGTAATCAGCGTGCCGTCTGTGGAAGAACAGCCGAAAAGCGGCCGGGACTGTTTGTCGGTTTTATTGCCGTTATCAGCCAGCATGATCGTATTGGAAGGGGATTTCACCGCTGCCATTTTGATAAAAAGTCCATCCTGCGTACCATCGACCCGATAGGCTCCGGTTTGAGTAACGCGCCCGAGATAGCCGGTATTATCCATCCGGAGCTGTCCGTAACCGCCGATGGAGTGAAAAAGATTGCCGCCGGTTTCAGCCATAGTGTAAGTATCTTCCGGACAATAGGCTACGGCATCACCAACATATCCGAGCGTGTTGCGGAGATTGAAATGTCCGTCCGTCGAATTAGCCCGTTTCCCCGCAGAAAAGATAAAGCAGGGCCATGCGGAATTTTCACCAGCATGAACGCTCCAGGTATTCTGACCTTTTTCGCCGCGCTGAATAAGGAAGTTGTTGAAGTCATCCATGTAAAAAGCAAAAGCCGTGCCGATCTGTTTCTGATTATTCGCACAGGATGCCTCACGCGCCTTGGCGCGAGCCTTATTCAAGGCAGGCAGCAGCATAGCGGCGAGGATTGCAATTATTGCGATTACGACAAGAAGTTCGATAAGAGTAAATTTTTTGTTTTTCATTTTGTTTTTCCTGAATTAGTTGTTGAAGAAAATCTGCGGAACCGTTGTTTTTTATTTTTTTGATGAACCTCTCCTTGTTTTATGATGAGTTAACGGGTGATTTTATTTTGTAAGATAAATTGAACGTATGCCAAAGACCTGTTCCGGGTCGCCGTAACGCAATCCGGCGGAATTGGCAAAACGGATCTGTAAATGATTTTCTCCCTCCCGGCACCATTCCGCAATGGAAATACGCCCGCTGCCCCAGAGGACTTGTGCGGGGGCATGATTGACGGAAATTTCCATAACGCCATTCAGTGCCGAAATCTCCAAAACGGAATAAACCCCGTTGAAATCAAGTGAATACTCATATTCTCCGCACGGTCCTTTCCGCAAACCGGGAGCATCAGGAGTGTATTTTTCTGACGGTTCATAGAATTCCGATTTTTCAAAAGCGACCTCCCTGCCCTGATATTCAGGCAGCAGGAGCAGTACGCCGCCGTGCGGCAAAACAAAACGTTCGGGGAAACGCTCTCCGCGGAAAACCGCACGCTCCCGCAAGGGGTCGTAAAGGACGCTCATCCCCTCCGGGAATTTCGCCGAAGGCTTCCACTCTTTTCCGGAAAGGTTTTGGATAAAATACCAGCACTTTCCATCGCTGTCACAGCGGCACTGGATCAGGATCTCTTCAGAGTCATCCATTTTCCACAAGGGAGAAAGTTTGTCGAACTCCGTAAAATCAGCATGAATGATATTTTTATACTCCATTTTTCCGAAACCGGAGGCGAGTTCTTTTTCTTCGATAAGATCAAATCCGATATGACGGCGCATCAGTTCAAGCACCAGTTGCTGAAATTCACGATCAGCACGGTCAAGAGCGGTATCTTGATCGCCGGAAATGCTTTTTCCGTCATGCAGTTCCAGAAACTTTTCCGGAATTACAAGCACAGTATCGGCAACGGCTTTGGAAGAGGCTGTTTTTTCAGCCAGACGCGACCAGACGGGCATCTTCTTTTTCAGCATATTCCAGTAGGGCTGCTGAATAAAATAACTTGGCGGACAATCCTGCTTGGCCTTTCCCTCCAATGTGTAATAGAATGCGTGGGGAGTCAACAGCGTCTGTCCCATACCGATTGCAAAAAGCGTTTGTCCTTCCAGAAATTCCGGCGGCATGTTCCACCCGAGAAACGCCCAGATTTCGGCGGAAACCTGATTTACCCCGGAACGGTTGGCGACGGATGCCGCCAATTTATAAGTATACAGCGGATGACTGTTTTTGGATTTTTGGAAACATTTATTCAGCCGCACCTCCCGCGTGGAATAAGGACGGCGCAGATAGCCCAGATCCCCCATGTCGAGCAGAAAATCATCCACAGCCGGAATATCTTCCTGCTTATAATAGGGTTCTGCACTGCAGAAATTCTTGATGCTCAAACTGCGGGGGCCTTCATCTCCGCTGAGATGTCCCGTGTATATAAGACCGTTTTCACGGCACCACTGCTGCTGCGGACGGATAAAATTTTCCAGAAACAGTTTTTGCGCCGTCCGGTAATACGTTTTCCGGACTTCGGCACTTTCCGGCAAATCCTTTACCATGGCGGGCAGGATCTCTTCTGTGGTTTTTCCATACACCTTCTGAAATTCCTTTTCCAGCGTTTCCGACCAGACGATGCCGTAAGTCGGAGCAATCAGAAAACTTTCGTCATCCGTATAAACTGCCTCAACGGTGTTGCCGAAATAGTGTCCTATGTGCTTTTTATACTCTTCATGGGTCAACGTTATAAACTCTTTGACGGTATCCGGATGCAGCGTATCCACATGGCGGTCACACTCTTCGATAAAAAATTCAAGTTTGCCGTTTTGCTCTTTCCATTTCCAGCATTTCTGTTTCAAATCGGGACGCATTGCCTGAATTTTATGTCCGGCGTTTCCGCTGGGGTAATCCTCTTCATCATAGATCCAGACTTTCAACTGAAGTTTGGCACATTCAGCGCAAGCACACTCCACTAATTCAAACCATCTTCCGGACAGATAGTCGATCTGATTGCCGACCCGGGCATGAAGTACAACGCCTTTGCACCCGGAATCGGCGATTTCTGCTAATTGGCGGCATATCTCTTTTTCTTCCTGAACGCCGTTCCAGAACCAAAACGGATAGAAGCCCGCCTGCGGGATAACCATTTTCATACGCTCCTTTTTTATGTTTTAACAGGTAACACCTTTTATCAATTTCGCTTTCACTTTCTGCGCTCTCGGCTTTTTTCCTTCGAGCCGGGCTAAAAAAGTATCGATCGACGTCCGGGCGATCTCATCAGGATCGACTTCAAGCGCAGTAAGCGGAATGTGCATCATCGGGCGCAAACCTTTGTTGGTATGTGCCACCAGAGCAAGTTCTTCGGGTATTTTAATACCCAGTTCCATGATCGCGTACCAGGCACCTTTGAACACAACGTCACTGATCACCAGCAACCCATCCGGCCGTCCGGCGGGTTTGCTCCATTTTTCCTTGATATAGCGATATCCGTTATTATAGTGCGCGTGTATCAGCCGGGGCTGAATAAACATCCGGGTATCAGGACACTTTGTCAAATACTTTTCAATTCCGTTTTCACAACGCTCTTTTGCTCTCTCATAATCACCCGGTTCGTCACCATGGCCAAAAAGAACATCGATTTTACGGCAGCCCCGTCTTTCGAGCTGCTCCAAACCGCAAACCAGCATCTGGGTATAGTCAACCGGAGTTAAAGAGACCCGCGGCACGCGGCAATCGGTTCTCAAATAACTGTGAATCGCCGAATTGTGGTAAGTGACTTCGGCGATGCCGCCGAGTTCATTTGCTTCGATCGCCTTGCGCAGTTCATAAAACGCCAAATCTGTTTTTTCATCATTGTTGATAATGAAATACCGGCTCTGCCAGCCGGCTCTGGCGGCATATTGAGCGAGTTTGGAAACGATAACAGGGAACACTGCCGCTTCGGTATCCAGATAAAAGTTATCCGGAAAAATCAGCCCCAGTGTTTTATGGAGCAGTTTTTCTTTCACAAAAGTACCCCTTTTCGGAGCGCGGGTTATCAACCCCTGATCAATCAGAAGTTTCAAACCGAGTTGAATGGTCTCCGGATTGACGCCGAATTGCTTTGCGAGTTCTGCGGTAGAAGGAAGTTTGCTGCCCGGAGGAAGTTCACCTTCTCTTATCTTCTTTTCAAAAATCATCGCAACTTGTTGATAAAGAGTAACATCACGTTTCATTACCCACCTATTATACTGGTTTATGCTGGTATTTTCTAAAATTAATATACGCCACCTTTTTTCTTTTGTCAAGAAAAAAATGAAAAAAATCAAAACTATCTTCCGTTTTTAAATAGCGGCAAAAGATTTTCTGTTGAAATCTGAACCTTTTTCCTCTTCCATTCTTGACAAAAAAAAGAATAAAGTTATATTAGGAAATCATATAGAGAACCAACAAACGGAGAAGAAAGAATGTCTGCATCAGTATTCCGCCCTACGTCCTGCGAACTTGCGATAGGAGCAACCGAACCTTTTAAAGCACTTGCAATAGCCGATACTCATTTGCTGTTTTCCGACGGCAGAGATAATCAGACCAAATATGATGTGGCTCTGGATCGTTACGGGAAATATGTCTATACCAATGTCGGGCGCAACGAAGTCTATTTTCTCGATGCCCTGCTCTATGCGAAAAAAAATGATTGTCTGCTGCTTCATGCCGGAGACCTGTTGGATTTCGTCTCGCCTAAAAATATGGAGATGACCGAAAGACTGCTGGAACTATCCGGAGTGGATTATTTTATGGCAGCGGGCAACCACGAATACACCCATTATTCCGGAGCGGCTCCCCAGACCGATATGGAATATCAGGAGGGACGCCGTCTTGTTCCGCAGGTATTCAAAAAGAACAACATCAACTTCGACTCGCGCGTGATCAACGGCATCAACTTTATCGCCATGGAAACTTTTGCCAAAGAGTATGAAGTTCAATTTGATGAAGCCGTCAAAAAAGGTTTTCCGGTCGTTCTGCTCGTCCATGTCCCCCCCTACACAGAAGAGTTGTTCCGCTTCGGAGCGGAATCAGAAAACTGGAAAAAGCCGCTTGATTTTTACGGTTTGCCGGATGAATTCTCCCGAGGATTTCCTGCTGAAAAAATAGCAGAATACCATCAGGAGCAGGCATTTATGGAAAAACTCCGCAAAGAACCGCTGCCGAAAGCCATCATTTCCGGTCATGTCCACTGCCACAACGACTACTACGGAGAATTTGCCCCCGGCATCAAACAAATCGTTGTCGGCGGAGCCTACTACGGCTGCGGCTCGATCATCAACTTCTGCTGACGGCAAAGAATAAGATTTTATCATATTTTACACATGTTATCAATGCGCAGTTGCGTAACAACAATCGCATTTTTTGCAATTCAGAATTCAGAGAAATTTTGAAAAAAATAATATTTTCTCTTGTATTTTTTATATCTGGCTGTATATTTACAGCGTGCGGGATGCTGAAAATATCATCATTCCGCCGGGCTAATTGACAACCGTTATATTTCAGCAAATGCTCTATGAACCGAACAACTTATCGGACGTTCTCTTGCATGGTTACAGCAGGCTCTTGGTGTAAAATATGTAATAGGGAATAATTATGCGCAAAAACGATTTTTCAAAAATACTTGATTTTTGTAAAATTCAATAATATATCAGAAGAGTACAATAAGATTTAAACATATTGCCAGATAAAATGAATATTATACCATACGATAACCTTTACCGTTATCAAAAAAAAGCAATTGATTTTGTTGCCCAAAAACGCGGGAAAGCCTTGATTTACATTACACCCGGCGGCGGCAAGACCTTGATTACTATTCATTTAATTCTTAAATATCCCGCATTAAAACCAGTTTTGATCTGTTGTCCGAGTTCACTAAAACTTCAGTGGCAATATGAATTACAGAAATACTTTCCTGATGACAAGATCAGTCTTATAAATGCCAACTCAAATTTATCCAGTAGTTTTCATAATGCTGATTTTGTCATTATCAATTATGATATTCTTAAACGATGGCAAATAGAATTGTGCAAATATAAATTCAATCTTGTTGTCTGTGATGAGTCACATAAAGTTAAGAACCCATCCGCAGAGAGAACGAAAGCATTGAATGTAATTACTGATAGAATTCAACATAGATTGCTTCTCACAGGAACGCCAATAACAAACGATGTTGGTGACTTGTACAATCAGTTGCATTTAATAAATCCTGACACGTTTAATTCTTACTCGAAGTTTCTTAAGCGTTATACAACACCGAAGACAATAACGATACAGCGTGGATTATTCAAGACAAAGAAACAAATTCCAGGTGATCCATGTAATGTAGATGAATTGAATAACATCATATTAAATCACTTCTTCAGAGTGTCAGAAAAGGAAGTATTTGAAAATATTGCAGAGATGCAAAATATTGTAGTCCCGATTGAAGTTGATAATCTTAATGACTACAGAACTGCTGAACGCATATTCATGAATTCTAAAATGAATACAAGAGAAGAGAAATTCAATGCAGAACAAAATCTTGCTAAAGCGAGAAAAGAACTTGGGATTGCAAAAATCAATAGTGCTGCGGAATGGATTAGGGAGCATTTAGAGAACAGCAATCAAGAGAAGTTAGTTATCTTCGCTTATCATAGAGATGTTTTGGAAGCATTAGCATATGAATTAGGAGTAGATAAATCAGTAATCTTTTATGGAGGAATGTCAACAACAGAAAAAGATGATGCAGTAAAAAGATTTATTAATGACAAGAATATCAAGTTCTTTTTAGGTAATAGTCTTTCTGCCGGAACAGGAGTTGATGGTTTAAATAAAGTCACATCAACTGCTATCATGGTAGAAGCACTTTATTCTCACGCAGAATGGGAACAGGCAAAGGGACGTGTCAGACGTAAGAACAGTACATTTGATGCGTACTTCTGTTATAATCTTATTGTTCCTAACACATTAGATGAGAAGATAATTAAAGTTCTTGATCGAAAAGCAAAAGAAACCAATGAAGTTCTGACAGGTAAACAAATGAGTAAAGATGAACTTCTGTCTGAATTAATAATGAAAGGATAATTTATATGTCTGATGTTTTTGGTAAAAGTGATATTACATGGTCTCAAGTAGAACGTGAGATCCGTAGAATAGTGAAACGTGTTCAGGACGATGAAAAATGTTTACAAACAATTCTCAGATTTGAAATAACACTTAATCAAACTAGGTTATATAGAGATCAAATGAGTCTCACACACAAGACCATGAGTAAACTAGATACTGCTTTAGAGAATCTCAAAGATGAGATAGAATCTCTTGCTACATTTGAAGAGCGTCAATATATTACTCTCAATGTCTATTGTTACTCACAGGAAACATGGACTACTATTGACCGTAACTTTCAGATACAACTCACTGTTGATTTCATTTATGGATAAGGAGTAAATCGTGATAGACATAGAATATAAGTGGGTGATTTATGTGTCTTCAGAAAAATTGGATATTGGCAAAAGAATGGTATGGTTTAGCTAAAAGTGATACCATCCCCGATGGGCCGATTTTTGCATTTTTTGCTACTTGGGTTGCGTTTAATTGTTTGTACGGAGAGTCTACTTCAGATAAAGAATATGTGCAAATAAAGAGTTTCTGTAATTCACATAAAGAAGATTTGAGACGATGGAATGTTTTTGACAAAAACTACTTTAAAAGTTTGACAGAACGGGAAATACATAGAGTCCAACGACGAGAAATTTATACTAAGATAAACTTTGAGACCGCCAATGATAAAAACAAAGACCCCCTTGAAAGAAAAATTGCCCTTTTGCAAATTATCTATTGTGTGCGATGCAATCTTTTTCATGGAGAAAAAGTGCTTGCTGACGAATCAACCCCAAAATTTTGTCAAGCCGGTTTTGAAGCATTGGATGAATTATTGTCCATATTCTTCAAAACAAATGTCATCTATGAATAACATTCTCAGACGTAATATACCGACACTGACGGAGTTGGAATTGTTTTTATTGGCACAATAAAAGCAATTCCTGCGAAAGTTTTTGGAAAATGGGGTGCGGGGAAAAGAACCTTTTTTCAAAAAGGTTTTTTCCCCGCAAATCCTTTCCTGAAAACTCCTCAAAGGGGCAGCATTTCTGATTGATCCAGAAGTTCGAGAAAGGCGGGCGTTTTCAGGCTGTCGAGCAATTCTTTTATTTCGGGGAGGTTTTCTTTCGGGCAGACAAGTACGTGGGTCGTCATCAGCGGGTATCTCCCCTGCCCCAGATTTTCAAAGGTCGGCGCGATCCCGTCGATGGCGATCGGGCGGCTCATTTCATTGCCTTCGGGCGAAAAAAGGGCTATTCCCAGCGCAACCGGATTGCCGCCGCATAGTTGGATCACGTTATTGGTGGAACCGGTGCGGTAAACCGGGCTCTTGATTTGCATCTCCTTTTTCAGCAGACGGCTGAAAACTCCGTACCCTTGCGCTTTCGGAGAAAGTCCGTAAATATGGATATCCACGCGGTTTCCCGTAATACTCTTCCACGAGGGGCGCGGTGATGTAAGCAATTCAACGAGTTCCTGACGGCTCAAGTTCGTGCAGGTGTTATTGGCATTTACATAAACTGCGGCAGCAAGCACCGCAAAGGGATGTTTCTCAAAAGGAAAATCCTTTGGAATATCCTGACTTTCCAGCACAACAGCGGTCGCCTTTTTCTGTTTCAAAGCGGCAACCGCTTCGGCAGCAGAAACTTTCCTTACCGAAATTTTCCGCCCGTTTTTCAAAGCAAGCGCAACCGCCTGACGGCGGAGCGGCATGGAGCCATCCACCGTTCCGTCCAGCAGGGTAAATCCGGATAACGGAAGCACCGCCGCCGCAAACAGAACCGTCAACCAATGCCGCATGATTATTTTCCGTACCGCTGTTGTGCCAATTCCAGCACACGGGCGTTTTCTTCGGGCGTTCCCAGTGTGATACGGACGTATTTTCCGGTAACATCCCCTTTGAAGTAACGCACCAGTACCGCATTTTCACGCAGAAACTTGAAGAAACCTTCCCCGTCATGATCCGGCGGCGCCGCAAAGAGAAAGTTCGCCTGTGAATCAATTACAGAAAAACCGATTTTACGGAGTGCATCGGTCATTTCAGCACGGAACTGTTTTACTTTTGTGCAGTTTTCCAACAGATAGGCTTCATCTTCGTAAGCCGCCAGCGAAACCACCTGGTCGATCATATCCACATTGTAGGAGTCCTTGAGTTTCAGCAGACCGTCGATCAAATCAGCATGTCCGACAGCATACCCCATGCGGATACCCGCAAGCGAATAACTCTTGGAAAAGGTTCGGCTGACCAGAACATTATCGAACTCCTTTGCCAGATCCATACAGTTGTCATCAGCAAAATCAGCGTAAGCCTCATCGAACATCACAACACCGTCAAACTTGGCGCAAATCTCACGGACAACGGATTTTTCCACCGTATTTCCGGTCGGAGCATTGGGGCGGGTGATAATGAAAAGATTGGCTCCTTTTGCCTGTTCCAGTGCATTTTCGGGGAAAGCAAACGTCTCCTTGTCCAGCAGAACGTGCTTCACTTGTGCGCCCTGCATTTGAGCGAGGATATTGTAGAGCGAATAGGTCGGCCACAAACATGCCAGCGGATTTTCCGGAGAGGTAAAAGCCCGGAAAGTCATGGTCAGAATATCATCAGAACCATTGCCGCAAACCACATTCTCACGTTTTACACCGTTTTTCTTTGCCACAGCATCACGCAATGCGTCAAACATGGGGTCGGGATAACGGCGCAGACGGGCGTAATCAAACTTCGCCATAGCCTCCACCACTTTGGGCGACGGAGGATAGGGATTTTCATTGGTGTTGAGTTTAATAAGATTGGCGATTTTCGGCTGTTCGCCCGGTACATACCCCGCCATAGCGGCAATTTCGGGATTGAAATAATTTTTCATCCTCAAATCTCCTTGACCCGGATCGTACCGGAACGTCCGTGGGCATCGAGCCCTTCCATTTTGCCGAAACATTCCACCACGGCAACTTCGCGTTTCAGAGCCGCTTCAGAATACTTTACAATACTGGAACGGCGGAAAAATCCGTGCGTATCCAACCCGTTGAAGTAACGGGCACTGGAGGCAGTAGGCAGCACGTGTGAAGGACCGGCGCAGAAATCACCGATCGGTTCGGGCGTCCACGCTCCGAGAAACATCGCCCCCGCAGCAGTGATCTTTTTCGCCACTTTATCGGGTTCAGCCGTCTGGATCTCAAGGTGTTCCGGAGCATATTTGGATGCGACCTGCGCCGCAATATCCATATCAGGAACAACGATGTAAAAAACGCCTTTTTCTTCCACCCGCTCCACCGAGGCGATCCGGGGAAGAGCCGCTTTCTGACGGGCGAATTCCGCCTGAACTTTTGCGACCATACTTTCATCGTCCGTCACCATGACCGCCTGTTCAAAGCCGGAACCGTGTTCCGCCTGACTGAGCATATCCGCCGCAACAAAAGCGGGGTTGGCATCTTTGTCGGCGATCACAAGGATCTCGGACGGTCCCGCAACCATGTCGATCGCAACATTGCCGTAAAGAAGTTTCTTGGCGGCAGTCACATACGCATTGCCGGGGCCGACGATTTTTTCCACTTTCGGGACAGTGGCAGTCCCCAGAGCCAGAGCCGCCACACCGTAAACTCCGCCGAGGCGGTAAATTTCAGTGACGCCCGCCTTTTTCATCGCGTAGAGAACTGCGGGATGAACTTTTCCCTCCCGGTTGGCGGGAGTGACGGCGGCGATCTCTTTCACCCCGGCAGCAGAAGCGATCCCGGCGGTATGGATCACCGTAGAAACCAGCGGAGCCGTTCCTCCGGGAATGTAAACGCCGACCCGGTCGAGCGGTTCAAACTTCTCGCCCAGCACCACACCGGGGCGGACGGTTTTCTTCCACCCTTTCGGAACAGTCATTTTTGCAAACGCCCGAACCTGTTTCAGCGCAGTGTTGATACATTTCTTTTCATGCGCAGAAAGGGATTTTTCGGCTTCAGCGATCTCATTGTCCGTCACTTGGAACATTTCGGGTTCAAGATGCACGTGATCGAATTTTTCGGCAAACTGCACCAGAGCGGCGTCGCCGTTTTTTCTGACTTCTGCGATAATAGCGGCAGCCTGCTCTTCGATTTCCGGAGGATAACCGGGACGGTCGTAAAGGGCGGCAAGTTCCGCTTCGTAATTTGCTGAACCGAAAATGATTTTTTTCATTTATTTCACCTGAATGATCTGATTGTCGATGAGCCGGGTCGTGCCGAAAAATACGGCGAGAGCCAACAGAACTTCTTTGGTTTCCGCTGTCGGCGGCTCAAGATTGGCAGTGTCGAGGGCTTCCACATAGTCCACCCGTCCGCCTGCCGCAGTAATTTTTTCTTTCATCGCCTCGATGATGAGGTCAACTCCTTCAAGGCCGTGGGATTCGATCGCCCCCCGTGCCGCATAGAGACTCTGCGAAAGCACCAGAGCGTTGCTCTTTTCTGTTTCAGAGAGATAACGGTTGCGGCTGGAAAGCGCAAGACCGTCATTCTGCCGCACCAGCGGGGCAGCGATGATCTCGACGGGGAAATTCAAATCCCGCACCATGCGCTTGATGACGAGCAGCTGCTGGGCATCCTTTTCGCCGAACACCGCAATATCCGGCAGTGTCAAATTGAAAAGTTTAGCCACAACAGTCGTCACTCCGCGAAAATGGATCGGACGGCTGACGCCGCAAAGCACCTTGCTCAATTTGACCTCTTCCACCCATGTCGAAGCATCGGCTTCGTACATCGCATCGGGAGCGGGAGCGTAGATCACATCGGCACCGTGCTGCGTGCAAAGTTCCAGATCGTGTTCAAAATCACGGGGATATTTGTCCAGATCCTCCGTCGGCCCGAACTGGGTCGGATTAACGAAAATGGAAACGATGACGATGTCCGCTTTTTTGCGGGCAATGTCGATCAGCGAAGCGTGTCCGGCATGGAGATACCCCATGGTCGGAACAAGCCCGATGATCTTGCCGGAACGTTTTGCATCAAGCGCGAACTTCTGAAGTTCCGCCGCTGTTTTGAAAATTTCCATTTGCTCTTACTCCACAGTCACCAGCCAGTTGTGACGGTCGGGAATACGGCCGGACTGGATACCGGTCATTTCATCATAAAGCCGTTTCATTTGAGGACCGATCTCCGTCAGACCGTAATCGATGACTTCGTCACCGTCAAAAATACGTCCGACAGGAGTCAGTACCACGGCGGTACCGCAGGCGGCGACTTCGGCGAAATCCTTGAGTTCATCCTTGCGCACCGGACGGCGGACGGGGTTCATGCCCAAATCTTCCGCCAGCTGAATAAGGGATTTATTGGTGATGGAGGGCAGAATGGAATCTGACTTGCTGGTGACATACTGTCCGTCTTTGGTAACGGCAAGAAAGTTGCTCGTACCGAACTCGTCCACATAAGTACGGGTGGCGGGGTCGAGGAAGAGAGCCACGGCACAGCCGCGTGAATGTGCCTGTTCGCTGGAAATCAGACTGGCGGCATAATTTCCGGCGGCCTTGATGTGACCGGTTCCTTTGGGGGCGGCACGGTCGTAATCTTCTGCGATCATGGCATCCACGGGTTTGATACCGTTCTTGTAGTATGCGCCGACGGGCATGACCATGATGACCAGTTCATAAGTGAGACTGGCGGCAACGCCGATCTGCGGGGAAGTGCCGAACATCACCGGGCGGATATAAAGTGCGCCGCCGGTGCCGTAGGGCGGAACGTACTCTTCATTGTCTTTGACGACCGTCTTGACCGCCTCAACGAATTTGTCCACCGGAAATTCAGGCATCATCAGATGTTTTGCGGAAGAATTGAGGCGTTTACCGTTTTCATCGGGACGGAAAATCTGAACTTTGCCATCCTGAGTGCGGAACGCTTTGCCGCCCTCAAAAATCGCCTGACCGTAATGCATGCAGTTGGCGGCGACGGACATCGTGATATTGTAATCATTGTAAAGTTTGCCGTCATCCCATTTACCGTCTTCATAGTGGAAACGGATGTTGCTTTTTACGGGGAAAAAATTAAAACCCAACTTATCCCATTCGATATTCATAGTACGCTCCTTAGATGTTTAAAAAAATGCGTTTTGTAAAATATAACCCCCGCAACCGTGAATATCAAGGTTTTCTGCTGAATTTTATCCAAAAAAGAGCATTATTTTCACCAACGCCGGTTTCATCCCGACGCCGTCAACTCATTTCCGGCAAAAACGCTTTTCAAAAAATGCGCTGTCACCCTCCTGATTGGTAATTATAAATGTTTTTCACAAAATTCAGGACAATAACCAATAATTTGTTATGGTTGTTTTTGCAGAAAGCTGTCCATAACCGGCCAAGCATCTGCTTTGTAAAAACGGTGTCCGCCGTTGCCGATGACCATACGGCAACGTTCCGGGAATCCGGCTGCTTTGTAAATAGCTTGCGCCCTTTTGAACTCTTCCTCAGCCGGACCGACCGGGAAAATAGGGTCTGTTTTTCCATTGACGATAACCAGATATTTGGGGGCGCAAAGTCCGGCAAGATCGCCCATGTCACCCCAATTCAGCATGCCGGGGAAATAGTTGCATGTGCAGTGGCGTATCGCCAGAATAGACTCCTTGTAGGAGGAAAAACAACTTGACGGCATAACATGGGTCAGGCGTTTCAAAATTGCACCGGAATAAATTGCTGTCGTTCCTCCTCCGGAATTACCGACAATGCCGATTTGATCCTTGCGCAGATTTTTATTGGTGTAAATAAAATCAATGGCTCGATCTACATCAAAGACTCTGTTGCCAATCAGCGTTTCTCCAAACGTCAAAGCATGAGCGGCAAGCCGCAGACAGCCGGGCTGGCGGTTTTTGTGACAACTTTTTTCGCCCATGGCACGTTGTTCCACACAGAGAGCGGCATATCCTTTGTCGAGGCATTGCAGCACAAAATCTCTGTCGCCGCCATCGTATTTGAACGTTTTCTCATCCTGCCATTTTACTGAAATAGAAGCGTGCATCCCGGTTCCGTGGCCCTGCACGCAAATCCAAACCGGGAACGGTCCTTTTCCCTCCGGAATACAGAGATAAACAGGAAGAGTGTACTCTTTTTCTGCTTGCAGATGCAGTTTTGTGATTGTACCATTTTTGACTTTACGGCTCCACAATACTTTGGGAGCAAGGTCACAACGGGGAGCGGCAAGTTTTTGCGCTGCGCCCAATTTTTTCAGTAAATCTCCACGGGCGGCTGTCTGCCAGTCTGCAAATGAATTGCCTTTCTGAAAACGGAATTTTCCGGGCTGTTTTTCCGCCCGTTTCAACGTATCATGATCCGGTAACTCATTTGCTGCTGCCGTGAAAAATGCAAATGTAACACTCAAAAAAAACAATTTTCTCATTTTGACTTCTTTTCCGTAAATTTTTGTTAATGTCCCAAATTTTGTGATGGGATGAGTTGTTTGACAAAAGTGCATCTGACCTTTATTTTTTAGTAACCAAACAAAAAAATAAAAGGAAGAACCAGATGCGTAATAAAATTACTATGAAAATGTCGATTTGTCAAGCGGAAAATGGATTTTCTTTGGACGAATTGGTGAAAAAGAATGTTTTTCACAAAATTTAGGACAATAACAAATTTTTTGAACTTTCCTACTATCAAAAAAACGGGCGGCGTAACACTGATACCGGAAAAACCGGGATCGTCCGTCATGCCCGTGAAACACTGATTTCAACAGGCGTTCCGTGTTGTGTTGCACCATCCAATCATTCCTGCGGACAAATCACCAACGGCGAGTATTTCATCGTCTGGTTGGATCCGATGCCCCGGGCGATACGGATAAAGCACTTGCGCCCTTCGGCATCGTCCCGGTCATTGACCAGCAAGTTGAACTTGAAGCCGTTGGCAAGGCGCTGGGCATTGATGCGCAAATCCTTGAGAGGAATGGAAAAATCATAGACCCAAAACCCGTCCTTGCGGACAACATCAAGTTGGAGGCTTTTGCGTACAGCAGCAATCTTGAAACCATACGGAACGCTCCACACCGCAACCGTGTTTTTACCCTCTCTGGTCAAACCGCCGCCAAGTTCAAACTGACCGTGTTGACCGGGGAACTGCAAGGCAAACTGAATAGAGTCGCCCATCCAGATATTATCCCCGCCATTGTTTGAAACCCAATGGATATCATCTTTGACAATGACCCGTATTTTGAATTGCTCCTGCTCTCTGCCAAGATAGACTTTGGCACTCAAATCAGCGGATAGTTCCAGCGGTTCCAGATTATCAAACTGGAACCGTTGGTACGTTGGTTGACAACAACGGCATTGGGAAGTTTCAACCCGGCGGCAAGTTCAACTTCTCTGTTGGCGGAAGATTTTACGCCATTGTAAGGAGCGTACGCAACCATGATCCGCTGGGTATCACGGACGTTTTTGCCGTACAGAGATATTATGACGAGCCTTTTCTGCCGTGATGGCGGCAATGATTGGCAAAGCCCCATTGGGGGTGATGTAATCAGCATCGCCGTTTGCATAACCGGCGGCATAGATATCCATGCTTGTGATTTTTTTCTGCGGATAAGGGTTGATAATACGGCAGACATACCACCCGATCGTGCCGCCTCTTGAATTTTTATGCTGGCAGACCGCAATGGCATTGCTCATATCAGCGGGATTCCACCAGTCTCCGATATCCCTGCCGCAGCGCAAATCATAGTCGTATGATGTACCATCGGCATAATGAAACCGGTAAGTGGCACAACTGGTCGTAACGACCCAGGCTGATGTCTGCAATGCGTAAAAGGCAGAGATAAAGTCATCTACTTTTATATTCTTTATGGCCGTCGGGAAGTTTTCGCAGTATCGCGCACGGAGCATGATGCAGGACTTTCCATTATTCTTTGCCGGGTCGACGATGTTAAAGGGAATGTCTGCAAAAATCTGCCGTCCGAGGGGCATCATGCGGAAATCGTTGTCGCCCTGATCGGTCCAACCTCCCTTGTTGTCTTCGGCGACCTCATCCCGGAAGGAACGGTTCATATAACTCCTCAAATCAAGTTGAACCAATCTCCTTGCATCTATCCGGTAGGTGAGACGAGTGCTCGCCTTATAAGTTGCGGCAGCGTATTTTTTACCGGGAACCGTCAGATAGGTAAGAAGATTCCTCAAATAGCGGCTTGCTGCCGGATTGATGTTCCAGAGAGGCAGGGTATTGAGTGTACTGATGATGACTCTGCCTTTGCCGATGGTATATTCTGCAATACCCATGGCGGGCGTTTTACGCAAAACGTAAAGCGGCTTCATGGCAAGCACGCCATTGTTGGCGGGCGTAATGGCATATGAGATCGTCTCGCCGTAAGGATTTTCCGCCCACTGGTCAAAATCCTCCTGTGAGAGTCCCTTGAAGATCGGGTGTGCGGGAATGACCAGATCGGTCAGATGATTCCCTGCCGCTTCCACGGTAAGGTCGGTCAGAACCGGAAGTTTCCCTTTGCCCGGTTCGAGGATCAAAAGCGAACCGCCTCTTCTGGCAAATTCCTGCAGTTTTTTATGATTGACTTTGGTGATACCGGGAGCAATGATGGCACATTTGTAGTTCCAAACCGTCGCTTCGTTGCAGAAGGCGATCGGAATATTCAACTTTTTCAGAACCTTTTCCAGACGCGGATGACGCCCGATCAGGGCAACCGTTTGCGCCTTAGTGACTGGCGCGGTGATTTCTCCGGCGTTATGCAATTGGATTTTGTAGTAGTTGCGTCCAATTTCCTGTTTGCCGTCAAAAACCGTCAAACGGATTTCTCCGGCGGCAGATTTCCCAGTCGGCAACTGAAGCGTAATTTTCCGGGCTGCGTTGGTAACGGGTTGAATCTTCCCAAAAGGAATATTTGCAAGCGCAGTGGTTTTTCCGTTACAAAAAAGATCGATTTTCAACTTTACATCGGCGAGAGGGGTGCTGCTTTGATTCAGCACAAAGCATTCCAATTTCCGTTTGGAGGGCAGTGCCAGTTGACGGGGAGCCAGAAAATTATCTTTATTGGAATTGAGCCGAAGCCCCCCGAGAACGGGCTGACTCCAACGGGTGATTTCCGGTACATTGTAATCAGAGAACCACGGTCCGAAACCGGCAAGTCTTTTGTCCTGACGGAAAATTTCTGACAAACGGCTGACCAGATAACTCTGAATATAATGTTTGCCTCGCGTTGGATCAAGGGAGGCGGCAAGCCCGACCGCGCCGGAATAACCGTTTGCTCCGGGGATGCCCCAGCTCATCGGTCTGTTGATATGGTGCAGGTAGTTGCCCGCATTGTTGAGTTTGAAATTTTTATCGTAACGGTGTCCCCAACCGGCACCGATACATTCCCACATGATGATGGGGAGATCCAGTTTGCCATTAACTCCGTAAATTTCAGTATTCCATTTGTAGTAGATGTCAAAGTTTGGATACCATTTTGTCCATGATGAATCAATGATGCCCTGATAGTGATGAATATCCAGAAAATCTGTTTTTAATTTGTTTCTTCCGAAACCATCCACGTTGGAAACACCGGAAAAAGCACTTGCCGGACGGTTCTGGCGGTCGATTTTTTTCAACAGGTCATACTGCTTATCGATTTGAGCTGCGATTTCAGGATGTCCTCCATGTTTGTTTTCGTTGCCGAGACTCCAGAGGACGACAGAGGGATGATTGTAGTCGCGAATAATGAGTTTTTCCAGTTCGGCAAGATTATTTTTCTCAAACTGTTTTGGATCGATGGAGTTGACGAAACTCATTCCCCATTCATCATATACCATCAAGCCGATTTCATCGGCAAGATCGTAAAATTCACGAATCATAGGCATATGAGCAGTGCGCAGCAGCATGATGCCGTTTGCCTTATGACGCGTGACCAGCAACCGCAAAACAGAGATATAATCATATTGAGAACCGAGTCCGCCGTGACTGGAAGAGTGGCAGCTTTCACCGATCAGATAAATCGGTTTCCCGTTGAAAAGGAAACCGGTCCCCTGTACCTTCATGGTACGGAATCCGGTGCGCTCCTGGCGTGTCGCAACGATTTTATTGTCTTTTTCGGCAATCAGAACTACATAATACAGATTGGGGTCATCAATGCTCCATTGTTTGGCTTTTCCGGAGAACGGGATGACTGATTCAAGGTCATTCAGACCGCTTTTCAGCATAAATGTCCCCAATGAAACAGTTCGGGGAACTTCTGCATCGGGTACGTCACTTTGAATGGCGGCAGAAACGTTTACCGATACGGCATACTTGAGCGGATTGTCGATGCGGAAACGTACCTTGATCCGGTCACAGGATTCCGCCGGATCAAGAAGCAGCCTGCTGATGACAAATTTTGCCGTTTCTTTCAGAGATACATTATGCCAGATGCCACCCTTGATGCAGCGGGGTGTCCAGCGGGCACCGTAGGTGCGGGTAAAGGGCATATCTCTTCCGGGGCCCTGATCTGCAAGCACCCGGAGCGAAACGAGATTTTTTCCCGGTTTGAGCAAAGAAGTAACATTCAGTGCACAGGGAACGAAATCCCCGTGATGATATCCGGCGAATTTGCCATTGACATAGATATCGGCCTCGTAGCCGATGTTGTCGAAATGGAGGATATAACTTTTGTCTGCGGAAAGTTCCGGCAGAGTAAACTTCTTCCGGTAATAACCTCTGAAATAAGGTTTGTTTTTGAAAGGTACTTTGTGGTATGCTGTTTGGGGATTGAGCCACCAGTTCAACGGAACGTCAATATTGCTCCATTTGAAATCATCCAGATTTTCAGCCATCAGGGATTTTTCTTCCGGGTGCATTTTGCCGAAAGGTTTTTCCTGATAATCCAGCCCCTTGAATTTCCAGATTCCGTTCAGAGAATACTGTTTCTGAAATTTTCCGCTTGCGAATGTTTCTCCGTTGAGACGGATGACACGCACGTTCTCTTTCCCAAGCCGGGGGCGGAACTGGATATTTTTCACTTCAGGCAGATAGGGCGCAGCTGTTGACGGGATCAGCCCCGTCAGCAGAAGCACTGCTACAACGTAAAAAATAATCAAAATACCTTTCATAAAATTTATTCCTTACGGGTGAACACTGAAGTAATAGGGATAATCCATAAGTTCATTGGCAGAAAGAGAAGCGACACTGCCGTCTGCATGAGTCAGGTTGGCACGCTCTGCATGACGGGCAACGATACATTTATTTTTTGTATCTGAAATCTTCATGCCTTTACCGGAAGAATGACCTTGAAAGTAAAAATATTCTCCCCAAACCTCGTTGAGAACGTCACGACCGCTGTCAGCAACGATACAATCTTTAGGGGCAACTTCAGACAAACGGCGGATGTAAAAGTTTACAGAATTGACGGTTCCAACCAACGTGCCGTATTGTGTGCCGTTTGTTTTGTAGAACGGCCCGAGAGGAACTCCATAGATAAAATCCCGGTTGGGAAGAATGTTTTTGTTGGCAGGACAATTGGCAAGCCAGGGGGAGAAGCGGAAATCGTCGTTGGGCGTACCAACATCCGGCCCGCTCAAGTAACCGGCCTTTTGCAGAACATAGGACCAGATCCGGGTATTGTCAAACTTG
Organism: Lentisphaeria bacterium; assembly: GCA_017466125.1. GTDB lineage: Bacteria > Verrucomicrobiota > Lentisphaeria > Victivallales > Victivallaceae > Victivallis. Next base: position 1,834 of record JAFTUS010000089.1, on the reverse strand, counting down.
CCGGGAACGAGGAAATCATTGAAATCCTGTGCATACATTGTCATGGAGACTCCGATTTGCTTCAGATTGCTGACACAGCTGATGGCCTGAGCTTTGGAGCGCGCTTTGTTCAATGCGGGCAGCAGCATGGCCGCGAGAATTGCAATAATTGCAATTACGACCAACAGTTCGATCAGGGTGAAGTGTTTGTTTTTCATTTTTTTCCTTTTCCTTTTTTTGCTTGAGTGATTCAACATTTGAGAAAACTCAAAAACAAATATTTGCTCTTTATTTTTACCTCATTCAGGGAAAAACATTTGCAATAATTTGTTTTATATGTATAATATAACGTAAAGCGCAAAATTTTACTATAACAAAATAAAGGAAAAATAAGACAATATGGCAAAACCGGATAATATACCGCCTGTTGTTTTGGAATGGGACAATCTTTGGCTTGATCCGTCTTCTCCTATGAATATTCTTATTTGGGAATATCCGGAGAGTTCCGATCTCTGGCATCTGCACAAAGATTTTTGCGAACTCGTCATTGTCCTTGCCGGAAATGCCTGCAGTGAAACGGATAATGATAAGCATGATGTTCATGCCGGTGACGTTTTCTTTCTTCCGGCAGGCTCTTTGCACCGGTATAATAAAATACGGTCATTCCGCAATTACAATCTGCTTTTTAAACCGGAGGTTTTGAATATTTGCCCTTCCGGATTTTCACGGCTGCCGAATTTTGATAAACTTTTCGGCGGGAATTCTGCAACATTACCGGTTTTGCATTTTGATGACAAAGATCTCTCGCGGGCAGTAGAGAATATTGAATTGATCCGGCAGGAATACCTGACCCGTTCCCCCGGCTGGCACAGTGCAGTGCATATTGAATTTTTCAGAACCCTGCTGTTTATATTACGTTATGCCGTTGTATGCAGCAACGATTCACAGCAGCATACTTTCTCCATCGGGAAAACCCTCCGTTATATGGAAAATGAACCGCAAAAACCCCATACCGTTGCATCCCTCAGTAAACTGGCACAGATGTCTCCGAGCAGTTACCGGCATCATTTCAAAACAGCAATGGGAATGCCGCCGATCGAATGGCTGATCCGCCTCCGGCTGAAAAAAGCCGTTCTGCTGCTGGTGCATACCGATTTTCCGGTATCGCAAATCGCTTTGGATACCGGATTTGCGGACGGCAGTTATTTCGCCCGGCAGTTTCAAAGATTTTTTCAGAAAACAGCCCGTCAGTTCCGGCAGGAAGTCCGGGCGGGCAAACTGAATGTAACACAGGAATTGGAAAAACTTTCCGAATGCAGTTAGAGATTTCGGCGTTTTCTTGAATTTATGAATTGAAAATTTGCGTTGCGCAGTGTATATTAGAACAACAGGAGCGGATACTGAATGAAAGACATTACCAGCAGCGTTTACAGTTTTGAAAAATTACGACAGGAAGGATACCTTTACGTCGATAAGACGGAGTATATCTGGAATTTGATAAATCCTGCCGGAGGCTCCTATTTTCTCTCACGCCCCCGCCGCTTTGGTAAATCTCTTACTGTCTCTACACTGAAAGCGATTTTTGAAGGTAAAAAAGAACTTTTCAAAGACCTTGCCATCTACGACAAACCGTATGATTGGAAAACGTATCCGGTGATCCATTTGGATCTTGCAAACTGCGATATAAAAACAGCAGATGAACTTGTCGAATATTTGATCGGTCAGCTGACGAATATTGCGGACTCGTTCCATTTGCAGTTGCGCGGAGAACAACTTTCTGTTTGCTTTGAAAATTTAATCAACGATATTGCAGTAAATGGCAATGTTGTCATTTTTGTTGATGAATACGACAAGC
>JAFTUS010000088.1 GCA_017466125.1 Lentisphaeria bacterium | reverse complement strand
CCGTCGGAACCGTCGGAGCCATCAGAACCGTCAGAGCCCTCTGAACCGTCGGAGCCGTCCGAACCGTCGGAGCCCTCTGAGCCGTCGGAACCGTCGGAGCCATCAGAACCGTCAGAGCCCTCTGAACCGTCGGAGCCGTCGGAGCCGTCCGAGCCCTCTGAACCGTCGGGTAGTTCCAGCGGCATTAAGCCTCCGTCAGATATCTGTGTGACTGAGTTCCACTCTCCGGCACCGGTGCCGAGCATTCTTCCTGCCGGAACGACCATTCTTCTCGAGGAGGAGGTGCTGCACCACATTTCTAACTCCTATTCGCCAAAGGAGGGCAAGAGTTATTCCTCTGACATTGCCCAGGCTTATAAGGTGTCGCAGAGCGTCATTCTTGCAAGCCCGAGATCTTTTAGTGACATCACAAGTCCAAGTATATGGGGTTATGTGAACTATGAAACGATCATGTACACCAACCTCGGGAGCATGGCAAGTTCTACGAACAACGGAACTTCTACCGCGGAGTTCTACTCTGTGGGCTACGATTATGAGACCGGGCTGGAGACCCGGCAGCCGCCCATGCCAGGGCAGGTTCACGAGGGGATCGAGTATTCAAGTGAGGGCTTCAACATCCTCAGGGGGTGTGAACCTGGTTATCCCTTTATGACCGCCGCCGACCTTGAGAACGGCTGCCGTGATGCGGTCTGGCCCTGCTTGGAGCATATCTGCGCTGACCGGTACGGGAATGTGAAGTGGGTCAATCCGGCCGCGGCCAACCAGTATTGGACAGCGAGTGAACACGCGGAATGTCTGTGGAATCCCATGGGATACTACTGCTTGAGCAGCATCAAGCCGTACTGGGCGTTCACGGGTGAGCGTGAGGCACTTGACACCGTATTCCTCTCCCGTAAAGGGCTGGAATACTGCTACCGGTACGAGGGAAAGAGAGCTTATTCCATGGCTGGTCTTGCTGATAAGGTTTTCGCCGGGGATTCTGCGTCGGCGTTGAGGCATTTTAAGTATCAGCGGAGATTTTCAATTATTTTGGGAGTAGAAGGAGAAACAAGTAAATGAGTTGCAGCTGTAAAAACAAACAAAAACAGGATTTCACAAAAAAACCGGATGAACCGTGTGTGATTTGCCTCCATAAGCATTTTTCTTTCGCGTATTCGTTGATGCGCGAAGTTGGCTATGAAGAACAAAACACCGATCTGATCGTTGGCAACCTCGAGGGAGCCGCAGAACACTGCCGGCAACTGAACCCTGTCGTTGCAGAGCAGCTCCGGGAGGCGCGACACCTCTGGCAGTTCCGGAAGTTTTTTCAGGCGGAAAACCTGTTGAAAACGTTATCCCCTCAAATCGCCGCGATGCGCGAGGGGCATCTGCGGCAGAATTCCACGGAGGAATATGACGTGTTAATTCCGTTCCGGGAAAGGAGTTCCGCTGCCAACGGGGAGGAACTCCGCATGGCTCTGCGCTCGATCGAGCGGAACCTTGTCGGCTATCGCAAGATCTGGGTCGCCGGACCGACGCTCCCGAAGTGGGCGCGGAATGTCGAATTCGTGCGCGTTCCGGATCTCGGCAAAAACAAGCAGGAGCGCATTAATCACGCAATCGTCAGCGTATTGAGCAAGCCGGAATGCGCCGAAAATATCATCTTCTGGGCGGACGACAACGCGCTCCTCCTGAAGACGCGCTGTGATGCGTTCCCGAGGGTGCGCAACAGCGGAGATCTCTCCGACGTCAAACCGTCCCAAACGTGGTGGGACAACACCCGTCATGCAACAGCGGAGGCGTTGAAGGCGAGGGGCTTGCCGACGGTGGACTATGAGGCTCATACGCCGGTACTCTTCCGTCGGGATGACTATTTGAATATGCAGCGTGATTTTGATTTTACTGGAACAGAACCGGGGCTCTGCTACATTTCGCTCTATTGCAACCGGTATCCGGTGGAAAAGGTGCAAATGCGCGAGGAGGTCAAGGCGACTGTTACCGACCGTTTCGGGCGGGAGGTCTTCAACGGCAAGCGTTTTCTCGGCTACAACGATAACGGCGTAAAAGCCGGGGTTTTGCAGGTTCTGGGGGAGGCGTTGAACACCCCCTGCCGGTATGAGCATCCGTGTGATCACGAAGTTGTTTATCCCGCCTCCCCCTCAATCGGGGTGGTCGTCGGGACGCACGGATCGCCGGATCTGATCGAACTGCAGCTCCACTATCTCTGTAAGGTCAATGGCTTGCCGGTGCTGGTCCATGATGACGCTTCTCCGGAGCGGGGAGCGATCGAGGAGGTCTGCCGCCGGTACACCGCCGACGGCTTCGATGTGACATTCGCCAGTACCGGAACGAACCACGGACACAGGCGGGGCGACGTCATGGCATTCGCCGCCGCTCTGGAGTGGGCGGAGGAGCGGGGGTTCGACCTCCTCTATAAAACCTCACGCCGCTTTGTTATCTGCAAGGAGTGGGCGGAAAACGCAAAGACTCTCGCCGTAACAACTGGCGGGATCACGTTTTCAAACTTTACGCAAACCGAACGTCTGGGCTTCCGGACGGAATTCTTTGGTGTTCATGTTACAAGTTGGAGCGGTCAGATCGACCGGCTGCGGAAGTTGGCAGCACGACCAATCGCCCGACTGGTCGAAGCGGAGATCCACGACATCGCCCGGGAGCTTGCCGGGATCTGCTGTGACCAACTCCGTTTTTACATGATCGACCAGAAACTTGCGACCGACCAGCAGGGGTATATCCAGATCCCATGGATGGGTACAGATCGCAGCAATCCGCCCGAAGGCGTTCTCTGGCATCACAGACACAAGCAAGAAGATTATATCAAGCAACTTAACAAACTGAAGGAGGAGCAATGCAGACATTTCTGATCGACACTGCAACCGGAACGTGGTATAATGCCGCCGGGGGCAGGTTTCTTTTCGGCTCTCCGACGATCCCGGCAGGGGCGAGAGACGAGATCCGGATCATCCTGGTAACGGGGCGGGCGGCGCAGTATGACAACGCCCCAACGCCCGAGGAAGCGTGGCCGCGGGATACCACTTACGGCGACTGCTCAGCGGTTCTCACGGTTGACGCCGACTTCCTGCACCGGCAGAGAGGGGAGCTGTCTTCCGCCGTCACAGCAGGGGCTGAGTCTCTTACGATCACTATTCCAGACCTTATCCCGACAGCACTCCCCCAAAAGGGGAACATCAGGCTCTTTGACAATTCCGGCACGGCGGAGTCGGTGGCTTACGACGGCTTCACCGTTACCGGAAATGAAGCAGTCTTCAACCTGACGGCATCCCCCGCGAGGGAATATGCCGCAGGGGCGACAGCGGACGCGCCGCAGCTCCCCTACTGTTTTGCCGCGATGAGCGAGAGCAAGTCTGAGCCGGGGAACGGGCTTTTCGTGTTCGACTTGGTCGCTGACTCCACCCGTTTGCGGGCGGAGATGGCGCAGCTCAACCGGTCGGCTCTGCCGGTGGCCGGGCTGGAATTCCTGCTTATGCAGCAGGATCACCCCGCGCAATCTTTTCTCCTGACAAGTTTCCGGCTGACCAACACTCTCCACGCCTGGGAGGGAGACGCTCCTCCAGAGCCGGAATTCGTGTCAAAACAGCTCCCGGAACTCGTCGAAGATATGCTCCCGGCGGTCGTCGAGGATAAGCTCCCGGCGGTCGTTGAAGATATGCTCCCGGCGGTCGTCGAGGATCAGTTGCCACAGATTTTGGAGGAGCAGAGGGCAAAAATCGTTAAGGACGTCCTTGCTGCGCTCCCGACGTGGGATGGAGGGGCTTACTGATGGAATATGACAAGGTTATCAATTCCGCTCTTCTCGAGGCAAAACTAACGGCGATCGCCGATGCGATCCGCAGTAAAACCGGAAATTCCTCTCTGCTTTCACTCGAAGAAATGGCATCCGCCATCGCCGGGATCAGCGGCGGCGGGGCTCAGGCTGGAAACTTATCCGGCAAGGGCTTCAATTTGCATCATCTCACCGCCGCCGGAGCGGGCTACGTGACCGGCGGGCTCACTCTCGCCATGGCGACCGGCGAGATCCATTCAGAACCCCTCACGGGTGCAAAAATGGAACCCCGCGACGGCACCTTCTCTATCGTTGACCAAATTTAACAACAACCAATCCAAAGGAGTAATTTATGAATTTTTCCCAAACGATTTATGTCGATCCTTCGATCACAACGGCCGGAGACGGCTCAACTCCCGCAGCGGCACTGAAGGACCTTCCGGCGATCGATGCGCTTGCGGATGATACCATGTATCTGATCCGCCGGACCGGGGGTACGGCTTTCTGCAACGTTCCGGCCGGATCGAATTCCACAGTGACGCGCATCGGTATCATCGGAATGCCGCAGAGCGACGATGGTCTCTTCGGCTTGATGCCAGAGCCCGCCCGGACGGCGTGGGGGGCTGATACGGCGGAGCGGGCTCAGCTCAGGGTCGCAAGTTCTGACTGTCAGCTTTCCGCCTGCTACGATTTCTTCCTGTGGAACGTCAACCTTGAGCGGACCGAAGTCTACTCCAGTTACTACGGCGCGTTCTACCTCACCAACACCGCCAACAAATGCGGCGCGATCGGCGGCGAGGCGAACGACAGCAGTCACACCTACTATGGGACGATGTCGATCGTGAATTGCCGTTTTGCCGGAGCGGGCGAGGATCTTGATGCCGAAAACGCGACCACCCTTTCCATTTCCGGGAAGGGACAGAACTACCTTTACCATGAAGGTTATGTCAGCGAGATGAGCGTCCGGAACAATATCTTCTGTTTCAGCCCAAGTTCGAGCGGCTACGGGACGAGCTGCCTGATTTACTGCAACCGGATCGAGGATAACATCAATATCGCCGGAAACAGGATCTATTCCATCACTACCGCAAACAGCGAGTATGGCGGCGGCAGTTACTTTTTCTATTTCTACAACAGTTCAAGTGCATACAACACCTGCCGGGTGGTGGATAACTCCTGCATAATCTACCCCTTGCAGAGCAGCGGCGGGGCGTTTCCGACCTTTCTTCAAATGTACGACAATAGAACCAACGGATTGACCGAGGTCCGGGACTTCCTCTATGCTTCGGCAGCACCGATCGGAGGGAATTTCCCGAGTCAGCTCAGCGTCGGGACGGTGCTTGAGTTCCACACCTCCGCAATGGGGGTGTTTGAGAATATCTCGATCGAACTCCCCAAGTGCTGGAAAACCACCAGCGACGTGATCTGTATCGAATGCAACCACGAACAGAGCTATAACAACGGCTTCTCCAAGATCGATGGAATTTCTGTTACGCTGTCGGACGATGGGATCGGCGAAAAGACGAGCGATGCCGATCTCTTCGAGACAGAGAGTCAATATTACAAGCGGTCTGCGCTGCGGCTTCAAGCGGCCTACACTCCGATAAACAACATCACCGTCTGGAACCCGCACGGAGCAGCACTTATGGTGCAGGGGTCTCTGGCTTGCGAAAATGTCGGCGGCGTGGTAACGCTCTATAACGGCAGCTACCAGACAATCAAAAAATTGACGTGTTTCCGCAAGTACGCACTGTTCGTTCGCGGGGGCGACACCACTTCTTACTATCAATACAACAAGGCTACTGCTGTTGTTGACGAGGTGATTATGAACGAAGAAAGCGCGGAAGAGGTGGTCGGGTACACCCCCCATAATCAACAGCAGTATATGCGATCGGCGCGCGTCTTCGTGGGGACATCCAATGTTCTGGTCCGGGCGGTTACCGGGGCTCTCTCCGGAGACGGGGGCAACACGGCCAACGGCATCGATGCGGCGACGATCGTCTGTCCGAACAACGGTCAGGTCGGCCGTTTCTCCGCGATGGGCAATTTGGTTTCCGTTGACACCTGGGCGGCGGGGCGGGGCAATTCGGCGGGCCCGGTATGCCTCCGCTTCACCAACAACACCGGCCACACAAGGGCCGCCCTGCCGATCGGCTTCGCTCCGAACCGGATCGTGGTCAACAATTCTCTCGCGGCCGGGAAATACACCGCAACGATCTACTTCGCAAGCAGCGGTTTCTCGAACATTAAGGACCAATTCTACGTTGAGTACCACACCTCCAACGGAACGGTAAGCACGCTAGCGGAGGGAATTCTGCTGGACGACGACTCAGAATGGACGGGAGTTTCCGAGGGGGTTCTGGCGCAAAAGATCGTCTGTCCGATCACCACAACCAAAGACGGTGAACTGTCCGCAACGCTGTATTTCCGCGGGTACAGCGCGGATAGTCTGCTGGTCGATACCGGAATCGTGATCGAGCGAGGGTAAGAATGGCGAAATTTTACGAAAGTTCTCCGGCTATTGAGGTTTTTCAGGAGAATGAGCGGGGGGATGTTATCCGCCTGCTCCGCCCGATGAAATATCGCTGGCAGGGGAGAGTTCTGATTGTTCCTGCCGGGTTTGAGTGCGATGGTGCAAGCGTTCCCCGCTTCTTGTGGAGTTCTGTTTCTCCACAGATCGACCCCAGAACTCTCGCCGGATCGATCGCACATGACTACATCTACCGGACCCAGCCGCAGGGCTGGACGCGATACGCCGCGGACTGCATGTTCCGCGACATCATCCGGGAGGACGGCTTGAGCTGTTGGAAAACGCAAAAAGCATTTTGGGGTGTGCGGATTGGTGGCAGCAAAGCATGGAGCGAAAACAACAGGGAGAAAGAAAATGAACTGGCATGATTTGATCTCCCTTTTGTGCGTACTGATTTGCGGTTTTTGGAAAATTCATCAGGAACTGACGGGGATCCGGGAGGCGATCTCGTTGAAGGTGACATACGCAGATTGTTCGCAGAAGCGTCAGCAGTGTCCGCTCGTGGAACGTATTGAGAAACTTGAAAGACGGGAGGAGCAAGAGAGATGAGACTTATAATCAGCATCGCCGCCGCCCTGATCCTGACCGGCTGCGCCGCCCTGCAGGAGGCGTCAAAGAGCATAGACGTGGAGATCGACTGGGCAGGAATTTTCCAAGCGTTTTCCACTGTCTGGAAACACTAAAATAAAAAAGGAGGGGCAGTCCCTCTTTTTTTGTTGTCAGGCGAATGCCTGAACGAGATGGTTTAGGGCGATCATTTGTGACGGTTTCAACTTCGGTTCCCGCGCGATCCATACGTTTAAGGTCGGGCGGCTTACCCCCAGAGCCTCCGCGATCACGGATTTTGGGACGCCTTTGCCTATGAGTAATTCTGTATACTGTTTGAAGATGACCGGGGAAATGATCTCAAATGGATTGAGTCGGCGGATAATGACTTCGGTCTTGCAGTCCTCGAATTCGGAAGCCAGCAGGGCGTCTTCTTCTTTGTCCCAGTAAGATAAGGTCTGTTCAAACTCATCTCGAACTTCGTATATGTAGAGTTCCATTTTTATTCCTTTTCTGAGTCAAGGTAGAAGTTCATACTCCAGTCGAGCTCGCTTATGATGAAATCAAATACCTCCTGATCCACGGAGAAGCGGTTGTCATCGCCGCGATTGGCGAGGGCGGCGGAAACTCTCTCCATGATTTCAGCCTCGGAGTCACTCTCTGCGGAGGCGATGTCGCAAGCAACAGAGCGGATGAATTTGACGGAACGATCGCTGAGGTATATTTTGGTTTTCATTTTTTACTTCTCCTTAAAAAAGTTTTTTAACTTCATAAAAATTCTCTTCAAATTCGCCATTCTGCCGGTCCTCTTCTTCGTATTCGGCAATCGCCGATTCTGCGGCTTCTTCGCTGTCGAAGAGGTCGATGATATCGCCATTCTCACGGCAGGCTGTGGCGATGTGGAGGCCGGGAACGTAGAGGTTCCAGCATTCGTAAGTTGGCTCGCCATCTTCATCATTTTCTGCAATATATACAAATTCATACCGCATCAGATTGCTGCCAAGATCCTGCTGGATCATCTTTTGTTTTTTTGCAAATTCGCGGGCGGCCTCAAGATCGTCAAATTCCCCGATACGATCAGGATTGTCATTTTCAAAAGAGATCATCTCAAGCTGGTATTTTCCGTCGTTGTAGCGGTGACCGTTCTTCTTGATTTCCATCATGTCTTTCATTACACTGTATTTCATTTTTTCTTTCCCTTTCTGCCGGATCATCCGGCGTTGTTTTTTAATTTCTAATATATAATATAATCGTTTTTTGTAAAAAAACAAGCGATATTTTACGCAAAATGTAAAAAAATTACAAAATTTTTCTTTTTTCCTTAAAATCTTCGATTTTTTGGGCGAGGAAAAGGGCTATTTCCGGATCATCGCGCATGGCGGCGAGGACTTTTCTTTTTGCTTCTGCGGCAGGATCGGGGGTGAGGCCTCCGGCGGCGGCGATCGCTCCGGCGACATCGGCGACGGCTTCCCGCTTTCGGTGCGACGGG
>JAFTUS010000087.1 GCA_017466125.1 Lentisphaeria bacterium | reverse complement strand
CCCCCGAACCCCCTCTATCCTTTCCAAAAACTTTCGGGTAATTACATTTTTTGCATCCGCAAAAACTGTAATTGTTTTTTTTGCAAAATCGCACAAAATCTGTGCAGTAACTACCAGGAGTTCGATGAGAGTAATTTTTCTTTTCATTTTTTTTACCTTTTTTGTTGTTGATTTTTGGGAAACGGAAAAAATTTTATTATGTTTTGACCTCCTTTTGATTTATTTGAAATACATTTTTAAAAACCCTTTATACAAAGATTATCGAGCAATCCCTTATAATTGTCTGTATTGTGACGCCCGCCCCCCAGATAGACCTGACCGTTGCCGTAATTCCGCCAGGGAAGCAGTTTGAATTTTTTACCGGTTTTTCCATTGACGGAAATTTGCATATATTCGGCATTGGCAGTGATTTTAACACTGTTCCATTTTCCCGGAATGAGTTTTTCTGTGGAAACAAAGTTTTCTTCTGCTAATTTTTCGCCGTAACCGATTCCGTGGGAACGGATCACTTCAAGCGTTCCTTCCGGCAAAATATTGACTGAAAAACCATCGTACCAGCCGGATTTGAAAATAACACTCTGGCGTTTCGTCCCGCCAACGGCTTCGGGTTTGATATCGAAACTCAATGTGCCGAAACCTCCCAAATTCCAGCAGCGGCGGGGCAGCATGATTTTTTCCTTGCCGCTGAATTTCAAACAAGAGCCTTCTTTCCCTTCCGGAGCAAACATTTTGGCTTTCAGGTGCGTAACGGGATATTCCCCCAGAGAGTCTGCGCCGTTTCCGTCGAATTTCCACAAACCGGCTCTGCCGGTCAAAAGGGAAACCTTTGCCGTCACCGCGAAGTTCTTTTTTATCGGGATCGCATCAGGGGGAGTCAGAAATTCATTCTTCCCGAGGAAGCAAACCCCGGATGCACCGGTAACCGTTTCCATATTCACCGCTGTACGGAGAATTTTTGTCACGACCGTGGGATTGCCTTTTGCAAATGGCCAAACCGGAGTTGTCATGTATACAGAGCCGTCACATCCCTCATAACGGACAAAGAAACTGTCTTCCTGCCTTGGAACACGATGAAAAAGATTTAAACTCAAATTGCCCTTTGAGATCCGGAGCGGTTCATCATTCATCATGGTCATTTCGTGTTTGGCATTCCACGTGGAAAATCCATCAGAGATGATACGTTTCCGGATCAGGTCTGCCGCAGAAAATTCAAATATCTTACCGTTATCATACCGCATATTTATTTTCATATCTTCAGAACCGGCAAAGGTAATTCCATGCTCTCCCTGCCAGGTAGTGACCATTTTTTCGGGAGTCCAACTGTAAACGGAACGTTCATTATTGGACTCTGTTTTTTTGACCGCCCGCAAAAACTTGCCGTTTTTAACGGTAATATCGGTTTTGCGGTGAGGTTTGATCATGGATACACTCAAAAGGATCTCGTCTTTTTTGTATTCAGGGCGAAAGATCGCAATCGGCTGATCGTTTTTGAAAAGCACGATACGTTCAAATTCTACTTTACTGTCAAACGAAATTTCTGCATTCAGGACATTTTTATTCTGCCTGACGGCAAGCGTGTTGGGAAAATCTTCCAATATTTTTTTGACAGAAAAATTGAGCGTCGTTGCATTTTGGATCCAGGAAGAGACAAAGAAAACGGCGGGCATTTTCACTTTTTTGACAAAATTCCTGCTTTTGACAGTGATTTCCGGAATAAGACAGGGAGAGTATGCAAATTTTTCGGTGGGGAACAGCCATTCCACAAAGCACAAATTCTTTCCCGTAACTTTTTTGGGCGAAAGTGTTGCGACCGCTTTACCGCTCCAATCAAGGAGTTGTCCGGAGATGGTGATTTCTCCTGCCTTTGAGGGGAGATTGCACGCCTCAAGGCGCAGCAAAGTTCCCGGTATCTCTTCCCGATGGTAGGCGAACAGGATTTCCGGAGTCTCCTCCACGATTTTTTTTCCTTTGCTCAAATGGAGATAATATTTCAGTGTTTGAGTTACGCCGGGCGTAAAAACTCTTTCCTGCATGGCGGTTTCCATAAGATCGTTCCAGGTAGTCAGATGGATCCACTGTGCCTTTTGACGCATGGATGCCTTGACCGTGGTATAGAGCATATCAAATCCGCGGAAAGGATTGTAGAAATCGTTGCTGTGTTTCCATGCACCGTAGTAACCGGGATGAAAACAGGACATGTAAAGTTTGTTGTTTTTCCGGCACCAGTCCGCAAGAAGTTTATTGGTCACAGACGGATGTTCCGCCGCATGAGCCGGAGCATCAAAGAAATAGATGCAGTCTACTACATTTTTATACTTCTCAAATTCAGCGATACGGACTTTGTTATGAGGCAGGGGGGCAAGGTTGGCAATCAGAAAAATATCAAACCCCTGCTGTTTGATAAGTTGCCGGGCTTCAGCCCATGCTTTCGGCGAAAGCCGTCTGAATTGATAGGTACAAATGACATATTTCCCATTGTATTTCGGATAGTTCGGGTGGTCGCCAAATTTTTTCAGCATTTTGGGAACATATTCCCCCAGATATTCTGCGGTGAATGGTCCATCAAGACAAATCCCCACCTGAAATGGCGTACCTTCTGCCGCTTTCAGGTAAGCCGGCATTGTCCAGGCCCAACTGAATTCCTTTTTTGCGCGCACTTCAGCCCCGATGTCGATAAAAAATCCATCGATCCCTTTATCCATTGCAATCAAAATATCTTCCCGCATGGTGATGTCCCGTGATTTGGGATCGTTTTTGGCTCTCTGCAAAGGATAATTGAAAAACCAGTCCGTATAGAGAGAGTGATCCGACGCCTGAAACCATGGAGTGATATGCGCCCAAATCATCTGTTTCCCGGCAGTTTCTCCTGCTGAAATTCCGCCGGTAGACACTGCTGCCGCAAGCAGCAGAAATAAAAGTTTTTTCATTACATCACCTCTTTTTTTGTTGTTATTGAACGGGTCGAATTTCTCCGGATCAAAATCGGGGAAATTCTCTTTACTCCGCATTTTCCTGTCATAAAAAACTGTTCTATCGCTTTAATGGCAGTTTGAACGATTTTGGAAAAATCAAGCGAAACAGAACATAGATCATACTTATTCTCAGCGGCAATGCTTGCTCCGCCGTAACCGATGATACTGACCTCTTCCGGAATTTTAATTCCACGATGCAGTAAAGCATCAGCAACAGCAGCCGCAGTCGCGTCACTCAAGGTGAAACAGGCGGTAAAATCCACCGGATTATGTTTCAGATACTCGGTCATAAAATCCCGCGTCAGCCCTGCGGCAGACACACCTGACTGGATTTTGCAGTCGATGAGTTTGGGCTTGATGTTCTGCAATTTCAGATAATCCAGAAATCCGTAGACATGTTCTCGGGAAGTAAAAAGGATCGGTTCAGATAAGATCAGAGCGATTTGCCGATGTCCCAAATCGATCAGATGTTGAGCCGCCATCATTCCTGCCATGCAAGGCTGAAAATCGATTGCATTTATTTTTTCCATCCTTGGAGAATTCAAAAAAAAGATGATCCGGTCAGAAAATTCATTCAACTGACGGCACACTTCAAAATCAAAATATTCCAGAGTTAAAATAATCAAATCAGCATCAACTTTTTTCATTTTTTCAATCAGGGCATTGGTTCCTCCCGGAGAAAAAGTCATCTGCTGAAAATTATAATCCGGTTTTTTATCAAAATATTTTTCCAGTTCATCTCCAAAATATTTTATCATTTCACATACCCAGTCGATATGGACAAAAACAATATTTTTCCGTCGGCGGTCGTTTTTGATATTGGCAAATATTCCAATCCGCTCACGAATTTTCACGACCCCATTTTTCCGGAGTTTTTCCAATGTACGGGTCAAAACCTGTCGGGAGCAATCATATTTCTGCAACATGGTCCGGAATGAGGGCAGTTTTGCCCCACAACGGTTCAAACTGATCTCATTATACATCGTATCGTATAAAAAATCGATCTCTTTTGCAATGTTTTTCGGCATTGTTTCTTCTTTCCTGTTAGCAGTCTATAACTATATTGTAACGATATTGCACAGTTTTGTCAATAACTGTACAAAAATAAAATCAATTCAATCCAACGAACTTATTTTATTTTTGCACGAACAATGATTTTTCTGCACAATATTAATATAATCGCAGAAATGCGGTTTGCATCAATTGATCTGAAATCTTACCGTCAGGAAAGAGGCAAAAGAAGGGTATGAATACCGGTATATGCTGGTATTTACCGGTATAGAAGCGGAGTTACTTTTTCAGGGTTTCCGGTTTGTAGTATTTCAGGAGTTCAGCCGGCGTCAGTTGAGTTCCTGCGGGAACCCAGCGGGCTTGGGCGGCGAGGTCGCCTATGATTTTTTGCGGCGGTGTGCCGCTGTCAAGCTGCGCCGCTATCGTTGCCGCTCCGTTGCGTTTGGCAAGACGGTTGCCCGCAGCATCGGTGATCAACGGCACATGACCGAATTCCGGCAGCGGATGATCCGGCGCAAGTTCACGGTACAGCAAAATCTGCCACGGCGTGCAGTCAAGCAAATCATACCCCCGGATAACTTCTGTGATCCCCATGGCAATATCATCGACTACGACCGCAAGTTGGTAGCCCAAACCTTCCGGGTGGCGGGCAAGAACAAAATCTCCGTGCTGTTTCCACACGTTCCAGCGTTGCCCCCCCTGAAAAATGTCCACAAAAACGATTTCTTCATCCGGGACTTTGAAACGCCATGCAGGGAAACGGCCGGTATTTTCTCCGATCTCACGCTGCGCCGCATCGTAAGCGGAAAAACGCCCCCGGCAGAAACCGTCGTAACGGATATATTCTCCCGAATGGGGCGCGTAAAGTCCGCCGTGTTCACTGTGACGGGGACAGATGCACGGGTAAACAACTCCTTTTTTGTGGAGTTGCTGTATCGCCTCCTTATAGCGTTCAAGCCGTTCGCTTTGGGAGTAGGGGGCGTGCGGGCCTCCCGCACCGTACCCTTCATCCCAATCCAGTCCGAGCCGTTCCAAATCGCGGCAGATCCGGTCGGCGGCTCCCGGAACGACGTGACCGAGATCCTCCATGCGCAGCACCATTTGCCCCCCCTTGGCACGGCACGAGAGCCACGCCGCAAGAAACGCAAATACATTGCCCGCGTGAAGATCCCCCGTCGGACTTGGCGCAAAACGCCCCCGGACCTGCTGTTTCATCACAACTGCGGCGGCAGAGAGAAGATGACCGTTCCCTTGCCCTTGAATACCGCCGTTTCCTGACAGCAGGGCATGAAGAAGGTGTCGCCGCGCTGAAGTTCGAGCGTGCCGCAGGAGTCCGTCAACGTGACACTTCCTTCCACAACAACGCCTGCGCGGTGGCGTTTTTCACGGTTGGTGAAGTTGAATTCCCCGTCACACTCCAGGCGCTGAACTTCAAAATAACGTGCCAGTTCGTAGGGAATGACACGGGTAAGACCGGGTTCGATCTCCGAGGGCGCGGGCGTACAGCGCTTCCGCAGAGCCTCTTCGCTTTCGGGCGTGTAATCGAAACAGCGCATCGCTTCTTCCGGAACGGCTCCGCTCCAGCGTTCCGAATCCGAAAGCCGCTGGGTGCCGCAGAAAAATTCCGGCTGGATCACCAGATCACTGGGTTCCATGGTCTCGATGACCGTCACTCCGCAGCCGATAGCGTGGGGCAAGCCGCCGTGGAGCATAAAACAGTCGCCGGGTTTCACGTTGATTTTGTGGAGCATCTCTTTACCCTTGGGGAAATCTCCCTGCAGGGCTTCAGACACAAACAGATCTTTGTCCAGTTTATCGTTGAAACCCATCAGAAGATAAGGGGCTTCGCCGTTGACTTCTCTGGCGCCGATGATATACCATGATTCGGATTTTCCGAAATTGGAGTTGAAGTACTTCCTGGCATCCGGCACGCTGGGGTGCGCCTGAATGGGGAGCCGTTCAGCGGAATCCAGAATTTTCATCAGTAAAGCGGATTTTTTACCGAATTTGGCAATATGGGCAACTCCAAGTGCATCTTCGGCATTTTCAACAAGAAAATCTTTGAAAAAGAGCTCTTTCCCTTCATAAATAAGACGGCTCAAACCCTGATTTTCGGCAGGGTATTGCGGATTGTTCGCCAGAGAATCCGAGGCGATCCAGTCTTCGGGGAAATGGTTATCTTCGCACTGTTCAGCCTGCCGCAGGGCATCGATTCCGCTGCCGCCGAGATAAACGCGCCACACCCGGTTGGGCAGAAATTTAACAGATCCGACCATAAAAAACTCCTTGTGAAAATTTACTTGATTGTTTACTCATTAAAGTTAGCACAGGAATTTGTTTTGTCAAGTCCTGTCAGGATTTTGAAGAATATTTTTTCCGGAGAAAATCCAGATAAGCGGCGGCGGAGACAAGTTCTTTTTCCAGCGGATATTTCCGTAACTGCGGAACGGTGCGGCGTGCTTTTACGCCCATTCCTGTCAATTCCATCATCAAAGGTCCCTGATAACCGGTTCCCAGAATTGCCGGAACCAGTTTTTCCCAGTCGATATATCCAAACCCGGGAGCCTGATGATCGTCATTCAAACCGAAGTTGTCCTGCAAATGGGTGGTGAAAAGTTTTTTGCCGATCCGTTTTACCAGAGCGGGAATATTTTGTTCGATTTCTCCGGAGAGGATTTTTTCCAGATTTTTCGGATTTTTTCCGGATTGGCCGATCAGGCAGTGGCCTGTATCAAGATTGATGCCGACATCGGGCATATCCAATGCCTCCACAACACGGATCACCAAATCCGCATCGGGGCGGAAAATGTCACCATCTTGATAACCGCACGTTTCCACGGCGAGCCGCAAGCCGCAAGCATGGGTCAATTCTGCTACTTTGCCGATAACATCCAAGTCTCGTTCAAAATCCACATACGGAACCAGATTGGGCAAATGACAGACCATGACCTGACACCCCAGAGCGGCGCAGACTTCTGCTTCATGTTTCTGGATTTCAAGATACCCCGCCAGCGTATCGTTCACATTCAGGTGTTCGGAGTGGATGCTCCACGTTTCAAAACCGAGAGAGCGGGCATGGTTGCCCAGCATTTCCGCCTCTTTTGGGGTGACATTGATAACGTGTGAAAATTCCAGATAGCCGATATACTCCAGATAAGCGGTGTACTCCTCCAACAAATTGCGGTAATTCTCCACAGTATAACATTCTTCATGATCCGGTAAAGTTGTGAATACCAGATTGGCACCAATTCTGCTTCTGTTCATATTTTAAATTCCTGTTCTATTATGATTATAAGATCCTGAATTCCGGTTCTGTGATGAAATTTTTAACGGGATATTGGCCGCTGTAATAATCCGGGAAATGCCCATGATAGTCACGGAACGTAAGAACGTTACCGAAAATCGGTGCGATGGAAATTCTGCGGCAAATTTCCATCATCAGACGTTTTCCACGATATTGTTCCGGAATAGACCAGAAAAACGGTTGACCGATACATGTTCCCAAAGATTCTCCATTGATGAAAAGTTCCGTAACCAATTCATCGGTATTGCAGGAAATACCTATTGCATTGCGGGGAATCTCCACAAACGCCTTCTGCGTCAGAATGCCGGAAAACATGCTCAAACCTTTGCCGTCGTGCAGATCACGCCGCAAAGTATTGCCGTCAACTGCAAAATCTCCGGTAATCCAGGCAGCAGGCAGATAGGGATAAATATCCTTACCGGAAATTTTTCTGCAACAGTGTTTACCGGCTTCCAATGCGATTTCACAACCGCAATAGAGCTGCCGGAAACCTTCCGGCAGCCATTCTGCCGGAGATTCTGCAACAATCTTTTCCCCATCCAATTCCATCTCAACGCCATGATAAGAACGGACAGCGAATTTCAGACGCATCGGTTCTTCCAGTTCAAAATCAAAATTTCCATCCGGATCAAAAGTTACCCGGAAATAATTGTCGCGATCACGGAGTATTTCCCATGCGGGAAGCTCAATACTGCATCTGCCGCCAAGTTCATATTCGACCGATGTTCCGTTATGCTGAACCGTGATTTTGCGGCTTGCCGGTGCATCGCTCATATCCTGAATAAATCCTCCGCCATCGGCAAATGACCGGACAAAAACATTTTCATCCAGCTTGCCGTTTTCGCTGTAAACAGTAATCTTACGCTGGAAAATCGTTTCCAGTTTTGCCAAAAGTTCCGTCAGGGATACATAATCTCCGCCGGAACGTTCCAAACGGAATTTTCCGCCACCAAGCGGGGAAATGACTTCCGGCTCATCCGTGCAGTTTTCATCCGGTCCGATAAAGTGCCACGGAATCTGACGGCAGACCAGCATTTTCAAAAGTTCAATAAATTCAACACATTCGGATGGATAGCGGACGGCAATTTCTTTTGCGGCTTTT
Organism: Lentisphaeria bacterium; assembly: GCA_017466125.1. Lineage (GTDB taxonomy): Bacteria > Verrucomicrobiota > Lentisphaeria > Victivallales > Victivallaceae > Victivallis. Next base: position 545 of record JAFTUS010000087.1, on the reverse strand, counting down.
CTTCCGGCAAGAGTCCTTGCCACTTTTGAGGCTTCGGCAAGGAGCGGCATCTTATCCCACCACGGCTGATCGAAAGACCAGGGGTTGAACCAGCCGTACTTTTCGATATTTCCCCGGAAATCAAGTTGACTGACCGCAAGGAAATAGTGATCGATTCCGAAAAGTGCCGCCATGTTAAACATAGCCTTCATCCGGGCAAACGGCATATCCGCCGGACCGTAAGCGAACAATTCACCAATGCCGCCGTTGCCGCGTTTTTTTATTCCATACTGCGCCAATCCGAATGTCATCCATTCAAATTTTTCAATCGTCAGTTTGGTGTAAATTTCATCACACCCAGGCAGGCTGAAACCGGTAATGGCAAGCATCGGATCTCCGTTTCGGAGACAGGCGACCCGCATTCTCCATTCTTCAGACAAGTGTCCGGTAAGAAGAAGATTGTGTTGATCACACCAGGAACGGAGCTGGTCGAGGTAATTTGACCGCAATCTTGCGCCAACGACTTTCTGACACCGTTCCGCAAAATGCGGATTGCTTACATCCTG
>JAFTUS010000086.1 GCA_017466125.1 Lentisphaeria bacterium | reverse complement strand
CGGGGCGCATACGGCGGTGCAGTCGGTTATTTCAGTTATTCGGGGGATATGGACTTTGCCATTACCATCCGCACTCTTGAAATATTGAATAATATCATATCAGTTCAAGCCGGAGCCGGAATCGTTTTTGACTCCGATCCGGAAAAAGAATATGAAGAAACTTTGAACAAAGCCGCCGCGATTTTCAAGGCGGTGCGTCTTGCTTACAACGGTCTGAAACCGGAGGAAAAATAACATGATTTTTGTACTTGACAACTTTGACTCTTTTACCTACAATCTGGTGCATTTGCTTTATAAATTTGAGTCCGATATAAAGGTGTGCCGCAACCGCAGTATTACTGTTGAAGAAGTAATAACTCTTGCCCCCGAAGCGATCATTCTTTCGCCGGGGCCGGGTCGCCCAAAAACTGCGGGGATCATGCCGCAGCTTATTGAAAAAGCTGTATCAAAGCAGATCCCCATGCTGGGCGTCTGCCTCGGGCATCAGGGTATCGGGGAGTTTTTCGGAGCTTCCGTCGTACCGGCCAAAAGCATTATGCACGGCAAACTTTCAGAGATCCGTCATGATGGAAAAGGTTTGTTCAACAACTTACCCGACAGCTTCAATGCCGTCCGCTATCACTCGCTGGCTCTTGACGAAGCCACCATTCCGGAAGAATTGGAAATCACCTGCCGTACTGCCGATGGCGAAGTTATGGGCATCCGGCATAAAAAGTTTTTGATCGAAGGCATCCAATATCACCCGGAGTCTATCCTCAGTTCCTGCGGAAAAAATCAGATACATAACTTTATAAAAATGGTCAGGGAAAGAATATGAAGATATTTTTGCAGAAACTACTTGCCGGTAAGGATTTGTCGGCAAAGGAAAGTGAAAACCTCCTGGAAAACTTTTGCAGCAATGATGTATCTGATGCCATGGCTGGAGCCATCCTGACCGCATTGCGGATGAAGGGCGAAAGCATGACGGAACTGCTGGGCATGGCAAGATTTTTACGGCGCAACTGCATCCACATCGATTGCGGCACAAAATCCTGTATCGACATTGTCGGCACGGGGGGCGACGGCGGGATCAGTTTCAATGTTTCCACTGCCGGAAGTTTTGTTGCTGCCGGAGCTGGCGCGGTGGTCGCCAAACACGGCAACCGGGCAGTTTCCGGCAAATGCGGCGCAGCAGACGTTTTAGCTGAATTGGGATTTGATCTGCAAGTTTCGCCGGAGAAAATTGAACACTCCATACAAACCCACGGTATCGGATTTCTTTTTGCTCCGCTGCTGCACCCTATGTTCGGCAAAGTTGCACCTTTACGCAAAGCTCTTGGCTTCAGAACGATTTTCAATATGCTGGGACCGTTGTGCAACCCTGCCGGAGCGCAAGGTATCGTGCTTGGGGTGTATGACCCCAAACTTACCGAACTTTTTGCCGAAACACTCCGGGAGCTTGGAGTTAAAAGAGCCATGGTCGTTGCTGCCCATGATGGGCTGGATGAGATCAGCTGCGCCGTTTCCAGCCGGATATCAGAGTTGAAAAACGGCATGATCAAAAGTTATGAGCTGTTTCCGGAACTGCTGCTGGGGCAATCCTTTCCGGCAAGCGCGATCGCCGGAGGAAGTATCAGCGAAAATGCCGCTATTCTGCAAAGAGTGTTAAGCGGGGCAGATCGCTCGGCAGCCCGGGCGATCGTTCTGCTGAACTCCGCCGCCGCCATTTACGTTGCCGGAGTGGCAGAAGATATGCGCGAAGGGATAGAACTTGCCAAAGCATCTATTGATAATGGAAAAGCTATGGAAAAATTACAGCTGGTAATCAAGGAGAGTCAGCAATGAGTAATATATTGCAAAAAATAGTAGCAGATCTGCGTTTGGAAGTGGAAAAGAAAAAACAAAATACCCCTTTGGATGAATACAATTTTCCGCTCCGTCCCTCTTTCCGGGCGGCATTTCCCGGGATCATTGCCGAATTGAAAAAGGCATCCCCCAGCCAAGGAATCATCAGAGAAAATTTTGATGTTATTTCTCTTGCCCTTGAGCTGGAACAAGCCGGGGCAGCTGCACTTTCGGTTTTAACCGAACCCAATTATTTTCGAGGCAGTATCAACTATCTGCAAACAGTCAGCAAAACGGTAGTGATACCCCTGTTGCGGAAAGATTTCATCTTTGACCGCTATCAAATTCTGGAAGCCCGGCACGCCGGAGCTTCTGCCGTATTGCTGATTGCCGCCATGCTGCCGCAAAAGGAGTTGATTGCATTGGGCGAATACGCCATTTCCATCGGTTTGGATGTGCTGGGCGAAGCTCATAACGAAGAAGAAGTAAAACGCCTGCTGGACTCACCGGCAACGCTGATAGGAGTCAATGCCCGGGATCTTGGAACCTTTGCTACTGACTTGAAACAAGTGGAAAAACTGCTGAAACTTATTCCACCGGAGCGTTACCCCATTGCCGAAAGTGCCATAAAAAATCGTGAGGATATCCGGATACTTAAAAACGCCGGAGCAAAGGGGTTTCTGATTGGCGAAACTTTGATGCGTTCCAGTTCGCCCGGAGCAAAATTAAAGGAACTTATGCAATGAAAACCGAAATAAAGATTTGCGGCATAACCCGGCTTGATGATGCCGAATATGCCGTTGGATGCGGTGCTGATTATATAGGTTTTGTCCTGACAGAAAAATCTCCCCGCTTTCTGCCATCAGCCAAGTTGAAAGAGTTTGCCCGTCTGCCGGTAAAAAAGGTCGGCGTTTTTGTGGATGCAGATTTGGATTTTATCCGTCAGGCAGTGGAAGCGGGGCAACTGGATATCGTTCAACTGCATGGCAGCGAAAGTGCAGAATTTGCCCAAAGCATTAATTTTGCCCGGGTCTGGAAAGCTTCTTACGACAGATACTTCCCGGCAGAACGGCTGGTTTGCGATGCTCCTTGCGGCGGCTCCGGCTTGCCGGGCGATCACGCAAAAGCTGCGGAACTTGCCAAACTCCGACCGGTCATGCTTGCCGGGGGCATCATTCCGGATAATGCCGCACTCCTGACCGGAAAAGTCCACCCCGCAGGTATAGACCTTGCCAGCGGCGTGGAAATTTCTCCCGGAATAAAAGATCATAAAAAAATCAAACAACTTTTTTCAAATATGAAAGGATCCTGAAAATGGTAAAAACTCATTACGGAAAATTCGGCGGGCAATATATCCCGGAAACCCTGATGCCGGTTCTTCACGAACTTGCAGCAGCCTATGGATCAGCCAAAAACGATCCGGAATTTCAAAGGGAACTCCATGAACTCCTTACCGACTATGTGGGCAGAGAATCGCCGTTGTATTTTGCCCGCCGTCTTTCGGAATACTGCAACGGTGCAAGAATCTTCCTCAAACGGGAAGATCTCAACCATACCGGAGCCCATAAAATCAATAACTGCATCGGGCAGGCACTTCTGGCAAAACGCATGAAAAAAAGCCGCTTGATCGCCGAAACCGGAGCCGGGATGCACGGCGTTGCCACTGCCACGGTCGCGGCACTTCTGGGGATGAAGTGCGATGTCTATATGGGGGCAGTAGATGCAGCACGACAAAGAGCCAATGTGGAGCGGATGCAGGCACTGGGTGCCACCGTCATTCCCGTGGCAAGCGGCAGTCAAACCCTCAAAGATGCCATGAACGAAGCCATTCGCAACTGGGCGGCGACTTTTCCGGAAACATTCTACTGTATCGGAACCGTTGCCGGCCCGGCACCTTATCCTGAAATGGTACGGGATTTTCAGTCGGTCATCGGCATCGAGGCCCGCAGACAATGTTTGGAAAAATGCGGAAAACTGCCCGATGAAGTGATTGCATGTGTGGGCGGCGGCAGCAATGCCATGGGCATCTTTGCCGGATTTATGGATGATAAAAGTGTAAAACTGACCGGAGTGGAAGCCGGTGGCGACGGCATCGCATCCGGCCGTCATGCCGCCAGTATCAATGGCGGCAAAGTTGGCGTTCTGCACGGCTGTAAAACGTTTCTGTTACAGACAAGTGATGGGCAAATAATTGATACTCACAGCGTTTCCGCCGGATTGGATTACCCCGGAGTCGGACCGGAACACGCATTTTTGGCAGAAAGCAAACGGGCAAATTATACCGTCATCAACGACCGGGAAGCCATCGAAGCCTTTGATCTGCTCGCCCAGCTGGAAGGGATCATACCGGCTTTGGAATCCAGCCACGCCATTGCCCAGGCGATCAAGGCTGCCTCAAAATACAACCGGGAAAATATCATTATCGTCAACTTATCCGGACGCGGGGACAAAGATATGGCAAGCGTCCGCAATTACAAGGAGAATTTTTCAAAATGAACAGATTGCAAAACATTTTCAACCATGGCAAAGTTCTGATCATCTTTGATGTGTGCGGCGTGGAAAACTCCATGGAGCGTTTGGAAGTCATCATAAACAATGGAGCCGATATCGTTGAACTGGGTGTGCCCTTTTCCGATCCGGTGGCAGATGGTACTGTTATTCAGGAGGCCGCCCAGCGGGCGTTGGCATTGGGAGCTGATTTGGAAGGCATCCTGGATACAGCGCAACAGTTGCGGCAGCGTCATCCGGAAACCGGATTGATCGTCTTCGGCTATTACAATATATTTCTGCAATTCGGTTTGGAAAAACTTTTCGCCCGGCTGGCGGAGCTGGAGATCGACGGCATACTGATCGTTGATCTGCCTTATGAAGAGCAAGAGGAAGTCAGGGATTTTTCTGCAAGATATGCAATCCCCCTGATACAGCTGATCGGGCCTGCCACCGATTTGGAACGGGCAAAAATGCTGACCGGGAACGCTGAAGGTTTTGTGTATTGCATCAACGCAAAAGGTGTAACCGGAGTTCGCTCCGAAATGCCGGAGGAACTTATCAAGCGGCTGGAAGAACTGCGGAAAATTTCTCCTGTTCCAGTAGCCTCCGGCTTTGGTATAGCCAATGGCGAAAGATGCCGTCAGCTTGCCGCCTACGCCGATGGAGTGATAGTAGGTTCCGCAGCTGTAAAACAGCCATTAAACAATTTAGGCAACTTCATAAAAGAGTTGAAAAATGCGTTGCAAAAATGAACAATGAGCAACTGTTCACCGGGTTGGGCGCCCGTAGAATAATTCTGAAATTCTCCAAGCAAAAGTGAAGTGATTTTCAGAATTTCATTTCACAGCAAAATTCTGAAGTTTTAAGCTCAAAATACAGTACAGAATGGCGGGGGAAGATAAAAATTCCCGCCGCCATTTTTTTGCAAAAAAAATGGCGAACGAAGCCGTAAGTCTTCTCTTCACTGCGCGAAGCGCAACTTCACTCAAAAGGCGCAGCCTTTTCTTCCTTGCCACGGCGTAATCTGCGGAGCAGATGAAGACGGATAAAGTTTTCTCCTTTTGGGAGTTATGTCACAAAAAACAAAATGCAACTTGAAAAATTCTCTTTTCCGCACTATTTTAACAAAAAACAGAAATGGCAAAAAATGAAATCCGCATCCCGTTATTTTTTACGTACATCAGTGACAAGCCAACCAAGATTGCATTTAGTCGATCTTTTTGCATAATCAACGGAATATGTGCGCGACTGGTGGCTTCCCTTCAACTCCATAAGTCTGATTTCCAGAGCGGATCCGGAGGATCTTTCCTGGTGTGAATTACTGGAAGAAAACCATCGTTTGTTTCTGGAAGAAGGCTCTCTTTCTTTTACCACATGCGACACGCCAATGCGTTTGCGTTTTTCGACGGCTTGTGAACATTGCTGCATCCATTTCCGATACGAATTGTTTCCGGGAGTCGATATTTTTTCCGGGCGTCATCACTCATATTG
>JAFTUS010000085.1 GCA_017466125.1 Lentisphaeria bacterium | reverse complement strand
GACACGGGTATGGTATTTGGCGGACGGGGCATGCGGTTGCGGACTGGGTTGTTCCGGCTGCCCGCTGGTTCCGCGAACAGGCAAACATAAAATAAAAAAATAAAATAAACAAACCGCGCGAAGCGCGCACCCCGCTCCGGGTCGCACCCGGACGTGATCCAACGGCGGAACGTTGGTCGCCGCCTTAAAATGGCGGCGAAAGTACAAGCGAAGCGTCAACATTGCCGCAACGCGGCAATACCTCTCGCCGGGAGCGATGCCCCGATAAAAGTGCGGAGCATATTTTATCGGGGCGTTGAGCGTACGGCGGCCGAACGTCGGCCTCGGTAGTGGTCGGCTGTCGCCCCTCCGGGGCTCTCGAGCCTCCGGGGCTTTGAGCGTACAGCGTACTCCGAAGCCTCTGTGGGCTTAAAAAAATCCGCGCGCAGCATATTTTATCGGGGCGTTGAGCGTACAGCGCATCCCAAAGCCCCAGTAAAATCAGTCAACGTTTCGTACAAAGCCTTTCAATCAATGTTCAGCACAGAGCCTTTTTGAAAAGCGTTCAAGAGCATTTCCGTGCTTTCTTGTGCCGTTTTTCTCGCGCGCGTACATGCGCACGAATAATTCTGCAAAAAAATCACTACTTTTTTCGTTTAAGGGCGTTTGGAGGCTTGCTAAACGCGAAAGGTTGTGATATATTACCACAATTGTTTTTTTATAAGACGGCGCAAAATGCGCTGAAAATTGAAATTCAGAAAAATTAACATAAAACAGAAGTTGCAAAACTTCAAAAACAGGAACGACTTATGAGTGATTTGGAACACAGAGACATTCCGGTGAACATCGACGACATCATGCATACTGCGTATTTGCAGTATTCTTTGAGCGTCAACGTCGGCCGCGCCATCCCCGATGTGCGTGACGGCCTGAAACCGGTGAACCGCCGTATCCTCTACGGCATGCGCCAGTTGGGATTGAGCAAATCCCACCCGACCGTGAAATGCGCCCGCGTGGTCGGCGAAGTCATGGGTAAATATCACCCCCACGGCGACTCCGCCATCTATGACGCCCTGGTGCGTCTGGCACAGGACTTCTCCATGCGCTGCCCGCTGGTGGAAGGTCAGGGGAACTTCGGCAATATCGACGGCGACCCCGCCGCCGCCAGCCGTTATACCGAATGCCGTATGGAACGCCTCGGCGAAGAACTGCTCGCCGATCTCGAAAAAGATACCGTCAATATGATTCCGAACTTCGATGAGTCCGAAGTCGAACCCGAAGTGCTGCCCGCCAGTTTTCCGCAACTGCTGGTCAACGGTTCCACCGGTATCGGTGTCGGTATGGCGACCAGCATCCCCACCCACAACCTCGGCGAAGTCATCGATGCGACCGTCTGTCTGCTCGATAATCCGAAGGCAACAGTGGATGAACTTATGGAATATCTCCCCGGTCCGGACTTCCCCACCGGAGGCATCATCCGCGGACGCTACTCTCTGCGCCAGTTCTATCAGACCGGCCGCGGCAGCGTCAAGATCCGCGCCAAAGCTGACATCATCGAAAAGGACGGCAAAGAACAGATCATCGTTACCGAGATCCCCTTCGCCGTCTGCAAAGAGACCCTCGTCAAAAAAATCGCCGAACTTGTGACCGATAAGCGCATCACCGGTATTTCCGCCCTGCGCGACGAGTCCAGTAAACGTACCGGTCTGCGGGTCGTCATCGAAATCAAACGCGGCTCCATGGCATCCGTCGTGCTGAACCAGCTTTACAGTATGACTATGATGGAGACCGTCATGGGCTGCACCATGCTGGTGGTCGATCACAACCGCCCCCGCACCATGAACCTCGCTCAAGTGCTGCAAGCCTACATCGACCACCGTCTGGAAGTGGTGCTGCGCCGCAGTCAGTTTGAACTCAAAAAAGCCGAAGCCCGCGCCCATATCCTCGAAGGCTTCATGAAGGCCCTCGCCAATCTGGACGATGTGGTGAAGATCATCCGCGAGTCCCGCACCCGTGCCGATGCCGCCGCCGCCCTGATCGCCAAATATGAATTCACCAAGGTTCAGGCGGATGCGATCCTTGAAATGCGCCTCTACCAGTTGACCGGCATGTCCGTCGATGCCCTCAAAGAGGAGTACGAAGAACTGCGTGTCCGCATCGACTATCTGCGCAGTGTGATCGCCAGCCGCGATATGCGTCTGGGCATCATCAAGGAGGAACTCCTCCAGATCAAAGAAAAGTACGCCGATCCCCGCCGTACCGAGATCACGACCGATGACAGCGACCTCAATATCGCTGATCTGATCCCCCGCCACAGCTGCGTTATCACAGTTTCCAACACCGGTTACATCAAGCGGGTCCCCGCAGATACCTACCGTATGCAGCATCGCGGCGGCAAGGGCATCATCGCCATGGAAACCAAAGAAGAGGATCATGTGGAGCATCTCTTCAATGCGCACAGCCACGATTTGATCTTCTTCTTCACCGATCGCGGCTTCATGTACTGGCTCAATGTCTACGAGATCCCCGAAGGCTCCCGTACCGGCAAAGGCAAGGCGATCATCAATATGATCAAAGTCGAACCGGGCGAAAAGATCTGCGCCATGCTGACCGTTTCGCAGGAGGACTTTGAAGACCCCAACAAATATATCGTTCTCGCCTCCCGCCGCGGCTATATCAAGAAGTCCGAACTGGCCCTCTTCAAGAACCTCCGCCGGGTCGGTCTCCGCGCTCTGGTCATCGAAGAAGATGACGACCTTATCGGTGCCGGTTTGAGCGAAAACGGCAATGAGATCCTGCTCTCCACCCGTATGGGCATGGCGTGCCGTTTCGACCAGACCGATGAAGAGATCCGTCCCATGGGACGTACCGCACGCGGTGTGACCGGTATGCGCTTCAAACTCGAAAACGACGATGTCGTCAGTCTCGAAGTCATCCGGGAACAACTCTATGAAGAGGCTTCCGAAGACGATGAATCCGAATCCGTTGAAATGGAAGTCGAAGTCGATGACGAAGCACCTGTGGTCGGTTCCGGCCCCGAAGTGCTGGTCGTCACCACCGGCGGCATGGGCAAACGCTCCTACGTCAGCGGCTACCGCAAGACCCGCCGCGGCGCAAAGGGTGTGGTCAATATCAAATTGCGTGAAGGCGAAGAGGTTCTCTCTGTCGTTCAGATCAAAAATGACGATGAGATCCTCCTTACCACCGAACGCGGACAGCTTGTGCGTATTCCCGCCTCCGAGATCCGTCTGGTCGGCCGCGCCTCCAAGGGCGTGCGCATCATGAACCTCAACGACGGCGACCGTATCACCGGTGCTGCCCGTCTGGTCAAGGTCGAAGTGGAATCCAACGCGATCAGCGAAGAAGAGTTCCTCGCCGCCCGCACAGAGGCCCTTGAGGCTCAAGCCCCCGCCGCCGAAGCGGAAACTGCCGCCGACGCAGGTGCAGAGGAAACAGAGGAATAATCTTCCATGAACATAGCGGACACTCTTTTCAGCGGAAAAAAAACGCTGGTCATGGGCATCGTCAATGCTACCGGGGACTCCTTCAGCGAAGGAAGTTCCTCGGCGGCGGCGACCGCCGTTGACCGCGCTCTGGCTCTGCTGGATGACGGCGCAGATATGCTGGATATCGGGGGGGAATCCACCCGCCCCGGTGCCGCTGTCGTGCCGGAAAAAGAGGAGTGTCAGAGGGTCGTTCCGGTCATCCGTGAACTGAAACGCCTCCGCCCGGAGTGCATCATCAGCATCGATACCCGCAAGAGTGAAGTGGCAAAAGCCGCTCTGGATGCCGGGGCGGATGTCCTCAACGATGTTTCCATGCTCCGTTTCGATGAGAAAATGACGGAGGTCGCCGCCGCAAGTCAGATTCCGCTGATTTTGGCTCACTCCCGGGGAACTCCCGAAAATATGAGACAACTCTGCGATTACAACGGCAATGTCACGGATGCCGTGCTTGCTGAACTGCTTGCCGCCCGCGACCGAGCCGCTGCCGCCGGAGTGAAACAGATCATTCTCGATCCCAATTTCGGTTTCGCCAAAACAGCAGAACAGGATTGGGAACTGCTGCGCAATATCGGCACTTTCTGCGGATACGGTACGGTGCTTGCCGGAATTTCCCGCAAATCCTTTCTCGGTGCGCTCTCCGGAGAGGAGATACCGGAAAAACGGCTCGGCTCCACCATTGCCGCCGCATTGTTTCTGGCGGATCACGGGGTGCGTATATTGCGTGTTCACGATGTCCGTCAGGTGCGCTATGCTTTACAGGCCCATTTCTATCTGGAGGTGAAGCGATGAGTGCGTTTTTCAACGTTGAATGGCGGGAAATTCTCAAAATGTGTGTTGAGATCGGTATTCTTGCCTACGTTATCTATAAGATCCTCTACTTTGTGCGCGGCGCACGCGGCTCCTCGGTACTGGCGGGGGTCGTGGTGCTGAACATCGTTTTAAGTCTGCTTGCCAAGGCTCTTGATCTGGCGGTCATCAACTGGCTGCTCGAAGGTTTCTGGGCCATTATCGGTCTGGCGGTCGTTGTGATCTTTCAGCCCGAACTGCGGCGCGCTTTCGCCCAGTTGGGGACGTTCTCCGTATGGCAGGGGCGCAAGCGGCGTGAGGTGGTCGGCGAGATCGTTCAGGCGGTTCAGGATATGGCGCGGCGAAAATGCGGCGCACTTATCGTACTGGAAAAACGCATCGGTCTGCAAAATTACATCGACGATGCGATCAAACTGGATATCAAGATCCATGCCATGATGCTGGAATCGATCTTTTTCCCCAACTCTCCGCTGCATGACGGCGCAGTTATCATCCGGGATGACCGGATCGTTGCCGCCCGTGTCATTCTGCCGCTCACCCGTGCCGAAAACATCTCCCGCCGCCTCGGGACCCGCCATCGTGCGGCTCTGGGGATTTCAGAAGAGACCGATGCCATAACCATTATTGTTTCAGAGGAGACCGGGGCGATCAGCGTCGCTTACCGTGGGGCTTTGCACCGGGATCTCTCCGGCGCGGAACTGACCAGTTGTCTGGAAAAACTCGTCATGTCCCATCAGGATGATGACGATCTTGCCGAAACGGTACGGATGTTTGAAGATCAACCCACGCTCGGACCGGTCCAAACCCCGGTACCGGAGCAGAAAATCAAGGAGGAAAAAGAGTGAAAAATACCCTGCTTCTCCGTTTTCAGCAATCGCTCCGCAAGGATTGGCTGCGCAAACTTATCGCACTTTTCTTTGCGATACTGATCTATTTTGCCGGAAGTCAGCATATCAGCGAAGAGGATACATGGGAAGACGTTCCGGTGGAAGTCTCTCTGCCGCCGGGACTGATCGACACCAACCCCAAACCCATCCGTGTGAACGTCCGGGTCAGGGGGAGCAAACGCAATCTGAAGAACCGGAGCAAACTCTCCGGGCATGTGCAAGTCCGGGAACGGGATTTCGTCAGCGGCGAACCGTATCGTCTGACCATCAAACCGGAGGATTTCACCCCGGTCAAGGGTATACGGGTCACCGGAGTTGAAGCCGGTGATGCCACCCGTTTGCTGGCACTTCAGCGGCAGATGACCCGTCAGGTTCCGGTGCGTGCCGTCTTTACCGGTGAACTCTCCGCCGATTTTATCCGCACCGATGCCGCCTGTACTCCGCAGAGCGTGGATGTGACCGGGCCGGAAAATCTGGTGCAGGATCTCAAAGATGTCGTTACTGAACCGATCCCGCTGGACTCCTCCGTGACGGAACCGTTCAGTTATGTGGCGAAACTGCGCAACCCGAACGGATTGGTCATCGGAGCGAAAAATGACTCCGTACAAGTGCGTGTTTCCGTGGAAAGAAACATTACGGAAAAAGAGTTTCTCAATATTCCGCTTCAGGTACAGTATACGGCGGGGCGTCCGCTGCGGAGCTACTTTTCCGCAGATGTGAAAGTCGATGTCATCGTCCGGGGCCCGCTGAAAGCCGTTTCTGCTCTCGATCCCCGCACGATCCACCCCATCATCAATCTCGCAAACGGCGTTGCCGGGAAACGCAGCAAATTGAAGATCGAAGGTTATGTCGCCGTTGAAGGCGTTGAGATAAAAACAGTAAAACCATCACATATTGAGGTGGAAATTATAAAATAACGGATAAATAACGATAAAATAACGATAAAATAACGGATCAAAAAATATTAAAAAAAAGAAAGGTAAAATTTTTATGATCATCAAAAAACTCAATGGAATGTTCCACAAACACGGACGCTGGCTTTTCGGCATCATCACGGTCGTGATCATTGTCTCCTTCGTCGGCTTCCTCGCCCCCGGTCAGTTCGGATTTGAAGGGTTCTCCGGCCCCGGCGATACCAAAGTCGGTACCGCTTTCGGAAAGGATGTGACGTGGAACGATGTGCAGAAACACGGCCGCATGGTCACGCTTTTCCAGTACATGTTCTACGGACAGTCCATGAACGTCCAGCCGCAGCAGCTCTTCTTCTCCTACTGCACCACGCAGGCGATCGCCCGCAGAGGGATCGTTGTCAGCGACAAAGAGGTCGTGAAGTTCATCCAGGAGTACCCCCAGTTCCAGACCGACGGTAAATTCGATATCGTCAAGTACCGGAACGTGACCAAATTCCTCAATGACCGCGGCTTTTCCGACGGAGAGATCGCCGATGCCATCCGCATGGCTCTGGCACAGCAGAAGTTGCAGAAATCCTTTGAAGATACTGTGGTCATCACTCCCGATGAAGTGGAACAGTTCTTCCGCGCGGTCAACAGCAGTTTTGCCATTACCGCAAAGAGTTTCGCCGCTGCCGATTACCGCAACTCTGTCAAGCCTGACGGCAAGAAACTGCAGGAGTTCTTCAAGGCAAATCAGAAATCCTACATGATCCCCTCCAAAGCATCCGGTCTCGTGGCGAAGTTCCCCTATGCCAACTATACTGCCAAAGCCGCCAAAGTCTGCTCCGCTGCGGATGTGGAAAAATATTTCGCCGCCCACCGGCAGGATTTCGCTGTCAACGGCAAGGTTCCTGAATTCAAAACCATCGCCGCCAAGGTGCGCGCCGCCGCTGTTGCCGACCGTGCCGGAGAACTTGCCCGCGCCGCCGCGTATGAATTCGCCGATGCCGTCTACAACGTATTCTCCGAAACCGCCGCCGACAAGCGTGAAGCCGAACTGCGCAAAATCGCCGCCGGTATGAAGGTCGTTCTGACCGCCAGCGGCATGGTCGAAGCCTCCGCCTCTCCCATGGCGGCGCAGCTCAACAAGGTTTACGGAACCTCCAATCCGCTGACCGAGATCGTCAATGACGGCAAGACGGCGTCTGTCGGTGTCGCCCTCAAGGGGATCGCCGAACGTCCCGCCAAGATCACCGAAGTCGCCGACAAAGTCAAGGCGGACTACATCAATGCCGAAGCCATGAAACTGGCTCAGAAAGCCGCCGCCGATTTCCGTGCCGCCCTCGTAAAAGCCAAAGATATGAAGGCGAAAACCGCCCTCTTTGCCGCGAAAAAAGGCAAAAACAGCACCTTTGTTTTCTCCTCCAAACAAAACCCGCCCGCCGGAATGGAAATGGTTGCTTACAGCATCTACAATCTCAAGACCGGTGATGTCAGTGAAGTTATTCCCGGACAGGATGCCGCCAGCGTTGCTCTGCTGACCAAACGCACTCCCGCCGATATGAAGGAACTTGCCGCCGTCCGGGTGCAGTACGAAGCCATGTGCCGCTCCCGCAAGGCGGCCGCCGCCATGGCAGGGTTTGAGGAAGAACTTTCCGCCCAGTGTCAGTTGGACCCCAAGGCTTTTGAACGGCAGTAAGGTGTGATATGACCGCAGAACCCCAGCTGACAGGATGCGCCCTCGGGCGTCACATGACTGTCGAATTTTACGACTGCGAAGCAGGCATCCTCGCTGATACCGGGCGTATGGAAGAGGTATTTCTTGCCGCCGCAAAGCGTTCCGGGGCAACGGTCATAGCCTCTTACTTTCACGATTTCGAGCCGCAGGGAGTGAGCGGAGTGGTCATTATTTCGGAGTCTCACTTCGCCGTCCATGCCTGGCCCGAACACGATTACGCCGCTGTGGATCTTTTCACTTGCGGCGACAAGGTGGATTTTTACGTTGCCATCGACGAACTCAAGACCGGTATGGGGTCAGCCCAGTGGTGTATTTCAAGCATGATGCACCGCGGGATCGTCGGCAACAACGGAGTGGAGCGTATCGTTCCTGCGACCGGCAACAGCAACAGCCGTTTTGCTATGTCGTGGAAAGAGCGTTTCGATGTCGGTCCAGCCCGGGGCATCTCGGCGGCGATCGATATTTACGAATGCAGAGAACTGGGGGAGGAGGCCATTGCCGCTTTTGTGACGGCTCTGGTCGGGAACTCCGGTTTTTCCGGCGGGGAAAAGATTTTCTTTTCGGAGGCAAAGCCCGGCTGGATCAGTTTTGAGTCGCCGTTCCGTTTCGGGCGTGTGACGGGCAATTTTGACCGGGAGTCCCGGACGATGCTGCTGCATATTTTTGCCAATGATTTTTTTGAACCCCGTCTTGCGGCGGAGTTCAGTGTGCGGGAGCTTGGGGGGCGGTACTACCGCATGATGCCCCATGTCCGCCAATAACGTTGATTGAAAAAATTATAAAAAAAAATCCGCGCGAAGCGCGCACCCCGCTCCGGGTCGTACCCGGACGTGATCCAACGGCGGCCGAACGTCGGCCTCGGTAGTGGTCGGCTGTCGCCCCTGCGGGGCTCTCGAGCCTCCGGGGCGTTGAGCGGACGGCGTACTCCGAAGTCTCTGTGGGCTTTAAAAAATTCCGCGCGAAGCGCGTACTCGCCAGCGGGTGCTACCCGCACGTGGTCCAGCGGCGGAACGCTGGTCGCCGCCTTAAAATGGCGGCGAAAGTACAAGCGAAGCGTCAACATTGCCGCAACGCGGCAATACCTCTCGCCGGGAGCGATGCTCCGAAAAAAGAGCGCAGCGTATTTTTTCGGGGCGTTGAGCGGACGGCGTACTCCGAAGTCTCTGTGGGCTTTAGGTAAAATTCCGCGCGTAGCGTATTTTATCGGGGCGTTGAGCGGACGGCGGCCGCCGTTTCCGGGAGGGGGAGCATGAGTGCGGTTCAGTGAAGCCAAAGCATCAGCTGGAGAAATCCGGCTGTTGCCAGAGGAATGGAAAAGTTGTCGTCAACTTTGAGTTGTTTTTGAAAAAGTTCTGCCAGTGCGGCAAGGATCACCGCAGGCAGAGTATAAGGCAGAAAGGATACGGCTCCGGTCGCAGAAATGAAAATACCGGAAACCGCGATCCCCGTCAGGATGAACGCCAGCGTTCCTTCCAGACTTTTGCCGTTGACCAGTTTGTGTTTGCCGAACTTGCGTCCGATAAGCGCGGCGGCGGCATCCGCCGTCAGCAGTACCGCCATTCCGGCGGCGGCGCAGAGCGGGGCGAAACAGAGCGAGGTCAATGAGGCGGCGGCGTAGACAGGCGCACCGCCGGAAACGATCCAGGCGTCGGGGGAAGGCTCTTTGCGGAGCATCTTCCCGAAGAAGAAACAGTAAACAGGTGTGATCACCGGCACTTTCAGAACGTAGGCGCGCTCAACTGCAAGTGTCAAAAAAAAGAGTACGCCAAAGAGGATACATGAAGTAAATCTGCCCGGAAGCAGCAGAATTGCGACCGGCATCCAGAGAGATGACAGATGGATGAGTTTCCGTTTGACTTCTTCACGGTATGAGATGGGTTCAGACATGGTTCCTCCGTTGATTTTGATGTTGATTTTGAAATAATATAAACGCAGTTGCGGAAACAGCAACCGGAAACGGAAAAATTTTGCAGAATTTCTTGCAAAATATCCGCTTGCGGTGTATATTTCCCAACAAGAAAGAGAGAGTTCTATGAGCGAAGAAAATTTGGAAAATGCAAGCAATGCAACCGAGTACAGTGCAAGTAAAATCACTGTGCTGGAAGGTCTCGAAGCGGTGCGTATGCGTCCTGCCATGTATATCGGCAGCACCAGCGAACGCGGTCTGCACCACCTGGTCTACGAAGTCGTTGACAACGGCATCGACGAAGCCCTTGCCGGTTATGCCAGCAAGATCTCTGTGACCATTCATCAGGATAACTCCATCTCCGTCGAAGATGACGGCCGCGGTATTCCGGTCGATATCCACGAGGGCGAAGGCAAGCCCGCAGTGGAAGTGGTGCTGACCATTCTCCACGCCGGCGGCAAGTTTGACCACAACTCCTACAAAGTTTCCGGCGGTCTGCACGGTGTGGGTGTCTCCTGCGTGAACGCCCTCTCCGACTGGCTGAAAGTCCGGGTCTGGCGCGACGGCAAAGAACACACCATCGGTTTTGAACGGGGCGTGACCACCGAACCGCTGCAAGTTGTCGGCAACTCCGACAAGCGCGGTACCAGAGTCTCTTTCAAACCCGACGGCACGATCTTCTCCGTCACCGTTTACGACTACGAAACCCTTGCCAAACGTATGCGGGAACTGGCGTTCCTCAACCCCGGCGTGCAGATCACGCTGTCGGACGAACGCTCCACCGAAGAGATTCAGCCCCGTTCCGAAACGTTCCACTACAAAGGCGGCATCCGTGAATTCGTCACATTGCTCAACCAGAATAAAGAACTGGTCAACCCCGATGTGATCTACTTCCACCGCGAACGCAACGGTATCGATGTGGAAATGGCTATGCAGTACAACAACGGCACTGCCGAAAATATCCACAGTTACACCAACAACATCAACACCGTCGAAGGCGGTACCCACCTGGTCGGTTTCCAGACGGCTCTCACCCGTACCATCAACGCCTACACCAAGACGATGATGAAAAATGATTCCAGTTTGAGCGCAACCGACGTCCGCGAAGGTCTCGCCGCCGTTATCAGCGTGAAAGTTCCCGACCCGCAGTTTGAAGGTCAGACCAAAACCAAACTGGGCAACTCCGAAGTCCGCGGCATCGTGGAGTCGGTCATCAATGAAGAACTCGGTGCCTACCTGGAGGAAAACCCCGCCGTCGCCAAGCAGATCGGCGAAAACGCCATGCTCGCCGCCCGCGCCCGCGAAGCCGCCAAAAAAGCCCGTGAAGCCGTCCGCCGCAAAACTCCGCTGGAGGGGATCGGACTGCCCGGCAAACTGGCGGATTGCTCCGACCGCAACCCCGAAAACTGCGAACTCTACATCGTGGAAGGTGACTCCGCCGGCGGCTCCGCAAAATCCGGACGCAACCCGGCATTTCAGGCGATCCTCCCCATCCGCGGTAAACTGCTCAACGTGGAAAAGGCTCGGATCGACCGTGTTTTCGACAACAAAGAGATCCAGTCCCTCATCTACGCTGTCGGATGCGGCATCGGTGAGGATTTCGATGTGAGCAAAGCACGTTACCACCGTGTGGTCATCATGACAGATGCTGACGTGGACGGTTCCCACATCCGTACGCTGCTTCTGACCTATTTCTTCCGTCAGATGCGTCCGCTGATCGAAGCGGGTTACGTCTACATCGCCCGCCCGCCGCTCTTTAAAGTGACCCGCGGCAAAAAAGACAAAGGTCAGTACATCGATACCGAAGAACAACTCGATAAACACCTCGTCAAACTGGGCAGTTCCGATCTGGTGGTCAAAGACGCCGCCGGAAATCAGCTGGAAGCCGAAAAAGTCAGTCAGCTGGTGGAACTTTTCGCCGAAGCCAACCGCATTGCCGCCGGTCTGCGCCGCAGCGGTGCCGACCCCAAGGATTATTTCGATGCGATCAAAGAGGACGGTTCCTGCCCGGTTTCGCATGTGACCGTCCGTGAAGTTGACGGACAGATCACCGCCGAATACATGTATTCGGAAGCGGAACAGGAGGCGTTTGTCAATGCCGCTTACGACCGCATCCGCGCCGCCATTCCTGCTCCGGCGGAAAACGCCAGCGAAGCCGACATCGCCGAATACAAAGCCAACGTCCTCCGCCATGTGGATATCGTCAGCATCTTTGAAGCCGCCAACTGTCAGGCTCTCACTGCCAAATTGACGGAATACGGCCTCAATGCGCAGCAGGTTTTCGATCAGGGGGATGTCCTCTACTACGTCACCGGCGGAGACATGGACAACGAACCGGCGGCATCGCTTGCCGACCTCTTCGGCTGTGTCCGCAGGAACGGTCAGACCGGTCTGCGCATCCAGCGGTACAAAGGTCTGGGCGAAATGAATGCGGAACAGTTGTGGGAAACGACAATGGACCCCGAAACCCGCTCCATGATCAAGGTGCGTATGGAAGATGCGATCCAGGCGGATCAGATCTTCTCGCTTCTGATGGGCGATATGGTAGAACCCCGCCGCGAATACATCGAAAAGTACGCCGCCGGTGTGAAGGATCTCGATATCTGATACAGCAATCTCACAGTATTAAATAAGGAAAAACAATCATGGCAGTTGATAAAGATAAAAATTTGGAAATCGCCATCAGCCAGATCGAAAAGGAGTTCGGCAAAGGCTCCATTATGCGTCTCGGTGACGGTGCCGCACAGAGTGATGTCCCTGCGATCAGCACCGGTTCGATGGCTCTCGACCTCGCCCTCGGCATCGGCGGCGTTCCCGCCGGAAGGATCGTGGAGATCTTCGGACCGGAGTCTTCCGGTAAAACGACCGTCTGTCTCCATGTGATCGCCAACGCCCAGGCAAAGGGCGGCAAATGCGCCATCATCGATGCCGAACACGCCATCGACCCCGCTTATGCCAAAAAAATCGGCGTGGATATCGACAATCTGCTCATCAGTCAGCCCGACTGCGGCGAAGATGCACTGAATATCTGCGATACGCTCGTGCGCAGCGGTGCGATCGATGTGCTGGTGGTGGACTCCGTGGCGGCTCTCGTTCCCAAGGCTGAGATCGAAGGGCAGATGGGCGACTCGCACGTCGGACTTCAGGCGCGGCTCATGTCGCAGGCATTGCGTAAACTCACCGGTGCCGCCAGCCGCAGCAACACCTGTATCATGTTCACCAATCAGATCCGCGAAAAGATCGGCGTGATGTTCGGCAACCCCGAAACCACTCCCGGCGGCAATGCGCTGAAATTCTATGCCTCCATCCGCATGGATATCCGCAAGTCCACCGTGATCAAGGACCCCGCCGGAAACATCATCGGCAACCGCGCCAGAGTCAAGGTCATCAAAAACAAAATGGCGCCCCCGTTCCGTGTCGCCGAATTCGATATCATGTATAACGAAGGCATCTCCAAAGCGGGTTCTCTGCTGGATGTCGCCTCCGATCTGGGTATTCTTGAGAAACGCGGTTCCTGGTTCAGTCTTGAGGGCGAACAACTCGGTCAGGGCAGAGATCAGACCAAGGCTCTGATCGCCAACAGCCCCGAACTTCAGGAGAAACTCATGAACCTTATCAACGAAAAGATCAATGGCGGAGCCGCCGCCGTGAAGGTGGATCTCTCCGAGTAAGAAATATCGCTTCATGTATAAAAAGTTTCCAATCAAAGGCATCCTGTTTGCTCTGCTGACCGCAACTCCGGTTTTCGCCGGAGAAGCGGACGAGCGGAGCATGGGCGATGATGCTTTTTTCCGCAGTGATTACCCCGGTGCCGCCCGGTTTTACCGCAAGGCTCTGCTGCTGGCGGAGGGGGAACGCTGGAACGAAGATGCACTGCTTCTGGCAAGGGCGCAGCTGCGCTCCGGCGATATTGCCGGTGCTGAAAAGACTTACGCCGAATACCGCAGACGCAACCCGCAGGATAATACCTCCGCAGGGATGTTTCCGGGCGAACTGAAACTCGCCCTGAAAGATTACGCGGGGGCGGCAGTCTATTTCTCCCGTCTCGCCACGGACTCCATTATTCCGGAGGAACAGCGCAGTGCCCGTTTCGCCGCCGCCGCCGCTTTCGCCGAAGCCCGCGAGTATCTCACCGCAGAAAAACTCTTTTCGGAGCTGGAAAAAAATCATACCGACTCCAGAGAGTGGGCGACAAGAGCGCATCTCAGTCTGATCGATGTTCTGATCCGCAGCGGACAGTATGACCGTGCGGAAAAAGTTCTGGCAGAACGGAAGTATTTCAGAGAGAATACGGAAAAATACCTCTTTCTGGAACTCCTGCTCGCCGTCCGGATGCAGAATTACAGCAGTTTCCGCACCCTGTGGAAGAAACTGCCCTCCGATTACGATGTGCAGTTGCGCTGTCAACTCGCCCTCATGGGTGCGGAACTGGCACAGCGCAGCCCCGCAACACTGCCGGATGCCGCTGAATATCTGATGGAAACATTCAACATCGCCGCCGATGACGATACCCGGAAACATGCTTTGCGCAAACTCATCAACGTGGAGTCCGTCAACTCCGCCGAAAAAGCCGTTGAAAATATTGTCCTTTATCTGAAGACATGGCAGGATGATCCCGAAAAAAGAGAACTCATGCTCCGTCAGGCAAGACTGCTGGTCTCTCTTCAGAAATACGATAATGCCGATAAAATTTTCCGGGAGTTGATACAGGATAAGAAAGCCCCCCACAGTCTGCGTCTCTCCGCCATCCGGGAAGGGGCGGTCTGTGCGGAGTACCGCAAGGATTTTGTTCAGGCGGAGAGGATTTTGCAGAACTTTCTCATCAGTGCCGCAAACAATACCGAAAAGGAGGAGGCTCTCTTCCTTCTGGGTGAACTTCTGTTGAAGCAGAAACAGCATTTTCAGGCGGAAGAGTATTTTTATGCCGCCCTTGAACAGAACGGCATCCGTACTCCGGAGATCCAGTTCCGTCTGCTGGAAACACTGATCGCCGAAGAAAAATTCGACAAGGCATCCGGTGTTGCCGCGCAGTTGGGCAAAGCCAGTCAGGGCGTACATCGTGCCGCCTCTGCCTACTATCTGGCGTATATCGACTTCCGCAGCGGGGACTCCGCCGCCGCACGGAAGAAATTTCTGGAATTTCTGAAAGAATTCCCCTGGTCGGGTTACGTTCAGCCCGCCGCGTTCCACGCCGCAGAAATCGCTTTTCACAGCAGGGATTTCAAAGTCGCGGCGGATGAACTGCTCCATTTTTCCGGACAGTATCCGGAGTCCGCTTTCAACGAGACCGCTCTTTTGCTGGCGATGCAGTCCGCCTGTATTTCGCAAGACCTCCAACTGGCGGAAAAGATCATCGGCCGCTACGATGAACTCCTGCCCGGCAGTGTCGGACGGCTGGAGGCACGGCTGCTTCTCGCTGACGCCCTCTACCGTCTCAACCGGCGCAGTGAAACACTCGCTCTGCTGAACAAAACCAATTCCATGGCGGAAAAAAATCCTGTTGTTTCTGCGGAGATCCTCTATCAGTTCGCCCGCATCGCTCTGGCGGAAAACGATCCGAATAAAGCGTTGCAGTATTTCAGGCAGATCCTTGACAAATATTCCGCCGTTTCTCTGATCGCCGCCGATGCCGCTTTTATTTCCGGCAATCTGCTGGCGGACAGAGGCGAATACGCCAATGCCGAAAAAGCGTACCGCAAGGCTCTTGAACTCAATCCGGCCGGAACTTTTGCGCTGCTCTGCAAAGGACGCCTCGCCGATGCGCTGTTAAGTCAGCATAACGCCGCCGCCAACGAAGAACAATTCACACAGGCTGTCGAACTTTACCGGCAGCTTTCCTCTGCTCCGGATTACCGCATACGGCTTCAAAGCTGCAGCAAACTGGGGCGGGCTCTGGAAATGAACGGCAACCGGCAGGAAGCCTTCGCCGCCTATCAGGAGGCACTCTACATCGCCGCCAATCTGAAACGGCAGAAGTTGACCGCCGATCCCGTATGGACCGGTAAGGCGGCACAGGCGGCATTGAATATCTGTCAGCAGAAAGATTTTCCCGACCGGGCATTGCATGTCAGGCGCATTTCCGCCCAAATCAGGGAACTCGGTATTCCCTTGAATGTCGGAGATATTGAAAACAGCAGTCAAAATAAATTCATTATTCAGGAGAAATGACCTATGACACTCTATTTCAAACTTATCAGAGACGGCGGCCCGGTAATGTGGATCATTGCCATCGGAGCAGTGCTGATGCTGTTCATTTTTTTGAAGAAGGTTTTTCAGTTTCACCGTGAAGAGATCAATGTGCGGGAGTTTCTGCGCGGTCTTTTCAATGCGCTGAAACGCAACGGTTATGTCGAAGCCATCACGCTGTGCGACAATACGCCCGGGCCGGTCGCCCGCATCCTCGGTGCGGCAATTCTGGCGTACGAAAGAGGCGATGAAGATATCCGGAACGCCATTGATGAGGCCGCACTGGAGGAACTCCCGAAACTGGAACGCCATGTTGCCGTCCTTTCAACGATCGCCTTTGTCATGCCGCTTCTTGGTTTTGTCGGAACGGTTCTCGGCATGATGAAAGCGTTTCAGGCGGCACGTTCCGCAGGTGAATTTCTCTCGGCATCGAGTATCGCCGGTGCCGTCAACTCGGCACTGATCACCACCGCCGCCGCACTGGTCGTGGCTGTTCCCGCATATATCGCCTACAACTATCTGGTGAACCGCATCCAGTCCATGACGCTGGATATGGAGAAAGCGGCGTTGGAAATCACCGGATTTTTTGAACGTCACCGTGCGGAGGAACAGAAATGATCGTTCAGACATCACTGGGTTCCCGCCGCTTTCAGACGCGGCTGAAACCGGTATCGGGGTGGCCGCCGCTGGTGGCTCTTATCGACCTGATGTTTCTGCTGCTGCTGTTTTTCGTACTGGCGACATCGTTTGTGAGCGTTTCCGGTATTCCGGTCAATCTGCCGCAGGTCAGGGGCGGGAACGTGGTCGATATGGAACGCTACATCGTAACGGTCGTTCCGTCCGACAGAAAAAATCTCAGCAAACCGGCACTCATCTATTTCAATGACAGACAGGTTACTCCGGAACGGTTGAAACAGGAGTTGAATACCGTGCGTAACCACTCCCGTTCCGCCTCGGTTATCATCATGGCGGATAAAGATGTTCCGCAGGGTGTTTTTGCCGAGATCATGGGTATCGCAGAAAATGCTCAACTTTCCGTATTTCTCCCCATGGCGGCTCCGGAAGAAAAAAATACCAGCGTATTTCTCCAGTAAAGGGGTCGTATGGCGAAGAAAGAGAAAGACAAAGAAAAAGAGAAAAAAGGCGGCAGAGAGCCTGTTGTCTCATGGTTCACCCGGCTGAAACAGCGCGTCGTACGGACGCTGCTGATTTTGGCGGCATTCATCGCCGGTATTCTGGTCGGCAACATCGACCGGCTGGACAGCCGCGGCGTGGAACTTTTGCAGTACAAGCGGTACATCCCATCGGTTCTCCACATTTTTCTCCCCGGCGGACTGGCAAAATTCGTTTCAGCCGCCAAAAATGATGAATTGAACGGCAGGATCATCGAAGTCTATGACGGTGACACCGCTATTTTGCTGGATGACAACGGCGGTAAAAAATACAAGATCCGTTTCTACGGGATGGATGCGCCCGAAGCCTCACAGGAGTACGGTATTGCTTCTCGCAACGCCCTGCGGGAAAAAATTCTGGGGCAGAGTGTCCGTATCGTCGTTGTCAATACCGATCAGTACGGCCGCTGTGTGGGCAAGGTCTACCGTGAAAACCGTTATATCAATTTGGAGATGGTTCAGGAGGGCAACGCGTGGCACTATCACGCCTATGCCCGCAACGCCTATGAATTTGCCGCCGCACAGCGCAAAGCCCGTCAGGACGGCATCGGTCTCTGGAAGGCCGCCGCACCCATGCCGCCCTGGGATTACCGCACACAAAATAAATAAAAATTCCGCGCGAAGCGCGCACTCGCCAGCGGCCCGAACGTCGGGTTCGCTGACACCCGCACGTGGTCCAGCGGCGGAACGCTGGTCGCCGCCTTAAAATGGCGGCGAAAGTACAAGCGAAGCGGCCGAACGTCGGCCTCGGTAGTGGTCGGCTGTCGCCCCGTGCGGGGCTCTCGAGCCTCCGGGGGGATAAGCAAAATTCCGCGCAAAGCGTATTTTATCGGGGCGTTGAGCGTACGGCGCACGCCGAAGCCCCAATAAAATCAGTTAATGTTCCGTATCCAGTCAAGTAAAAAATTGCGCCGGGAGTCAGGTGAAACTTTATGTGCCGCGGCAGAATTCGGGTGCGGTTTTCAAAAGGTCGTCAAAGTAGGCGATCGTTTTGATCAGACCGGTTTTCAAATCAGTGGAGGGCTGCCATTTGAGCAACTCTCTTGCTTTGGTGATGTCCGGCTTGCGCTGACGGGGATCGTCTGCGGGCAGCGGCATACGGACGATTTTTGACTTGGAGTCGGTCAGTTCGATCACGGTTTCCGCCAGTTCCAGAATGGTAAATTCGCCGGGATTGCCGATGTTGACCGGCCCGGTGACATCTTCCGGAGTATTCATCATGCGGATCATCGCATCGATCAGGTCGTCACGATAACAGAAACTGCGGGTCTGCTGACCGTCACCGTAGATGGTGATGTCCTCATTTTTCAACGCCTGTAAAATGAAGTTGCTGACCACCCGCCCGTCGTTGGGGTGCATCCGGGGGCCGTAGGTGTTGAAAATACGCACGATCTTGATGGGGAGAGCGCACTGCAAATGATAGCAGAAAAAGAGAGTTTCGGCACAGCGTTTCCCCTCATCGTAACAGGAACGCAGTCCGATGGGGTTCACATTGCCCCAGTAACTTTCCACCTGCGGGTGAACGGCGGGGTCGCCGTAGACTTCGCTGGTGGATGCCTGTAATATCTTCGCTTTCAGGCGGCGGGAGAGTTCCAGCATATTGATCGCCCCGTGAACACAGGTTTTGACCGTCTGTGCCGGGTCACGCTGATAGTGGATGGGGCTGGCAGGACAGGCAAGGTTGTAGATCTCATCACACTCCACGTTGAGCGGTTCGGTAACATCGTGCCGGATCATTTCAAAACGGGGGTTATCCATCAGGTGATAGATGTTCCGTTTTGCTCCGGTAAAGAAGTTGTCAACGCAGATGACCTCATTGCCGCTTTCCAGCAGTTTTTCGCAGAGGTAACTGCCGAGAAATCCGCTGCCGCCGGTAACTAAAATCCGTTTCATAAGCCGAAAATCCTTATTTTTTCAAACTTGCCAGCACGTCGTCAAGGATGTCATTCAGCGTATGTTCCGCTTTCCACCCGGTCAACTGATAGAGCGCATTGGTGTTCGGGCGGCGGCGGCGCATATCCTCAAACCCCTTGGCGTATGCTTTTTCGTAGGGGATATATTCGATTTCTGACGAACTGCCGCTGCGGGCAATGACCCGCTGTGCCAGTTCGCTTATGGTGACGAGTTCCTGACTGCCGATGTTGTAGATATTGCCGATCGCCTCTTCTTTCTCTATCAGCAAAAGCAATGCCCGCACCACATCTTTGACGTGGCAGAAACAGCGGGACTGTTCGCCGTCTCCGTAGACCCTGACGGGTTCACCTTTGACTGCCGCCTGAGCGAAGCGGGGAACGACCATGCCGTAACGCCCCGTCTGACGGGGACCGACGGTGTTGAAAAAGCGGACGATCGTACCGGGCAGACCCTCATTCTGACAGTATGCCATCACATAAAATTCATCCAGCAGTTTGCTGCACGCATAACTCCAGCGGGAACGGTAGGGCGACCCCAGACGGAGATCATCGGTTTCCGTGAAGGTATCGTGATCGGATTTGCCGTAGACTTCGCTGGTGGAGGCGACAATGGTACGTTTTTTGTATCTGGCGGCAGGGCCGAGGACGTTTTCCGTACCTTTTACGTTGGTGGAGAGGGTATGGATGGGGTCATTGACCACCATTTCCACGCCGACGGCGGCGGCGAGGTGGATGAGGACATCGCACTCTTTTACGAGGGTCTCAAGCATATCGCTGTCGCGGGTGATATCCAGTTCAACGATTTGCAGAGCGGGATTTCCGGCAACGGCGGAAAGATTTTCCCGTGAACCGGTGGAAAAGTTGTCGGCAACAACGATGGAATGTCCCTGTTTCAGCAGAGCTTCCGTAAGGTAACTGCCGATAAACCCGGCTCCGCCGGTGATCAAAAATTTTTTCATCATATCAGACTTTCTGTTTCAAAATCAACTGTATTTCAATAAGATACAGCCTGTTCTGCTTTTGTGCAAGTGCGGTTTGCAGATTTATCGGCTATTTTTCGAGAATGTCGTTGATGGCGAGTTCCGTCACCAGCCAGCCGGAATCGGTTTTTTGCAGTACGGCGCAGAGGTCGCGCACTTCATTGACCCGGCTGCCGGTCTTTTTGGTGACGGCAAGCAGAGTTCCGGTAAAGGAGACATTGGCGGTTTTTCCGTCTTCCGAAACGGTTATTTCGGTGTTCTGCATGGAGATCGTCAGCCACCGCACCATGGGGCGGTAACGGGCGATATCGGCAGAAAGTTCCGCCGGGGTCATCTCTCCGTCGAGCATCCCGTGATTTACATTGAGCCGGAACTTCGGCGCAACGAACTTATCCAGCCGCTGGATCTTCAGCATCCCAGCGGCGGCACTCTCCCCCATGGGCTTTGAGGCGGTTTCGCAGAGGTTTTTCAGTGTCCTGCGGATTTTAGCCTCTTCATTGCGGCTCTCAATGAACCAGTATACGCCCCCTGCAAGCACTCCGATCGCCAGAAGCAGCAGAAAAATTTTTTTTACCATGAACTGTTTCTCCGGAAAAGAGACCGTAAGTGTTATGAGACTTACCGTCTGTTGCCGAAAATACGCAGCAGATACAAGAAGAGGTTGACGAAATCCAGATAGAGTTCCAACGCTCCGAGGATGGCGTATTTTTTGGCAGTTTCTTCTTCGATCATTCCTGCCGCATGAGCCGTGGCAAGGTGTTTGATCTTCTGGGTGTCATAAGCGGTCAGACCGACGAAAACAAGTACGCCGACATAACTGATGACCAGCGAAAAACTGCCGCTGCGGAAAAACATATTCAGCAGGGAAGCAATGATAAGCCCCCACAACGCCATTCCGCAAAAACTGCCGATGGAGGTCAGATCACGCTTGGTCGTAACACCGTAGATCCCCATTCCGGCAAAAGTGCCGCACGCCGTGAAAAACGCCAGCGAAATGGTACTTTGGGTATACGCCAGAAAGATGATCGAAAGCGTAATTCCGTTCAACACCGAGTAGAAGAGAAATCCCGCCGTCGCCTGTGCCGCAGAAAGTTTGTTGATCGCCGCCGTCAGAGCGATGACAACACCGAATTCCAACAGCAGAAGCACGATCCACATCGCACCCATCGTTGCGATCTGCTGGGCGAAATGGTTGGCAACGTACCATGCGGTCACGCCCGTAACTGCGAGACCGACGCTCATCCAGCCGAATACGCGGTTGATAAAACTGTTCTGCACTGCGGCAAAACTCCTGAATTCATTCTCTTCCTCCATAGAGGCGGGAGCCCGATTGTAAAGATCTCTTGCCATAATTATTTTCTCCTTTCTGAAAAAAGTTGTACGCTCACAGATAAAAGATACATCAATCCGGAAAAATTTCAAGAAGAGAGAGAAAAAAGTAGTGCTTAAATTGGAGAAAAAAACATTTTTTGCGGCCGTTCCGTGAAAAAACGCCAATATCGTTTCCCGGAAAAATCGTTATATCTGCATCGTTTTCCCTTATTTCAATTTGAAAATTTTTTGTTTTATGGTATAATAACATAAATGTCACAAGACAGTATCGTAACAAAGCAAAAAAACAAAAAGGAGAAAAAGTAATGAGTATCATCGACTGGCTGATCGTTCTGATCCCGTTGTCAATCATTATCTGGTTCGCAGTCCGTGCCAAAAGGTATGCCCGCGGCGTCGTGGACTTTCTGGCAGCAGGCCGTGTAGCAGGCCGTTATGTTATTTCTGTGGGTGACCTGACCGCCGGACTTTCCGTTATTACGCTCGTGGCAGGCGCAGAACAGAACTATCAGACCGGTTATGGAGTGGCATTCTGGAACCATGTGCTTGCTCCGGTCGGCGTTATCCTCGCGCTGTTGGGCTGGATGACGTACCGCTGGCGTGAAACACGCTGTCTTTCCAAAGGTCAGTTTATTGAAATGCGTTACGGCAGTAAAAGTTTCCGTATCGTAACTGCTATTGTCAGTACCGTTTCCGAAATGGTCACCAACGCCATCGGCCCTGCTATTGCGACAAACTTCTTTATCTACTACCTCGGACTTCCCCACCGGATCATGATCTGTGGAATTAATTTGCCCTGCTATGCCATCATCGTGGCTCTCTGTCTGACACTGGCGATGATCCTGATCTGGCCCGCCGGACGTATCTCTCTTTTGATTACCGACAGTTTTCAGGCGATCATGTGTTATCCGATCTTCGTGCTGATCGTCGGATTTATTCTGCTGAAATTCTCCTGGGGAACTGATATTGCTCCGACCCTTGCAAGCCGCGTTCCCAATCAGAGCTTCCTCAATCCTTATGATATTTCCCAGCTGCGGGACTTCAACTTGTTTGCCATTATCGTTACGCTGTTGAGTGCCGTTCTCAACCGCGGAGCGTGGATCGGCAACGATACCACCAACTCCGGCCGTACTCCGCATGAACAGAAAATGGCAGGTATTTTCGGCTCATTCCGAACCGGTTTCTCCACCATTATGATCACATTGGTTGCGATCACCGTTATTGTCTTTATGAATAACGGCACCTTTGCCAAAATAGGCGGCAGAAATCCGTTCAAAGTCACCAATAATGAGATCCGCCGCAACCTCTCCGCTCAAGTGCTGGATGAAGTTCTGGACGGCTCCCCCAAGAGCAAAGAGATCAGCGAGAAAATCGCAGCTCTGCCCGATGTGGTCTACACGCCCGGGAAGGATGCTCCGCTTTCACAGCAGAAAAACCTCGAAAACCGCTATCTGGAACTGGTGCGCGCTGAACTCGGCGATACCCCGCAGGGACGCCATGAGTTCCAGCAGTTCCGTACGCTTTATCATCAGATGATGATGCCCGTTACCATGGGCAGGATCCTGCCTGTCGGTCTGCTCGGACTCTTCTGTCTGCTGATGGTCATGCTGCTTATTTCCACCGACGACTCCCGCATTTTCAACGCGGCGGGCTGTCTGGTGCAGGATGTTATTCTGCCCTTCTACAAGGGACACCTCTCACCGCAAAAACACCTGCTTATTCTCCGTCTTACCTCGCTTGGGGTCAGTATTTTCTTCTTCATTGTGGCGGTATTCTTCTCGCAGATGGACTACATCATCATGTTCACGACCATCATGTGCGCCTTGTGGCTGGGCGGTGCCGGTCCGATCATGGTTGGCGGTCTGTATACCCGGTTCGGCAATCTGACCGGTGCATGGTGCGCTATCATCTTCGGTTCCGGAACTTCGCTTCTCGGCTTGATTTTCCAGCGTAACTGGGCAAAAACCATCTACCCGTGGCTGGAACAGATGAACTGGGTCGAACCGTTGGATAAGTTCCTCGTGACCGTCTCCAACCCCTTCAATCCGTGGATCGTCTGGAAGATGGACTCCGTGAAGTTCCCGATCAACTCCTATGAAGTCTTCTTTATCTCCATGGTGCTTGCGGTCGGGACCTACATCCTCGGTTCTTACCTCACCTACAAGCCCTACGATCTGGACAAACTGCTGCATCGCGGCAAATACAGTGACGGCGAAACACTGGTCGCCGAACCCTGGACGCTCAAAACTCTCTGGAGCAAACTCATCGGCATCACCCCCGAATACACCAGGGGCGACCGCTGCTTTGCCTGGGCGTTGTTCTTCTACTCCGTGGTTTATCAGTTTGTCATCATCTTCATTGCGGTGGTTATCTGGAACCTCATCAAACCCTGGCCCGCCAGTTGGTGGAGTCACTACTTCTTCATCACGACTCTGGTTGTGCCGGGTATCATCGGAATAATCTCCACATTCTGGTTCATGATCGGCGGTACGCTGGATATCCGTCAACTCTTCATCGACCTTGCCAAACGGGTGGACAACCCGCTCGATAACGGTCAGATCATCGACGGTGAAGCCCACAACGACAAGTAAGTGCTGAACAACAGAAACGCTGCCTGATACCGGAAACGGCAAAGGCAGCGTTTTTTGTATATGGTGCGCGATTTAAACTGAAATATTTGCAGCAGGGTGCTTGTATTCAGAGAAGAACGTGCTATATTTATTCAAAAATAAAGGACGTTTTTTATGAGGATATTTTTTCTGACGGTTTTTACCGCATTTCTCCTTTGCGGATGCTATGAAACGGCGATGATCAACGGTCAACGCTTCCGGGTTCTTTCGGAACGGGAGGAGAAAACCCTTGTGCTGCTGGCAAAGGACTCGCTGAAAAATTCCCCCAAGACCCTCTCCCCGCGGGATCATTACGCCTGCATGACGACCGAACCGAAACTGGAAATCAAGTACATGGCGGACCGCAGCGGACAGGCAAAAGTGATCTGGACGCTCGACGACAAACGGGTGGTGATCGGTTTTGCCGGAGAGTTTCTGGCGCGGGATATGCAGTGGATCATGTACACCGAACCGCTGCCGACCGCCATCGTGGACGGGCGCGAACCGTTACAGCGGCGGGTCAAGCGTGATCGCCATTAAAGCATCTTCCGCCTTCTGGCGGTAAATTTCCATCTCTTCACGGCTCAGGTCGGCAGGTACGCTGACCGGAGTCCCGACGATGACCTGCACCTTGCTGAAAGGTTTGGGGATCTGAAAGTTGTCCCAGCTTTTCACCGACCAGCATGAACTGTAATTGATGCTCAACGGCAGGATCTGGGTCTGCATCAGACTTGCCAGTTGGATGGGACCGTTTTTCATCTTGTACTTCGGTCCGCGGGGACCGTCGGGCGTAAAACAGACGTTCAACCCCGCCCGGAGGGCGTTCACTGCCTGATGCTGCGCTCTGGCTCCGCCGCGCGAGGAGGAACCCCGCAGACTGCGCAACCCCAGAATGGAGATGAAATCCGCAATATACTGCCCGTCACGGGAGGCACTGACCACCGCACAGGTGCGTTTGCGTACAGAAGCGGGAAAAGCCGCCGCAAAGAAAAAGAGCCGGTTGTGCCAACAGACGCCGACCATGCCGCGCGCGTTTTCCGCCCGGTTTTCGGGGTCGATCATCTCATAGCGGTAGAGCGTATGCAGCGAGAGCTGCATCAGCCTTGCCGGGAGCCAGTAGATCCAGGTGGGAAATTTCTTGATGGAGCGGAATTTCTGTTTCAGAATATTCATATTTTTTTTATGCCTCGTTTTTTGCACATATCTTTCAAAACACAACTGCCGCACTTCGGGCGTCCGGCGGAACAGACCTGTCTGCCGTGCCGGATGATGAGGTGGGAGAAGTTGCACCAGAGTCCGGGGGCGACTTTGCTGTTGACGGTCATCTCGATCTTTTCCGGCTCCTGAACATCCACTGCACCGATGCGGTTCAGCACCCGTCTGACATGGGTATCTACCGGAAATCCGGGTTTCTGAAACGCATTTCCCAGCAGGACGTTGGCACTTTTCCGCCCGATACCGGGCAATGTGACCAGTTCTTCCATGGTATCCGGCACGTCGCCGTGGTATACTTCCATGATCCGTTTGGCAGCGGCGATAAGGTTGGCACTTTTGGTTTGAAAAAGCCCGCAGGGGCGGATGATCTCTGCAACAGTTTCCTGCGGCATTTCCGCCATGGAGCGGGCGTCCGGCGCAACGGCGAAGAGAGTTTCCGTGACCTGATTGACCCGTTCATCGCGGCACTGCGCCGAAAGCATCACTGCCGCCAGCAGTTGAAACGCAGTTTCGTGCTTCAGCGGACACCCGCAGAAGCCGTACTCTTCAAAAAGAAGGTCATATAATTTTTGCCATGTTTGTCTGGTAGCCATAATGTTCCTCCGGTATACTATACCACACCTCAGTCAAGTATTCAAGAAAAACGGAACTGTTTCTGAAAAAATGATTGCATTTTCACTCTGATTGCTGTATAGTATAGCGCATTATTTTACAGAAAGGACTTCCTATGAAAAAATATCTGTTTCTCGTTGTTTTACTCTTCGCAGCGGTCTGTTCTGCGGCGGAAAAACCGAAATATCTTTTTCTTTTCATCGGTGACGGCATGTCTGTCCCCCAGCGCATGATCGGTGAGGAGTTCGCCCGCACCAGAGGCGAAACGCTGGTGATGAACCACATGCCTTTCAGCGCGGCGACCCGTACCTCTTCCGCCAGTTCGCTGGTGACGGATTCCGCCGCCGCGGCGACTGCCATTGCCTGCGGAGTCAAGACGCACAACGGCAAACTCGGCGTGGATACCGGCGGCAAAAAAATCGAATCCATGGCAGAGGTTGCCAAAAAGAACGGTTACAAGGTCGGCATCATCACGTCGGTCAACCTCAATCACGCCACTCCCGGCGGTTTTTTCGCTCACCGCAAAAGCCGGGGCGAGGGGTACAATATCGGGCTGGATATGGTGAATTCCAACTTTGATTTCTTTGCCGGAGGCGACCTTTTCGGGCGCAACGACAAAAAGAACCCCAACTACAAGGGCGATATCATGGAACTCGCCCGGAAGAACGGCTATAAGGTCGTTTGCGGGGCAGACGGTCTGAAAAGCCTGACTGCCGCCGATAAAAAAGCGGTCATGCACAGCAAAAGCGGACGGATCACCGCCGCACTCGACGGCGGCGACCCCGGTGCCGATCTTCACGATATGGTTGCCAAGGGGATCGAACTTCTGGAGGGACCGAACGGATTTTTCATGATGGTTGAGGGCGGAGCGATCGACTGGGCGGGACACGCCAACGATGCCGCCGAAAACCTCCACGAACTGCTCGCTTTCGACAAGGCGATCCGGGTTGCCGTCAAATTCGCCGAAAAGCACCCCGCTGAAACTCTGATCGTCGTGACCGGCGACCACGAAACCGGCGGTATGACCATGGGCTTTGCCGGGAGCGGCTACAACCTCTGGGTGGACCGTCTGGCAAATCAGAAAGTCACCATTGGAAAATTCGCCCATATCCTGAAAGAGGCGAACAAAGACAGAAAACTTTCCTTTGAAGAGGTAAAACCGCTGCTTACAGAATATTTCGGTTTCCGTTTTGAGGGCAAGTCTCCCATGACGCTCAAAGCAAAGGAGATCCAATATCTGGAAAAAGAGTACGCCAAAGGCAAACTTCCGGCGGCGGTGCGGCGCACGATCTCCGGCAAAGCCGGGGTCGGCTGGACCAGCGGAGCGCATACCGCTCTGCCGGTGTTGACAACGGCAAGCGGCTGCGGAGCAGAGAACTTCTCCGGATTTATCGACAATACCGATATTGCCAAAAAGTTCAAAGCGTTGATGACTCCTGTTGAAACAAAAGGATTTTGGGAAAAAATCATCTCTTTCTGATGCGATGAAAAAAGACGGTATACTGCTTGGCGTTCTGACGCTTCTGCTTGCAGGGCTGTGGCTGGTGCCGCCGCCTGTTCTGCCGGTGGGCGGTGCGGGGAAGATGATCCGGGTCAAGGTGCTTGAGGCGGATAACAGCGATTTGCAGAAACACGGTCTGCTGCTTTACGGTTCACAGCATTTGAAACTGAAACTGCCTGACGGAACTCTGCGCGACGGCAACAATGAACTGCGCGCCCAGATGGAACTGGACAAACTCTTCAAGGCGGGCGATACGGCAACAGCAGTTTTTTCTGAAACAGGAGAATTGACCGTCAAAGACCATTTCCGCACCCACTGGATCTTTATTCTGGCGGGAGCGTTTTCGCTTTTTCTCATTCTTTTCGGCGGTTGGACGGGGGTCAAGGCTCTCGCCAGTTTTGCGGTCAGTTGTGTGGTCGTCTGGAAAGGACTTATTCCGCTGATTTTGGCGGGGTGGAGCGGTTCGCTTGCGGGTTTTGTCTGTACTCTCTTTCTGACGGCGGCGATCATCTTTGCGGTCGCCGGCTTCAACCGCAAGGGGGTGGCGGCATTCTGCGGGTCGGTCGCGGGGGTGTTGAGCAGTCTGCTTCTGGCGCATCTTTTTACGGTGCTGATGAAACTCAACGGGGCGGTCATGCCCTTTTCGCAGGCACTTTTCTATTCGGGGTTCGATTTTCTGGACTTGCGTGATCTCTTTGCCGGGGCGTTGATCCTCGGCTGTTCGGGGGCGGTCATGGATCTTGCCATGGATATTGCCGCCGGGGTGGAGGAGGTTCACCGCCACTCCCCCGGCCTCTCCCGGCGGGAGTTGATGCTCTCCGGCTTCCGCATCGGGCGCAGTGTCACCGGAACGATGACAACGACCCTGCTTTTAGCCTATTCCGGCGGTTATATCACGTTGCTGATGATGTTCTGCGCCCAGGGGACGCCGCCGCTGGAATTCATCAACAACCCGCTGGTCGCCTCTGAAATCGTCAGGACGCTTATCGGCAGTTTCGGTCTGGTGCTGGTGGCTCCCTTTACCGCTGTCTTTGCGGCATACTTTTATCAAAAGGCTGTGTACTAAACATAGACTGATAAAAAAATCCGCGCGCTTTAAAAAAAATTCGCGCGCAGCGCGTACTCGCCAGCGGGTGCTACCCGCACGTGGTCCAGCGGCGGAACGCTGGTCGCCGCCTTAAAATGGCGGCGAAAGTATAAGCGAAGCGTCAACATTGCCGCATCGCGGCAATACCTCTCGCCGGGAGCGATGCCCCGATAAAAGAGCGCAGCGTATTTTATCGGGGCGTTGAGCGGACGAAGCATTCCGAAGCCCCTGTAAAAATCAGTCAACCTTTCGTACAGAGCCTATCAAAATCAGAAAAAACAGCAAAAAAATTGAAAAAAAGTGTTTTTTGTATTTGCATTTTAAAAAAAATGGATTATTTTAAGTGAACGTTGTCTGAAACATGACAATCTTTCTCGGTGGGTTGGTAGCTCAGTCGGTAGAGCATCGCCCTTTTAAGGCGGTGGTCCCGGGTTCGAGTCCCGGCCAACTCACCATTTTTTTTCGGTAAATAAGTAATTTTAACGATATTCGTGGCCGCACACTCCAAAGAGCGGGTGCGGGAAAGTGAGGAAAAAATGAGTAAAGTTTGCGCAATGTGCGGCAAGACCAAAGCCAATGGCGGCTGCATCACCCGTAAGGGTCTGGCGAAAAAGACCGGCGGTATCGGTATGCACGTGGTCAAAAACGTCAAACGTACTTTTGAAGTCAATCTTCAGAACGTCAAAATCAACGACAACGGCACGGTCAAAACTGTCAAGATGTGTGTCCGTTGCATTCGTACCGGCAATTTCGACAAAGCGTAATTGCGTCTGCGGTACAATAGCAAGTTCACGATTTTTTTCTGAAATAATAGCGGACGGGTTCGCCTCGTCCGCTTATTTCATTTCGAGGGTAAAAAGATGTTTGGATTGGGAGATTTTTCCGTAACAGCCGCCATTCTCGGCAGTATCATCGTAACCGTTTTCGGTGTTATCTACGGTGCGGTCAACTGGAACCGGCATAACGATCAGGAGGAGAAATAATGGATATCCTCTTCGCCGCCGCTGTTCAGAACGGCATGAATACATGGGTTCTGGGTACTCTGATCGCCGTCTATATGCTCGGCATCGCCTATTTGGGATACCGCGGATACCGCAAGACCTCCGGGAAACAGGACTATCTTCTGGCGGGACGCTCCGCCAATCCTTTCGTTATGGCAATGAGTTACGGTGCGGCATTCATCAGCACTTCTGCGCTGGTCGGTTTCGGCGGCGTTGCCGGGCAGTTCGGCATGGGGCTGATGTGGCTGACTTTCATGAATATCGCCATCGGCATCGTTTTTGCCTTTCTGGTCTTCGGTTACCGTACCCGCCGCATCGGAGCCGCCCTTGAAGCCAATACCTTTCCGGAATTTCTCGGCAACCGTTTTCAATCCAACGGCATCAAAATCTTTATCGCTCTGGTCATCTTCCTCTTTATGCCGCTCTACTCCAGCGTGGTGCTGATCGGCGGAGCCCGTTTCCTTCAGGAAGTCATGGGCATCAATTACGGCATCGCGTTGACGGTTTTCGCCGCAGTCGTCGCCTTTTATGTGATTTTCGGCGGCCTCAAAGGGGTGATGTATGTCGATGCCCTCATGGGTTCCATCATGCTTTTCGGTATGCTTGCACTTCTTGGAATGTGCTACTGGAAACTCGGCGGGATCACCTCTGCTCATCAGGCGTTGACCGATATGGCACCCCTCGTTGCGGAGCGTATGCCCGTTGAAGCCGCCCTCGGTCACCGGGGCTGGACGGTCATGCCCGCATTCAACTCCGTCTGGTGGTGGACGCTGGTATCCAGTCTTATGCTCGGCGTCGGCATCGGCGCGCTGGCACAGCCGCAGCTCGCTGTCCGCTTCATGACCGTCAAGAGCGGCAGAGAACTCAACCGTGCCGTGCTGGTCGGTTCGGTCTTTATTCTCGGAACGGTCGGTTCGGCGTACATGGTCGGCGCGCTTTCAAACGTATTTTTCTACTACTCCGGCAAAGGCATTGCCGACGGCATTTCCGGCAAACTTGCGATCGAAGCCGCCGGGGGCAATCCGGATATTATTATTCCGCTTTTCATCCGTCTGGCTCTGCCGGGGGTGATCCTCTACATTTTCTCGCTGACGCTGCTCTCTGCGGCAATGTCAACGTTGAGTTCTCTCTTTCACGTTACCGGTTCGGCGATCGGTCATGACCTCTGTGCCAATATCTCTGCGAAACGCAAAGACAGCACGCTTGTCACCCGCGCGGGTGTCTGTTTCGGGATCATTATGAGCGTGATCCTCGGTTTCCTGCTGCCGCCCGGTATCATCGCCCGCGGTACGGCGATCTTTTTCGGCGTGTGCGCCGCCGCGTTTCTGCCCGCCTATGCGGCGGCACTCTACTGGAAACGCGCCACCCGCGCCGGAGTATGGGCGAGCATTGTCACCGGGGTCGCGGTCAGCCTTTTCGGACTGCTTTTTCTGCACCGCAAAGAGTCCGCCGCACTGGGCATCTGTAAAGCTCTTTTCGGAAAAGATGAACTTATTTCCGCTCATCCGTGGCCCTTTGTGGATACTTTTGTTTATAGTTTGCCTCTGGCAATTATCGCATTGGTCGTGGTAAGTCTTCTTACCAAAGCTCCCGAAACGGAGCATCTCAACAAGTGTTTCAAACGTTAACAAGGAGGAATCTTTTATGGCGTTCCCGAATATCTCCAATCAGGTGGACTTTCCGGCAATGGAAAGTGAAATCCTCTCTTTCTGGCAGCAGAATGAGATCTTTCAGAAATCTCTCGATCAGCGCAAGGACGGTGAAGAGTTCGTCTTTTACGACGGCCCGCCCTTTGCGACCGGTCTCCCGCATTACGGTCACTTGCTGGCGGGTTCCATCAAGGACGTGATCCCCCGTTACCGCACCATGCGCGGCAACTATGTGGAACGTCGTTTCGGTTGGGACTGCCACGGACTGCCCGTGGAAAACGAAATGGAAAAGCAGCTCAATCTTTCCAGCAAAAAAGACATCGAAGCCTACGGTATCGACAACTTCAACGAAGCCTGCCGCTCCATCGTGCTGCGCTATACCGATGAATGGGAAAAAATCGTTGCCCGCATGGGCCGCTGGGTTGATTTCAAGAACGGCTACCGCACCATGGACCGCAACTTTATGGAATCCATCTGGTGGGTTTTCAAGCAGCTCTGGGAACAGGGATTGGTTTACGAAGGATACAAAATCCTCCCCTACTGCCCCCGCTGCGCCACGCCGCTCTCCAACTTTGAGGCCAATCAGGGCTACAAAGATGTGACCGACCCGGCGATCACCATCCGTTTCAAGGCGGAAGGCGAAGAAAACACCTACTTCCTCGCCTGGACGACCACCCCCTGGACTCTGCCCTCCAACCTCGGGCTGACCGTCGGTCCTGAAATCGATTATGTCAAGGTCAAAGACGGCGACGAATTCTACATCATGGCGGAGGCCCGCATGGGTGCTTACTACAAGGAAACACCCGAAATCGTCTGGAAGGGCAAAGGTTCTGAACTGATCGGCAAACGTTATGAGCCGCTTTTCGACTACTTCAAAGACCTCTATGCCAAAGGTGCATTTCAGGTCATGGGCGCGGACTTCGTCAGTACCTCCGACGGTACGGGCATCGTCCACACGGCTCCCGGTTTCGGTGAAGACGACAACGCCGTCTGCAAGAAGTACGGTCTGCCGGAAGTCTGCCCCATCGACGGCGAATGCTGTTTTACCGCAGAAGTTCCCGACTATCAGGGCCGCCCGGTCAAGAGCGTGGATAAAGAGATCATCCAGCGGCTGAAAGCCGAAAGAAAACTGATCCATCAGGGACAGATCAAGCACAGTTATCCCCACTGCTGGCGCGATGACGGTCCGTTGATCTACCGTGCCATCTCCACCTGGTTCGTCAAGGTCGAAGACATCAAAGAAAAGATGATCAAAAACAACCGGTACATCAACTGGGTTCCCGGTCATCTCAAGGACGGCCGTTTCGGTAAATGGCTGGAAAATGCCCGCGACTGGGCGATCAGCCGCAACCGTTACTGGGGAACTCCGCTGCCGATCTGGCGCAACGAAGAAGGCGAAGTCATTGTCGTAGGCAGTGCGGAAGAGTTGGAAAAACTGATCGGCAAAAAGGTCGATGACCTCCATAAACACTTTATGGACAAGATCGAAATTCCGTCACCCACCGGAAAATCTCCGTTAAAGCGTGTGCCGGAAGTCTTTGACTGCTGGTTTGAATCCGGCTCCATGCCCTACGCCCAGCAGCACTATCCCTTTGAGAACAAAAAGCACTTTGAAGAACACTTCCCCGCTGACTTCATCGCCGAAGGTCTCGACCAGACCCGCGGCTGGTTCTATACGCTGGTCGTGCTTGCTTCCGCACTTTTCGATCAGCCGCCGTTCCGCAACGTTGTTGTGAATGGTCTCGTGCTTGCCGAAAACGGTCAGAAGATGTCCAAACGTCTCCGCAACTACCCCGACCCGATGAACGTGGTCAACGTCTACGGTGCCGACGCCCTGCGTCTCTTTATGATGGGCAGTCAGGTGGTTCGCGCGGAAGATTTGAAGTTCTCCGAAAGCGGAGTCAAAGAGATCCTGCGCGGCGTGATGATCCCCATGTGGAACGCGCTCTCCTTCTTCACGACCTACGCCAATGTGGACAACTATCAGCCCGCCCCCGGCGAGGTGAAGGCTCCGGTCAACCCCTCCAACGTACTCGACCGCTGGATTTTGAGTTCCGCCTCCCAGATGGTCGAAGAGGTGCGTGACGAACTTGATGCCTACAATTTGCAGAAGGCAGCCACCCGTTTCAGCCGCTTCATCGACGATCTGACCAACTGGTACATCCGCCGCAGCCGCCGCCGTTTCTGGAAATCCACCGACGACGCCGACAAGAATGAAGCCTACGCCACACTGCACTATGTGCTGTTGACGTTTGCCAAGACTGCCGCGCCCTTCATCCCCTTCACGACGGAGGCGATCTACCGCGCCCTGCGGACACCGGAAATGCCCGAATCCGTCCACCTCTGTGACTTCCCCGAACCGGCGGACTGCCGCGACGAGTTCCTCGAAGAGCAGATGAGCCTCACCATGAGTGCCGTTTCTCTGGGCCGTTTCCTCCGCACCGCCAACAACCTCAAAGTGCGTCAGCCCTTGAGCCGTGCCGTGCTGGTCGCCGATGCGAAAAACCGTGAAAAACTGGAAAATACCGTCGGCATCATCGCCGAAGAACTCAACGTCAAAACGGTGGAATTCTGCGAAGATGTGGAAACGCTGGTGAAACGTTCCTGCAAAGCGAACTTCAAAACTCTCGGCAAAAAGCTGGGCAAGAATATGAAAGAGGCCGCCGCCATGATCGAAAAGTTCACCGGTGCTGAAATCGGTGCGATCGTGGACGGAACTCCCGCCAGACTGACCCTTGCCGACGGAACTGTTGCCGAAGTCACTGCTGAAGACCTCGTGGTCAAACATGAGCAGAAGGAAGGCATGGTTGCCGCCAGCGAAGCCGGTGTGACCATTGCGCTGGCAACCGAGTTGACCCGTGAACTGGAAGAAGAGGGTTTTGCCCGTGAGTTCATCAGCAAAGTTCAGGCTCTCCGCAAGGAGATGGATCTGGATGTTGCTGACCGTATCACGGTAGCCTATGATGTCCCGGCAGAGTGGCAGAGTGCGCTGGTGAACTTCAAAGAGTACATCTGCGGCGAAACGCTGGCGGTGGAACTCACTGCCGGTGCGGCAGAAACGGAAGTTGATGTCAACGGAACCAACTGCAAAGTGACCGTTGCAAAAAAATAAAAAAAATAAAAAAAAATCCGCGCGAAGCGCGTACTCGCCAGCGGCCCGAACGTCGGGTTCGCTGACACCCGCACGTGGTCCAGCCTTGTCGCGGCGTAGTTTTACGAAGACGGAGGCGGAACGCTGGTCGCCGCCTTAAAATGGCGGCGAAAGTACAAGCGAAGCGTCAATATTGCCGCAACGCGGCAATACCTCTCGCCGGGAGCGATGCTCCGATAAAAGAGCGAAGCGTATTTTATCGGAGCGTTGAGCGGACGGCGGACGGCGT
The DNA here is from genome assembly GCA_017466125.1 of Lentisphaeria bacterium. Lineage (GTDB taxonomy): Bacteria > Verrucomicrobiota > Lentisphaeria > Victivallales > Victivallaceae > Victivallis. The sequence goes on along the minus strand of JAFTUS010000085.1, from coordinate 14,741 downwards.
CCGCCGTTCCCGGTAGTGGTCGGCTGTCACCCCTCCGGGGCTCTCAAGCCTCCGGAGAATTTAAATTTTGTGCGTATTGGTTTTAAATTTCAGGAACAAGGGGAATTTTATGGAGAAAAATCTCTGTTTCGGTTTGATGCGTCTGCCGCAGAAAGGCGATGCCGTTGACTTGCAGGCGGTTTGCGCTTTGGCGGATCGTTTTCTGGAAAAAGGTTTCTGCTGGTTTGATACGGCAAAACCTTATCACGGAGGCAATTCCGAAGAGATTTTCCGCCTTGCAGTAAGTGAACGGCACAAGCGTGAAACATTCAAACTTGCCGACAAACTTTCCCAGAATATGCTTCAGGAAGGAGAAACTCCGCGGCAGTTCTTTGAAAAACAGCTGGAACGCACGGGGCTGGACTGTTTCGACCGTTATCTGCTTCACGCCATGGATGCCCCAAAAATCGCCGAAGCCGATGAAAAAGGATATTGGGAGTTCCTTATCTCACTGAAAAAAGAGGGGCTGGCAAAAAGTATCGGCTTTTCTTTTCACGATACCGCAGAGGTGCTTGACAAGGCTCTTGCGGCACATCCGGAAATGGATTTTGTACAGCTGCAAATCAATTATGCGGACTGGGAAAGTTCGGGCGTACAGTCCCGCCTCTGCTATGAAACTGCAGAGAAATACGGCAAAAAAGTGCTGGTCATGGAACCGGTCAAAGGCGGAATGCTGGCTGGATTGCCGGAAGAGGCGGCGAAAGTCCTGAAAGCCCTCCACCCCGATTGGAGCATTGCAAGTTGGGCGATCCGTTTTGCCGCAGGTCTGCCGCAGGTGGAAACGGTTTTAAGCGGAATGTCCGACCAAAGCCAACTGCTGGATAATATGGCAGTCATGACAGACTTTTCGCCGCTGGGGGAACGGGAACTTTCTGCATTGGAAGAGGTCAGAACGATCCTTGAAAAAATCCCGCAAGTCCCCTGCACCCGCTGCGGTTACTGTCTGGAACACTGTCCGGCGGAATTGCCCATTCCGAATTTGCTCGGTGTCCTCAACAGCAGCCGTCTTTTCGGGGCGGAACCGGCGCGGGGCTCCTTCAACTGGTACGCCCGCAAACACAAGCCCTCCGAATGTCTCCGCTGCCACGCCTGCGAAAAGGTTTGTCCGCAGCACCTTCACATTCCGGAATACATGACCGAACTCAAAGAGAGTTTTGAATAGGCTCTGTGCGAAAAACAAACCGATTTTACCGTGGCTTCGGAGTGCTTCGTCTAAAGCTCCGGAGGCTCGAGAGCCCCGGAGGGGCGACAGCCGACCACTACCGAGGCCGACGTTCGGCCGCTGCGCGCGGATTTTTTTAGTTTGTATTTTGTACAGATTGTTCCAGTTCGCGGTAACGTTTCAACTGCTCTTCGTAAAGGGCGGTGTATTCACGGCGCGGCGAAGCCGCCGGAGTTCCGGCACAGAAAGTCTTTGCCAACTCCTCCAGCGGCACATCGGCAACGGCGTTGGCGGCACGCATGGCACTGCCCAAACCCGCCGAATTTGTTACCTGTATGGTCTCCACTTCCGCCCCGAATACATCTGCGGCGATCTGACGGATGGCCGCAGATCGTGACCCTCCCCCCGTCAGACGGAGCGTGCGGATCTCTTCGCCCAGCCAGAGCGAGTGCAGACGCATCGAGAGCATCTGCGATTCCAGAATGGCACGAACCTCTTCCGCGGCAGTTGCCGTTTCGTAGTTGCATACCACTTTCGGTTCGAGTACCGGCGGCGTTGACTCCGCCTCAAAGTAGGGGAGCATGAGTTTGCCGTTGTTCCCCGGGACACTCTCTTTCAGGGAGGTTTCATCGAAAAATTCCCAGTCGAGATGATGCTTTTCCCGTATTTTCTCCCGTGCGAGCGAACCGTTGGAAAAGCAGATCAGACTCATGAAACCGCCCGCCGGATTGCCGAAAACGTGTCCGCAATGTTCCGGGTCGGTATGGAATTTCTGCATGGGGGCGAAAAGCGTGTCGCTCGTGCCGAGGCTGATCCCCGCCACGCCGGGAGCAAAACAGCCGATGCCGACCAGACTGCCGGGATTGTCTCCCGACCAGACGGCAACGGGAGTCCCCGGTGTCATGCCGAATTTTGCGAAATACTCTGCCAGTCCCCCGGCAATGTGTGTTCCTGAAACGGGAGAAGGCAGTTTTTCCGGCAGACCGGGGGCTGTGAATTCTGCGATCTCTTCATGCCATTGCAGCGTATGAAGATCCAACAAATTCATTCCGGCACCGTCGCCATAGTCGATGGGGGCATCTTTTCCGCAAAGCACCGACGCCATGAAGGAACTGACCAGATGGATACGGCGGGTGCGCCTGTACGCCTCCGGCTCTGTCAGGAAAAATTTCCGTATCTGCGGACCGGTGAAACGCTCCACCGCCGGACTTCCCGTGCGTTCGATCAGCAGATCGCCGAACCGTTCATCCAGTTCCCGGCAGACCGCATTGGTGGAGCGGTCCATCCAGATCGGGGAGGTCGGACGCGAGAGGATCGGTTTCAACTGGGACGACAGCGGCGTGTCATCCGTGTAAACAGGGAACTCATCTGCAAGGTAAACAGAACCGTGCTGCTGCCCGGTACCGGAAATTCCTTTGATTTCAGCCATATCGACCCCGGTGGAACGCAGACGCTCCAGTGCCAGTTCGAGGCCGTCGACCCACATCATCGGGTCGGCATGGCGTACCAGTGCATCCGGATGCGGCAGAAAACCGTTGGGGGAGTTGTACTGCGGCAGATCGGTTCCGAAATTGACGGAACTTTCGGCTGTGATTTTTCCGGAGCGGAGGTCAATGACGACACACTTCACCCCCTGCGTGCTGGCGTCGATCCCGAGATAGAGTTCCATTGCAGTCTCCTTTCTTACAAGCCGCACATCTGCCGGATGGAGGCGAGGTCGGCGGCACTTTGACCGTTGCTCATGTCAGGTTTCTGAATACGGTTCGCCAGTTCAAGGGCGATGCGGGTCGCTTCCACGCAGTTGCGGATGAACTGCATACGGCAGGCGTCCTCATTGTCGGGATCGCCTTCGGCGCGGAGCATGTGGCAGTCGTATTCGATGATGCCTTTCCAGCCGGTATCCTTGAGCGTTTTGAACATGAAAACTGTCTCTTTGAGCCCTTCCGGGCCGATAAGCGGCGGAAAATCGTTGTCGAACTGCGCCTTGATCTGACTGCCGAAGTGGAGGAATTTCAGAAGTTTCATACTGCAAAGATAGCCGACCGTCATGCAGGAGTTGAGCAGACACATGCTTTCATGCTGGAGCAGTTCAGGGTTGATGCCCCAGAATTCCGGACGGTTCAGTCTGCCGTAGATGAACCCTGCGGCATGTCCGCTGGTGGGCAGAAACATCTGACCGCGCGGTTCGTTGGGTTTGGGTTCGACCGTCGCACCGATGTAGTTGGTCATCTTTTTTTCTGCGATGTAGTCCGTGACGTGGTTCAAACCGTCGGCGAGCCAGTCGTAAACATGCTGCCAGTCGGTGCAGACCGGGACTTCAAAGCCGTCACGGGCGACCCAGTAGGTGTAGTATTGTGCGCCGAACAAAGCACCGATGCGGAGGGTGCGTTCCACTTTCTTCGCCGCATATTCCCGGATTTCAGCGGAAGGATTGCACAAGCCGCCGTCACGGAAAAGTTTGTTGCCGTGCAGACTGCATGTAACGGTGTTGACCTTGAGCCCCGCTTCATCGAGAATGGCTTTGAGCTGATGAAGTTTCTGATAGACCGCCGACGAGGGGTCGAGGTCGTCTTCGGGATGATCTTTGTCCCACGGAACAAGGTCATCATCGTGGAAACTGGTGTAAGAGATCAGTCCCTCTTTTGCCGCCACCGCCAGCATACGGGCGGTATCGGCAGAATCCGGTTTCTCCATAACAGCCCCGCCGAAAGGGTCTCCCAGCGGATTTGCAACGCACCAGAATGGCATGGAAAGAGCAGATGCACAAGTGTTTTCTAAATTCATAAACAATCTCCTTTTTTTTGGTTTTGGCTCCGTACGCTCAACGCCCCGATAAAATACGCTGCGCTCTTTTATCGGGGCATCGCTCCCGGCGAGCGGTATTGCCTCTGCGAGGCAATGTTGACGCTACGCTTGTACTTTCGCCGCCATTTTAAGGCGGCGACCAACGTTCCGCCGTTGGATCACGTCCGGGTGTCAGCGAACCCGACGTTCGGGCCGGGGCGGGGTACATTTTTTTATTTGTATATAAAATACTTGCTCTTTTGCCGTTTTTCCTTGATAAAATCACCAAAAGAGAGTATATTATCACCATTATGAAAAATTCAGTACAGGCATACGGTAAAAATTACTTCAAAACGCCGGGGTGTCCGATCGCAGTCCAGATGATCTGTTCGGATGTCCGGGAACAGCACGAATTCGACTTTACTTCCATCGGACATTACCACGATTTTTCCGAGATCGTACTGGTCGTCTCCGGCCATGGCGTACAATATATCGACGGTCAGGAGTTTCCGGTGCAGAGCGGAGATGTTTTTCTCCTCAACGGCTACACGGTACACTGCTTCACAAAACGGGAAAATCTGGTGCTTTACAACCTCCAGTTCAATGCGGAAGAATTGCCGCTGCCGGAGTGCTATCTGCGCAAACTCCCCGGTTACAACCTCTTCTTTCTGCTGGAACCGAAGTTGAGACGCAGTTTCCGGAAAATGTTCCATACATCCGATGAAGAGTGCCGTATCCTGGCTGACGAAATGTGCAAATTACGGGAGATTATCACTGCTGAACAGCAGGGCTTTGAAGCATTGGCGTTTTCACTGCTGCTGAATATCATTATCCGCCTTGCCCGGTTCTTTCCGGTTCAGCCGGAAGAAGAGGAATCCACCCTTTCACGCATGGGAAAAGTCATCAGTTTGATGGAAAATAATTTTTCCCGCCAATGGACCCTGACCGAACTGGCACAGTTCGCCTGTATGTCAAAAAATCACTTTTTACGGATCTTCCATGAGGCAACCGGATATTCCCCGATCGCCTATTTGCAGCAACTCCGATTGCGCCGCGCCGCCGAACTCCTGGTAAAAAGCGACCTCTCCGTCGGAATGATCGCCGCAGAGTGCGGCTTCTACGACTCCAACTATTTCTGCAAACTTTTCCGCCGCTCTTTCCGCACATCCCCAAGGCAATACCGGATAACCCGGTTGGGGTAATGGTGTCGGGGGAGAAAGGGAAACCTTTTTGAAAAAAGGTTCTCCCTTTCTCCCCCGAACCCCCTCTATCCCTTCCAAAAACTTTCGGGTAATTCCATTTTTTGCATCCGCAAAAAATGGAATTGCGGCCAGTTGCAAACTTCTCCGCCGTCCTCTGCGGGCGGGGAACCCCTGCATACCAAACTTAAAAGTACTACAAAAAGGTTTGAAAATAAGGAAAGGGGGTATGGGGGAAAACCTTAAGAAAATTTCCTCAAAATTTTCTTGCGGACGCTTGTCCCGGTAATGTAACCGGGAATACTGTGAATACCATGATTACTGAGAGATATGCTTCCCGGTAAGTTCCCCGTATGGCCGGACGGCAAGTACTGCAAAAAGGTTTGAAAATAAGGAAAGGGGGTATGGGGGAAAACCTTAAGAAAATTTCCTCAAAATTTTCTTATGGTTTTCCCCCATTCCAACCTCTAACCTTAAACCGCGCGTTCTGCGCCGAGGCGTTTGGCGATTTTGCAGCGGGCGACTGCGCTGGCGTTGAGGTCGCCGAGCATGATACCGATTTTGCGGATATTTTCTTTACATTCGGGGATTTTGACTTTTTCAAAGAGGTTGACCCGTTGGCTGGTGGTGCGCAGTTCGCGTGTCAGCAGTTTATGTTGAACTTCCAGCACCTTATATGCTTCGCGCAGGGAGACGGCATCTTTGAGTGCTTTGATTGCGTCATCGGTACTCCAATCGGTATCGAAAAGGTCCCAATGGATCTCTTCAAACTCCACTTTTTCAAAGACCGGCACGTTAATTCCGGCGATATTGGCGGAACCTTTTGTGACGGATTGTACTTTGACATGTTCTTCGTAGAAAGCGATGGATTTTTCGGCGGCGCAGAATTTCAAAATTCCTTCCAGTCGTGTCAGCAGTTCCTGTTGAGCGGCGAGGTTTGCTTCAAGGAGTTCGGTACTTTTGCGCACTTCTCCTTGAAGTTGTTGTTTTTTCAGTTGCAGAGTCGGCAGAAAACGCTGAAATTGTTTCAGTGCATCCTGCTGTTTTTTCTGTTCATTTTTGGTGAATTTGATTTTCGCCATGGATACGCTCCATTACTTATCCTTGGGCCAGAACTCTTCGACCAGATCGGTTTTGATACCGACTTCGGTTTTATCGAAGCAGTCAGCAAGGATTTTCCAACCGAGGTCGAGGGCCTCTTCCAGGGAGATGTTGACGGAAAGATCCATCATGTTTGCCTCAAAGAGTTTACCGTATTTGAGCAGTTTTTTGTCCCACGGGGTCATCTGAAATCCCATGGACTGTTTTTCAAGAGTACTGCGCACATCTGCATAGAGGCGGATCATGGCGTCCATAATGGCGCGGTGGTCTTTTCGGGTCTTATCGTTCACCTGCTGTTTCAGGCGTGAGAGAGAGCCGAAAGGTTCGATGCGGCCGTTGCGCAGATAGAACTGACCTTCGGTGATATATCCGGTATTGTCCGGCACCGGGTGGGTCACGTCGTCACCGGGCATGGTGGTAACTGCCAGAATGGTGATGGAACCGGCTCCGTCGAAGTCCACAGCTTTTTCGTAGCGGCTTGCCAGCTGACTGTAAAGGTCGCCGGGATAACCGCGGGTGGCGGGGATCTGTTCCATGGTGATGGCAATCTCTTTGAGGGCGTCGGCAAAGTTGGTCATATCGGTCAGGAGGACCAGGACCCGTTTGCCCTGCTGGGCGTAACTTTCAGCAACCGCCAGAGACATATCCGGAACCATAAGACATTCCACGATGGGGTCGGCGGCGGTATGGACGAACATTACGGTTCGTGAGAGTGCGCCGTGTTCATCGAGGGTATTTTTGATCGTGAGATAATCGTCGTGTTTAATGCCCATTCCGCCGAGGATGATGACGTCCACTTCTGCCTGAAGTGCGATACGGGCGAGCAGTTCGTTGTAGGGTTCACCGGCGATGGAGAAGATCGGCAGTTTCTGTGACTCCACGAGGGTATTGAAAAGGTCGATCATCGGGATATTGGTACGGATCATATTTTTCGGAACGATACGTTTTGCAGGGTTGACGGAGGGTCCGCCGATGCTGATCATATCGTCCAGAACTTCCGGACGGTTATCGCGGGGGGTTCCGCGGCCGGTAAAAACCCGGCCCAGCAGAGCATCCGAGCAGGAAACCTGCATGGGGCGGCCGAGAAAACGCACCTGATCGCCGGTACTGATACCGCGGCTGCCGGCAAAGACCTGTAAAGAGACTTTGCCGTCCAGCAGACGGATGACCTGTGCGAGAGAGACGCCGCGAGAACTGGTCACTTCAGCCAGTTCGTTGTATGACACGCCGTCGGCTTCCACGGTGATAACGTTGCCGACGATCTGAAGGATCTTGTGATAGACTTTACGCATTTTGCTTACTCCGTTCTGCGATCTTTTCTTCGATCGCCTTGATCTGTTGCTTGAATTCGTCACTGTCCAGCGTGAGATAGTTCAAGTCGATAAACAACTGACGGAGCTGGAGGAAGTAGCGGCGTGCATCTTCTTTTTCGTCTCCGAATTCAAAATCGGTTTTGAGGACTTTGACGATGAATTCAAACATTCTGTCCTGACGTGCTTCGGGTGTTGCGCCGTCGATTTCGTCAAAGGTATTCTGCTGAAGATACACATAGTCGAGAAATTCACTCTTGAGGTAGATCATGAAGTCATCGATACTGGTGCCTTCTTCGCCGATGACCTTCATCATCTGGTTGACTTCGGACCCGCGCCGCAGGATGTAGCGGGCAAATGCCAACTGGTCGGCGGGGACGACACTTTTGTATTTGCTCCAACTGTCCAGCGGGTGGATGGCGGGATAACGGCGTGCATCGGAGCGTTCACGGGAGAGGCCGAGGAATGCGCCGACCACCTTCAAAGTCGCCTGTGTAACGGGTTCTTCAAAGTTGCCGCCCGCCGGGGAGACGGAGCCGCCGATGGTGACGGAACCGATGTCGCCGGAACGGAGCCGCACCAGACCGGCACGTTCGTAGAAACTGGCGATCAGAGATTCCAGATAGGCGGGGAACGCCTCTTCGCCGGGGATCTCTTCCAGACGGCCGGACATTTCGCGCAGAGCCTGTGCCCAGCGGCTGGTGGAGTCGGCGAGCAGCAGGGTGTTGAGACCCATCTGGCGGTAGTATTCCGCCAGTGTTACCGCAGTGTAGACCGATGCTTCACGGGCGGCAACGGGCATGGAACTGGTGTTGCAGATAATAATGGAGCGTTCCATAAGGGAGCGTCCGGTGCGGGGGTCGGTCAGTTCGGGGAATTCGCGGAGGATCTCCACTACTTCGCCCGCGCGTTCACCGCATGCGGCGATGATGACCACGTCTGCTTCGGCGTTGCGGCTCAAGCTGTGCTGAAGCACGGTTTTGCCTGCGCCGAAAGGTCCGGGGGTGCAGAACGTTCCGCCCTGTGCCACCGGGAAGAACGTATCGATGGTACGGGTTTGAGTGACCATCGTCTTGACCGGCAGAAGTTTTTCAGCATAATCGGAAATGGGCAGTTTCACCGGCCATACCTGCGTCATGGTGATGTTGCGTTTTTCACCGGCTTCGTTTTCGGCGACAGCCATCACATCGTCGATGGTGTATTCGCCGGAGGGGGTGACGGCGGTCAGTTTCCAACTGCCCTGCCAGCTGAAGGGAACCATGATGTAGTGTTTGAGGATGCCTTCGGGGACAGAACCGATGCGGTCACCGGCGATGACGGTATCGCCGACCTGTGCGGTGGCGGTGTACTGCCATTTCTTCTCCCGGTCGAGCGCACGCAAGTATACGCCGCGCTGGAGAAAGAAGCCGGAGCGTTCAGCGAGCAGTTCGAGGGGGTTCTGCAAGCCGTCGTAGACCTGAGTCAGCAGACCGGGGCCGAGTTCCACGCTGAGGAGTTCCCCGGTGAATTCCACTTCGTCCCCGACTTTGAGACCGTTGGTGCTTTCAAATACCTGCAAATCGGCACGGTTGCCGCGGACGCGGATCACTTCGCATTTGAGGCGGGCATCGCCGACTTTGGCGTATGCCACTTCATTTTGCATGACCCGGTCGGTGAATTCGACGGTCAACATATTTCCGTTGACGCCGACCACTTTTTCGATTGTTTTGTTTTCGGCCATTATAGTAAAACTCCTGTATTATTCATTTGCCATGGTGGAGATGCGGTCCACGCTGTTGTTGAAATTCTCTTTTCCCCTGTCGGCATCGAGTGCGCTGTATTTGGCAAGGATCGCCAGTTTCAGCCGATAGGCGCAGAGGGACTCAAACCCGAATTCGTCTCCGCAATCGAGTTCTTCGATGATCTGCCAGCGCAGACGGTCGATGATTTTTTCGCGTTCCAGCGGTTCATCGGCGGAACTTGCCAGAGCCACGGCGTGGTCGATCTCCGGGAAATAGACCGGCGGATCGGGCAGTTTGCACAAATTGGCGTGGGAGGAACGCCGTTCGGCGATGCGGGTGCGCAGATACTGCTCTTTTGCGGTGAATTCCGTCATCAGTCTGCTTTTGAAATTCCCGGTTTCGGGCGGGCGCGGAACCGGCATCGCCGCCTGTTTCAGAGCGGCCATGCGTTCCGCAGAAAGTTCTTCGGCGCACCGGGTGTCGAACTCTTCAAGAGTCAAGTCCGGCTCTTTGCCGAACATCAATCCGGGTAAAGATGCCTTGAGGAAGTAGTACATGCTTCTTCTCCGCTCAGTCTTTCAGCATTGCCCCGAGGCGGGGGCCGATATAGGAGGCGACCAGTTCCGTGATGGCATCGCTGGTGAAGTCAAAATAGAGTTTGCCGTCCTGAAAACTGACTTCCATACCGCCTTTGACTCCGGCGGAGGCAAGCACTTTGGGCTGGGTTTTGAAACTGGCGGCGAGGGCGGCTTTGAGCGTACCTTCGAGAGCGGCGGCATCCTTGGCGGCAGTCAGGACGGTCACATCTGCGGCAGGGTCGGCGGCGAACGTTGCTGCCATGCTGCGGATGAGTTCGGTCATGAATTGAGGAGTGAGAGCTGCTTCGGAGGCACCGGCGACAGCCTTTTCGATACGGTTTTGTAGTTCACTCTGGAGTTGGAGCAGTACATCGCGGGCGGCCTGTTTGATCGCGGCTTCGGCACGTGCTTCGAGAGCGGCGGCCTGTTCTGCGGCATCTTTCACGGTTGCGGCGGCCTGTGCTTCTGCTTCGGAGCGGATCTCTGAAGCCTGTTTTTTTGCATTGTCGATGATACGGGCGGCCTCTGCCTCTGCTTTCTGAACGCCCTCTGCATTGATCTTGTCGAGAAGGCTCTGTAATTCTTCTGCCATAATTCCCTCTTGAAGTTTAAAAGTTTAAAATATCTATGGTCACAGTGTAATGTACTCTCTCAAATTGATTTTTTCAACAAACATTTCTCTTTTTATTGGTTTTTTCCACAGATATTCAGTAAGATCCGGAGTCAGCCGCCTTTGTGGACTTCAGGTAAAACTTTGTGCAGAGCCAAAAAAACAGACCGCTGCGCACTTTATGCTTGCAGCGGTCTGTTTCGTCAGCGATGCTGTAACTGATTATTTGTCAGAGAGAGCAACGACGCCGGGGAGGGCTTTGCCTTCGAGGTATTCGAGGGAGGCACCGCCGCCGGTGGAGATGTGGCTCATCTTGTCAGCCAGACCGGATTTGTTGACAGCGGCAACTGAGTCACCGCCGCCGATGATGGAGATGCCGCCGTTGGCCTTGACTTCGGCAACCGCTTCGCAAACACCGAAAGTACCCTTGGCGAAAGCGGGCATTTCAAAGCAGCCCATCGGTCCGTTCCAGACGACGGTCTTGGCGGACTTGATGGCGTTGGCATAGAGTTCGATGGTCTTGGGGCCGATATCGAGACCCATCCAGCCTGCGGGAACATCTTCGCCGACGATCTGGGTGTTGGCTTCGGCATCGAACTTGTCAGCGGCAATGCTGTCCACGGGGAGCAGGAAGTTGACGCCGAGTTCTTTGGCTTTGGCGATCATGTCGTTGGCATACTGCAGCTGATCGAGTTCGCAGAGGGAGTTGCCGACTTCGTGGCCCATTGCCTTGAGGAAGGTGTAAGCCATGCCGCCGCCGATGATAAGGGTGTTGACCTTGGTCAGCAGGTTGTTGACCACTGCGAGTTTATCGGAAACTTTGGCACCGCCGAGGATGGCGACAAAGGGACGGACGGGGTTTTCGACCGCACTGCCGAGGTATTCGATCTCTTTTTCCATGAGGAAACCGGCAACATTGGTATCCATGAATTTGGTGATGACTGCGGTGGAGGCATGGGCGCGGTGAGCAGTACCGAATGCGTCGTTGCAGTAGATGTCGCCGTAGGAAGCGAGTTTTTCAGCCAGTTTCTTCTGTTCTTCCTTGAGGGCGGCTTTGGCGGCCTTGAACTCTTCATCGGACTGACCGTCTTTCTGTTTGAGTTTGCCCTGTTCGGCTTTGTAGAAACGGGTATTTTCGAGCATGAGGACATCGCCCTGTTTCATGGCGGCGACTTCGGCATCGGCGTTGGCGCAGTCAGCGGCGAAGGCGACGGGTTTGCCCAGCATTTTGGCGAGGTATTCGGCAACGGGTTTCAGACTGAAATCGGCTTCATAACCTTTTTCAGCAGGACGGCCGAGGTGGCTCATCAGCACGAGGGAGCCGCCGTTGTCGAGAACGTATTTGATGGAGGGCAGTGCGCCCTTGATACGGGTATCGTCTTTGATGACCCCTTCTTTGATCGGAACGTTGAAGTCAACGCGCATAACGACACGTTTGCCCTGAAGATCCACATCGCGGAGAGTTTTCTTATTCATTTTTACAATTCCTTGCGTTTAGGGTTTCGTATGAATTAAAAAACGGCAGGCGGTTTGCAACCACCCGCCGTTTTTGGCAATCAAGCAAGATTACTTGGAAATGACACGGGCCATTTCGAGAACCTTGTTGGAGTAGCCCCATTCGTTGTCGTACCAGGAGCAGACTTTGACGAAGGTGCCGTCAAGCTGGATACCGGCTTTGGCGTCGAAAATGGAGGTACGGGCATCATCGCGGAAGTCGGTGGAGACCACGGCTTCGTCGGTGTAACCGAGGATACCTTTGAGTTCGCCTTCGGCAGCTTCCTTCATGGCAGCGCAGATCTGGTCATAGGTGCATTCGGTGTTCAGTTCGCAGGTCAGGTCGACGAAGGAGACGTCGCTGGTGGGAACGCGGACGGACATACCGGTAAGTTTACCATTGAGTTCGGGGAGAACTTTGCCCACAGCCTTGGCAGCGCCGGTGCTGGAGGGGATCATGTTCTCGAGGATACCGCGGCCGCCGCGCCAATCCTTCTTGGAGGGGCCGTCAACGGTCTTCTGGGTGGCAGTGGCAGCGTGGATGGTGGTCATCAAACCGCGTTTGATACCGAATTTGTCGTTCAGAACTTTGCTGAGGGGAGCCAGGCAGTTGGTGGTGCAGCTGGCGTTGGAGATGATCTTCTGACCGGCATAGGTCTTGTCGTTGACACCGTAGACGAACATCGGGGTGGCGTCTTTGGAGGGAGCGGACATGATGACCTTCTTGGCACCGGCAGTGAGGTGAGCGGAAGCCAGTTCTTCGGTCAGGAAGAAACCGGTGGATTCGACGACGACGTCAGCATCGACTTCGTTCCATTTCAGGTTGGCGGGATCTTTTTCGGCAGTCAGACGGATCTTGTTGCCATTGACGACCATGTAGTTGCCTTCGACGGCGATTTCGCCCTCGAATTTGCCATGGACGGAGTCATATTTCAGCATGTAGGCGAGATAATCGGGATCGAGCAAGTCGTTGATGCCGACAATCTGGATGTCGTCGCTGAAATTCTGGACCGCAGCGCGGAAGACCATCCGGCCGATACGGCCGAAACCATTGATACCAACTTTGATCATTTTCTTTTTTCCTTTATTGTTGTTAAGGGGAAACCTTTTTTACGATAGTGCATTAATATAGCAGTTTTTCTGAAAAAGTCAAGTCCGATATTGAGCGGAACGCCCCTCCTTTTGAAAAAAAAGTAAAAAAATATCAAATAATACATAACTATCCCGGAAACAGCAGTTCTTTTCCGGGCATCGGAAGAACTGGATGCCGCCGCCGGATACAGTTAAGGCTGGTCCGGACTTTTTCAGAGGGGCATCCTGCGGGCGTTTCGAGGTTTTTTCGATTTTTTTTCTGAAATCCGCTTGCTTTTTCTGAAATATGGATTATTTTATGTGATGTCATCGCAAATATGCGGGGGAGTAGCTCAATTGGTTAGAGTACCACCCTGTCACGGTGGATGTTGCGGGTTCGAGCCCCGTCTCTCTCGCCATTTTTGGTCCGCATAGATGTCATGATACTGCGTTTTCAAGCGCGGGGGAGTAGCTCAATTGGTTAGAGTACCACCCTGTCACGGTGGATGTTGCGGGTTCGAGCCCCGTCTCTCTCGCCATTTTTGTACCCCGGAAACTGAAATTATGCTGAAACTCCTTTTGCGTCCGGCAATGATCATGATACCGTTTTTCATCGGATTGTTGTGTCCGCAGGCGCACATTCTCAACGATACGTTTCATCTGGTGCCGGTCATTCTTGTTATAATGATCTTCGTTTCGTCGCTCCAGCTTGAATTCAGGGATCTTGCGTTCAGGCGGGAACACCTTGCTGTGGTCGGCGGGAACATCCTTATCGGCATCGTGCCGTGGCTCTTCTGCCGGATATTCTTTCCGGAGGCGCGGGATCTGGCGCAGTTGTTTTTCTTTACCGGGATCATTCCGGCGGCAACGGCATCGCCGGTGATCGTCTCCTTTCTGGGTGGAAACGTCGGCTTTACACTCACGGGATTTGTCGCAAGTTCATTTTTCGTCTCTGCTGCCATGGCTCTGATGATGCCGCTGGTGACGGGGAACTTCAGTTTTGCCTTTCTCTGGAATGTGACCAAAACGGTCTCTCTGCTGGTGATCATCCCGATCCTGCTCGCTTTTGCGGTGCAGAAACGGTGGCCCTCCGCGCGGGATCTCCCCCAAAAATGCAAAAACAGCACTTTTGCTCTCTGGTGCGTACTGCTTTTTATTATTGCCTCCATCGCCGGAAATTATCTCTTGCACAATCCGGAAATATCGTATCTGTCACTGCTGCTGCCTGCCGCAGTCTCCGGCGGGATAAGCATCGTCAATTTTCTGCTCGGCAAACGGCTCGGCGGAAAGAAATACAGAGTGGAGTGCGGTCAGCTTCTCGGTCAGAAAAATACCAGTTTCGGCATTTACGCGGCTCTGCTCTACGCCGATCCCTTTGTTACCTTCGGCCCGATCTTCTATGTGTTGTGGCACAACGTATGGAACGCCTGTCAACTTTTCCGTTACGAACAGAAACGGCGGTAGTTTCGGACTCCGTACGCTCAACGCCCCGGAGGCTCGAGAGCCGACCACTACCGAGGAGACTATCAACAGTTCGATAAGGGTAAACGGTGCCGGGAGAGAAAGGGAAACCTTTTTGGAAAAAGGTTCTCCCTTTCTCCCCCGAACCCCCTCTATCCTTTCCAAAAACTTTCGGGTAATTACATTTTTTGCATCCGCAAAAACTGTAATT
>JAFTUS010000008.1 GCA_017466125.1 Lentisphaeria bacterium | reverse complement strand
CCCTTCATCCTTCAAAGCACCCAACATGGTATGGTAGTGGATATCGACGTTTGCCGCCAGCAATTCCTGATCACATACGGCACTGAAAATAACAGGGTTTATGTCGATTTGATTGCGCCAGAAAACCTCATCCCAGCGGGAAAGATCGGGCGGAGGTGTGCCTGTTTCTGCCAACGCTTTACAGACCAGTTCCCAACCGATGCCGGAAATAATTTGTTTCCCATTCACGGCAAACAAACCGGGAGCGGCAATGCCGCACGCCGTGATCGTCCCTCCGGGGATGCCGTTTTTTTCGATAAGGGCGCACCGGACACCGTCCCGCCCGGCACGGATGGCGGCAGCGACCCCGGCGGCTCCGCCGCCAATGACGATGACGTCATATTTCTTTACAGCATCTTTTTCCATAACATTTATCCTTATTTTGCACGTGATTTAATATACACCTGCAAACAGCGTCCTGCAACCCGTTGCGGCAACATTTTTCCGTTATTTGGCTGCGGCGGCCGGTTTCAGAGCGTTCGCTCCCGAATACCGGACCGTATTAAGGTTCAGAATGATTTGTCCGCTGTAACAATCTTTGAGATCGTTATTTTCGACAAGGATATCACGCAGCGGTTTGCTTTTGGCAAACTCATTGCCGGGGATCATATAAAAGAGCATCAGACCGTGCTTGCCGCCTCTGCTTTTGTTGTTGCGGAAAATCACATTGTGCGGAATGGAATATTCTCCCCAATTCCCCAGAGAACCGATATGGAACCCGGCGTGATTGGCATTGTTTGCAGAACAGTTTTCCACCATCGAGTGAGGCGATTGTACCACAATTCCTTTGCCGTGCTGGTGGGCAAAATGGTTATTGAGAGCCACAAATCCGACGCCGGAACGGCTGAGGCAGAAGAGTGAATCAGCGACATTCCGCCCTTTGCCCTTGCCCGCCTTGAGCATTTCCCGGGAAAGTACCTGAACATTCGGGGTCAATTTGAATTTTTTGCCCCGTGTCATCGTGCATCTTGCCAATGCCCGGATCTGCCCGGTATCCTGATTGATCACGCCGACCAGTGACGTCGGGAACGGCAGCGTATCGTAGAGGCTCAATTCGCCGTTGGGGAATTGCTTGGCAATGACCGCATGACGGGCGTAGGTATTGATACCGTCATCATACAGATATTCGCCGCTGCAATCGACCACCGCACAACCGAAAAGAGAACCGGAAATATGGAAAGCATCCCCGTTGGTGGAGATCAGACGGCCCTCTTTTTTCGGGATTTTGCAGTTGATATAAGTATCTGCGAAACCATTGGTGTTCAGAAATGCCATCGCAGGAGAGGCGTAAACGGTCACATTTTCAATTCTCGTGAAACGGCAGAAGTCCACCTGCACCCCGCCGCCGTGCACCCGTGAAACCTGTACAAATTTCAGCCCCGGACGCAGCTTTTTAAGCACCTTCCGTCCGGCAGAAGTCGGGATCGGGTTATATTTATCGGCCTTCTTATCGTGGAAATAGTACCGTACTTTCAGCGGTCCGATCTTTTCGGCACTGGTCATCATAAGCATACCGTACTGCCACTGAAATTCCCCTTCCGGTGAGAAAATATAGCCGTGCCCGCGTTTGAAATAGGGCATATCGGGCATAGCGGCCTGCGGGTCATCGCTTTGAATGTCCATATAACCTTTTTCCGGATTCACTTCTGTGATCGTGCCTTGTGTGAACGGGCGTTTTTTGTAATCGATGGAAAGATCTTTGAGCGTCACATTTTCGCAAGCCCCCAGTTTGATACAGGAGATCGTTCCGAGCGGAGCATCGAACAGCAATTCGGTCTTTCCGCTCCCGGCAATGGTCAGATCTTTCTGATTGCCGATGACGATATAGCCGTTGGTCGTACGGATCTGATCCAGACCGCCGCCTTTTTCCGGAGGCGTGAAGAAATTGGAGTTGAAAGGTACTTGCATACGCGGTTTGCCGAAAAAGAAAACGCCGTCAGGGATCTTGATGGTACAGGCATATTTGCCCCGCAGCTGCAGTGCCCGCACCAACGCTTTCCGGAACGGCTCGACGTTATCGGTCACGCCGTCACCTTTGGCTCCGTAATCCGTAACGTTGATGACCATTTTGGGCAGAGCGGGCCGTTTGGAACGGGCGATGAGTTCCCCGAAATATGCTTTGAACGCCCGCAATTCTTCCGTCGCAACGGCGGCGTAGCAGATGGATTCGGGAGATGTTTTATCTTCCAGATCATTTTTCAGTTGATCCATACCGCGCTGCAAAAGTTCCAGACGGCGCACAAGGATTTTATCGTTTCCGGCAATTTTTTTGTACTCCGGCAGTTCGTCGGTGATTTGCTTGAGCAAAGCCTGCCCCTCTTTGAGGACGGCCGCTTTATCAATGCTTTGAACGGCCTCTTCTGTAAAGTAGGGGAGCGTCTGGGCCGTGACCGCAACACAGAGTCCCCAGCACAGCAATCCGGCAAGAAATATTGATTTTTTCATAGATCCTCCTATCAGTAAGTTGTAATGATATCTCCGTCCGGAATGACCCGCAACAGCGTAAAACCAATGGAACGGAACGTTCCTTCGTCAAGACTTTCAACGTGTCCATCGGCAAATCCGACCGTTCCTCTTCCTTCGTGATTCAGCGAGGCGGCGGCAAAAGCGGCACTGACACGGGAGTTGTTCAGCGGCGAGAAACGGAATGCAGAGCCGCGGGAGAGATCGCCGCCGCGACTGGTATCCGCCAGCAGCGGGAATATTGAACTGCTTTTCACCGGCTTGAAATTCAAACTGTAAAGCACTTCAGAGCCGATCGTATCTTTTCTCATGATGCCTTCGCCATTGCCGATCCCCCGGGAATTCAGATAGGCTTTGGTATCAGCAAGAGTGATAGAGCCGTCGTAGATGCCCATCGTTCTGTCAAGGATGGTCAGCTGAACGTTATTCGTCCCTTTCAAACTGTCCGGGTGAAAACGGTTCGGACAGAAAAACGGTGTATGAGTGGTGATATATTTTTTGTTGTAAAGGTAAGCACCCCAACAATAATTCGGCTCAACCCCATCCCGCCGGGTAATGATATTTCCGGCAAAATCATCAATATAGAGTTGTATCCCCAACACACACTGCTTAAAGTTATTGGTACAAGTTATTGAGCGGGACTTTGCACGTGCTTTATTCAATGCGGGTAACAGCATGGCGGCGAGGATTGCAATAATTGCAATTACGACCAATAGCTCGATCAGCGTGAACGCTGATCGAATGAAGCACGGCTTCGCCGTATGAAGCGCAGCGTTGCTGCATGAAGCGTTTGCCTGCGGCAAACATGAAGCACTTGCTTTGCAAGTATGATGCGGCGTATTTTT
>JAFTUS010000084.1 GCA_017466125.1 Lentisphaeria bacterium | reverse complement strand
CGTTGCAACGATTTTTTGAGCGGAAAATCTCAAGTGCAACGTGTCAGAAAGAGATGTTGGATGTAGTGGCTCGCCGGATGGAAATGTATCCGAAAAATTGAAAAATAGAAAAATTTTCAAAAAATCTGAAATTTATGCAAATGGTTTGGAAAAACTTCTGAAATGGAAATCCGGTCAGAAACGTATGACCGGATGGTTTGAATATCAGGAATTGAAAATGGAAGTCCGCAAGACTTTTGCAAATCCGGATTCCCCCGAAAATCAGGCGGCGATCCTTTGCGAATGTGTCCGCAAAATAAAACTTTCCATCCCCGAAGGCAGCGTGATCGCCGGTACGCAGGATGATGCTTTCAGCCCCGGTTACGCCCTTGCCGATTGTGATGTGATCTACGATGATTCCCGCGACCGCGCGGTAAGCTGGAAAGGCCGGTCCGATGTCAGTCATCTGGCGGGAAAACCGATCCGTATTCTCTACGAATTGCAGGATGCCCGTATGGATGGATTTGCAAAACGAACAATTCGGCACAGTCATAGGCTCGTTAAGCGGAACTGTTATGAAAGCAAGAGCTTCAGAACAAGGACTTTCGCTGGCAGGTATTGCTCAGACTGCCGGGATGAGCCCCAGAACGCTGCTCCGGAGATTTCATGCCGCATTTGGGATCGGACCAATGGAATATTTACAGAAACTTCGTGTCGGTAATGCAGTCACCCTGTTGAAAAACACCTCTTTGACGAACGAAAATATTGCATCACAATGCGGCTTTTACAATGCAAGTCATATGTGGAGAACATTCAAACGTCAAATGGAGTGTACTCCATCGGATATACGCAGAAAATATTCCTCCTGAAAGTTTGGGAAGATGAACTGATCGAAAAGTAAACTTTCTGATAGTTGTCTTAATACACTTTCACGTTTACAATCTTTATGTATGGATATGAGTTCAATTTGCCAAAACTGCCGGAGATTTCAAAGTTTTCCTGATTGCTGAATTGAAAAATCGTTTTGCGCAGTGTATATTACAACAGGATGCGACTGACAAAAGTATGACGCAGGACTTTTGCAAACACCACAAAGACAAGTCAGGACTTCAGACAGTTGTATCAAACAGGGGTATGATGATGAAAGATATAACCAGTTACGTTTACAGTTTTGAAGAACTCATACAGGGTAACTTCCTGTATGTGGATAAGACCGAATACATCTGGCAACTGATCCGTCCGGACAGTGCCGGCTATTTTCTGTCACGCCCCCGCCGCTTTGGTAAATCACTTACGGTATCTACTCTGAAGGCTGTTTTTGAAGGCAAAAAAGAACTTTTCAAAGGACTTGCCATTTACGGCAAACCGTATGATTGGAAAAAACACCCTGTAATCCATCTGGACTGGAACGGATGGGCTGTTGATACATTGGCAGATTTGCTCCAATCCATGAAAGACATGGTTGCCAGAGCTGCCCGCAAATATGATTTGCAGCTTACCGGAGAAAATCCGCAAGTGCAATTTCGGGAACTTATAGAGCAACTGGCCCAAAACGAAAAAGTTGTACTGCTGATCGACGAATACGATAAGCCTATTTTAAATAATATTACCAAACCCTGGAGCAAAGAAATTCTTGATGCTCTCAAAAGTTTCTATTCGGTGGTCAAAGCCTGTGAAAATCTGGAGCGTTTTGTTTTTATCACCGGCGTCAGCAAGTTCTGTCATGTTTCACTGTTCTCTGACTTGAATAATCTTACGGACATTACCATGGATGCCCGCTATGCTGAAATGTTCGGCTACACACAGGAAGAGTTGGAGGCGAATTTCGGAGACCGCATCGCGGCTCTTACCTGTGATACGGATATTACCGCTTATAAAGCCAAAATCAAAGAGTGGTACAACGGTTACCGTTTTGAGGAGAATGCCAAGACGGTTTATAATCCGGTCTCTCTTGCTCAATTCTTTGAAAACGGTGGTAAATTCAATAATTATTGGTTTTCCACCGGAACGCCGTCGTTCCTGATGGAGCTGACAAAACAAAAAGACTTTAATTTTGAGGCAGCGTTAAAGGAGGCTGTACCGCAAGTTGCATTCAATGCCTTTGAAATCGACAATATTGATCCCTTGACGCTGCTGTTACAAACCGGCTATATCACTATCAAGGGAACGGAGGAGCGTTTTGGGCAGACCTGGTATTTTCTGGACTTTCCAAACCGTGAGGTTGCGGGAGCATTCAGTGCGTATATCCTGAACAGTTATGCCGGGAAGACTCAAACGGCATCCGTGCAATTTACTGCCGAAATTGCCACTGCGCTCTTGAACCGGGATTTGAAGAAACTCCGCAAAATAATGGAAGTGTTTTTTGCCGGAATTCCTTACACTTCGCACAAGAAACAGGAATCGACGTTCCAGACGATCTTTTTCTCCATATTCCGCTTACTGGGGTTGTATATTGAGGCGGAATCCGCCACTAACGATGGTCGGATCGACGCCGTTGTGCAGACCCAAGACGCTATCTTCATCTTTGAATTCAAACTTGACAATGACCCGACTGCTCTGGAACAGATCAAGGCCAAAGAATACTATAAGAAGTATCTGCTCGACAAACGCGATATTTACATTGTTGGCGTAAACTTCGATTCAGAAAAAGGCAATCTGATCGGCTGGGAAGATGAACTGATCGAAAAGTAAACTTTCTGATAGTTGTTCCGAACCCCTTTTACGCTTGCGAATTTGCGCTAATTTATAAAGACTGGTGTAAAAAAATAAATGCTTTGATGGTTTCCGGAGTGACATTCAGCCCTTTGAAACCTGCCAGTTCTTTGCGGTCGGCGCGGCGTCCTTCCCGCTCTTCTTTGAGAGCTTTGAATGCCTTGTCGAAGTCATAGTCGAACCCGCCATCGGCTTCGGTTACAAATTCCCGCATGATTTCCGGTACTTCTTCCAGTGATTTGACGTTGATAGCAACACCCATGGTGTCTATCCTCTTTTTTTGAGTTAATTTTTTTCCACAGACATTCTGCGTACTTGTTTACCCAATAAAGGGATTGTCAACCCATCCAGAAATCAAGGCACAAAAAAACACCGGCAGGGAACCGGTGTTATTTTGCATCACGCCTTGATTTGTTGCGTATCTTCGGTTGTGGGGGCGGCAACAGCATCATCCACGCCTTTAATGAATACCTTGCGGTATTCCGGGCGATTTGTGCGGATAACTTCCAAGGCGGAAAGTGTTTTTTGAATAAAATCAGAACTTTGGCAATCTTTCAGTTTTTGGAAGTCCCAATTGCAACGCAACAAACCCCATGCGGCAGTATAATACCACTCATCAGGATCACCTTGCATCCGTTCTTTAAATCCCATAAGTCACCTCCACGATTTGCCGGGTGTTTTTTCCATCAGATCCCTTTTCATAATATACTCTCTCTATGTTAAATTTTCCAGTTGGTGGAAGTAAAATTTCTCGTTCATTTGAAAATGATACCGAGCCGGAAACTTGCGTGTATGCTGGTTTTCCGGTACGCTGTTCATAGAGCCGCATTGCCTCATAATAATACTTCTTTTTGGTGCTGTCGGAGAGGCTGTCCCAGTCTTTTTTGGGGAAACGCTTTTTATATGCCTCTTTGGCATCTTTCAAGAAATCGCTCTTTGCCATGGGCCGCTCTTCCTCCACCAAATCCGAAAGCGGCGTTACTTGGCATGTTTTGTCTGAAGAGACGTCGTACTGTCATTGCCTGTCTCAAAAAAAATAAAAAATATCTTGAAATCGAATTTGACTTTTTAAAAACAGACGCTAAATTAATTTTTACGTAAGTTACATATACGTATAGGGAACATTCCCTTGAGTAAAATCAAAACAGGAAAGGACAATATAACAAAACTTTTTCGCCCCGGTATCTGCCGGACCGTATTCAGAAAGCAGACAATTTTTCCAAGTAACCATTTTGTAAAAAAAGGAGAACAGACTATGAAGAAAAATGAATTCAACCGTGTCATGCAAACAAAACGTTTCACTCTTATCGAACTTCTGGTAGTAATCGCCATTATTGCAATCCTCGCCGCCATGCTGCTGCCCGCTTTGAACAAGGCTCGTGCCAAGGTTCATGCGATCAGTTGTACCAATAATCTCAAACAGATGGGCAATGCGCTGGTTTTCTATGCAGATGATTACAACGATATGGCTCTGCCCCAGCACTCCTATGGTCAAGGCGATGGTAAACTCTGGTATTTCCCCGATTTGCTGAATAAACTTTATGTCAATAATGACTCCGTTTTCCGCTGTCCCTCCTGCGAACAGACTCTTTATACCAACAACCGCCCCTCCAAAGATGACGGCGCCGTGGAAAAATTGTACTCCAAAAGTTACGGCCGTATGAATTCGTGGGGCGCGATTGAGGCCACCGGTAAGGCAAACCCCGCCTGCATCAAACTCAGCTCGATCAAGTCCGCCTCCAAGAAAGTGGCGATTTTTGACAGCACCTCTCTCGGTCCCTGGAACTTCAATTTTGTAACGGAAGGACACGCCGACTGCTGCATTGACCGCCGTCATGCCGGCCGCTTCAATGCTGTGTTTGCCGATGGTCATGCCGAAGCTGTGCAGACCACCACGCTGGTGAATGAATGGTTCCTCGATCAGCCGTAAGGTGTTTTTATGAAAAAGATCTGTTTTGTATTCGGGCTTGTTTGTGCGGTTCTTCCGGGTGTCTTTGCCAATGACTTGAAAGACCCCGGTTTTGAGAACGGCTCCTCCGCATGGAAAAACTCTTTTGTCAAGAGCAATGCCGCCTTTGACTCCGCCGTATTCAAAAGCGGCAAAAAGTCCCTGTGCTTCAATCGGAAAAAAGCAACCGCTTTCTGCGGTTATTCGCAGGAAGTCAAATACGATCTGCCCTCCAATGAAGCAATCATTTTCGGCGGCTTTGCCAAGGCTGAAAACATCGTTCTGGAAAAAAGCAAAAAGCATGATTTCAGTTTTTATCTGGATATTTATTATGCAGATGGAACTGCAACATGGGCGCAGCGCATCAAACTGCCCGCCGGAACGTGGGATTGGAAACGGTTTGAAAAAACATTCTATCCCGATAAGCCGGTCACAAAGATCCGCTTCTACGTTTTTCTGCGGGATAACGCTTTCGGGAAAGTATGGTTCGATGAACTCTTTTTGACCCGTGCCGCCGATCAGGATGAATGATCGGCCCTCCAAATGATGGATGTTTTTGGAGTGTACTGAAACCACATATACGTATAGGATTATCATGAAGAAATATTTTTTGACAGTGACAGTACTTCTTCTTGCAGGCGGTGTCCTGTGGGGGAATGAACTGAAAAACCCCGGTTTTGAAGCCGGTTTGGAAGGGTGGGAGATCTACTTCAAAAATCCGGATTGCAAAATCGTTCCGAACGGTGGACGCAACGGGGGGAAAGCCCTTGTCATGTCACGGAAAAAAGGTTCGCCCTATTGCGGGATCCGGCAGACCATCGTTTATGACAAGCCTTCCAAACTTCCGCTCCTTTTCAGCGGGTGGAGCAAAGCCGAAGGCGTTGTCGGCGAGGTGGATTATGATATTTTGCTCGACCTCTGGTTTGAGGATAACTCCAATGCCTGGGCTATCAAATCTTTCTGGGGCAGCGGCACGTTTGACTGGCGGCATACCTTCAACTGCTACCGGCCGCCGAAGCCGGTCAAAAAGGTTCAGTTCTACGTTCTTTTCCGCAGTGATGTGACCGGAAAAGTCTGGTTCGACGATATGAGTTTCACCCGCGGCGAACCTGATGTGCAGATCGGACAACTCTCCATGGAATCCATCGCACCTTTTTCGGAAAACGGACTCTTTATCCAGGCGCGTTTTTTCCGCAAGGTGGACTACCGCTGCGAACTGAAAGATGCCGCCGGAAATATTCTCTCTTCCATCCGCAAACAGGGCAATGAGATCCGCTGGATCGCTGAAAGCGAAAAAGTTCCGGCAGTGCTGGATGTCTACGTCTCCTGCGCCGGAAAAAATGCAAAATACTCCTATCCGGTAAAGCGCAGCACGAAGAAAATCGCCAATCCGGTAAAGGGCCGCTGGCAAATCTGGTGCGCCGACTCCATGAGCAACATCACGCCGTTGACTTATCCTGCCGCCAATGCTCCGCGGGATATGGCTCTTTCGCTGGCGAAAGCGGAAAGTGAGAGCATCCAACTGCAAATCACTTCCGGCGCAAAAGCGTTGAAAGAGGTCGATTTGACCTTGCCGCTCCTGAAAAATGAGAAAGGCGAAACTTTCAAAGGAAAAATCAAGTGGGAACGGGTCGGCTATATTCCCCGGAGAAGACCTTATCACTACCACCCCAACGGATACAGCCGGGATGCCTTCTGGCTCCCCGATCCGCTGCTGCCCGCAAGAAAATTTCAAATTCCGGCAAATGCCACACAGGGCATCTGGCTGACTGTTACCGCCGACCGCAACGCCGCCGCCGGGATCTACCGGGGAGATGTGCAAGTCCATATCAACGGCAGGACGGAGAAGGTTCCGCTTCAGGTAAAGGTGTATGACTTTGCTCTGCCGGAGACGTTCAGTTTGCGCAGTGCTTTCTGCATCATGGATAACTGGCTTTTCCGTGCTTATCCGGCAAGGGAGAAAAATGCCCTGCGCCGCGAGGGGTGGGATATCATGCTGGATCACCGGCTCAATCCCGATGACATCACCCGGACTGAAGAACCCCGCATCGAAGATCTGCTTTACGCACGTTCCCGCGGAATGAATCAGTTCAACATCTTCAATCTCGTCCCCAAACCCAAAGACAATCCGCTCTGGGTCTGCTACTCCCCCGTGTCGGATTACACCGATGAATTGATGGAAGAATTCAAACGCAGGCTCGATCCTTATGTGGCGCAGCTGCGCAAACACGGATTGATGAAGTACGCCTATGTTTACGGATTTGATGAACGCTGGGATGAGTTTTATCCTGCCATGAACCGTGTCCGCAAGATGCTCCATGAACGTTACGGCGATCTGCCTTTCATGTCCACCGCGCGGATCTATCAATCTCTCAAAAAAAATCCGCAGCGTACCGACTGCCTTGCTGCGGACTGGTTCTGCCCCGGCACCGGAAACTATGTGGACTCCCTCTCTGCAAAACTCCGCAAAATGGGGCATCAGGTCTGGTGGTATGTGTGC
This sequence comes from Lentisphaeria bacterium, assembly GCA_017466125.1. Lineage (GTDB taxonomy): Bacteria > Verrucomicrobiota > Lentisphaeria > Victivallales > Victivallaceae > Victivallis. The sequence goes on along the minus strand of JAFTUS010000084.1, from coordinate 85,482 downwards.
TGCGGCCCGAAATATCCCTATGCCAACTTTGCCAGTGTGGAGTATCCCTTTATCGAAGGACGTCTGCTGGCATGGCAGACCTGGCAGCATAAATCGGACGGCTTCCTCTACTGGCACGTCAACGCATGGACAAATGAGTGTTACTTCGATGAAACGGTCTGCTATCAGAGCGCATTCAAGCTGAATCTCATTGACGAAATGCCCGGTGACGGTCAACTGCTCTATCCCGGCGCAAACGGTCCGCTGCCCTCCATCCGTCTTGCCAATGTGCGGGACGGCAGCGAAGATTATGATTATCTCGCTCTGTATGGAAAAGAGTCCAGAAAAATGTGCCGCGAACTTTCGCCCGTTATGACCGTATTCACCCGCGATCCCGCAAAATTGCGCGAACTCCGCAACCGTATCGCAGAAACGCTGGAAAAACGCAAGTGAGTCTCTCCGATGGAACTGTACGATCTGAAAACAGAATACAAATGTGATCCTTTGGGCATGGATGCTCCGCACCCCCGGTTCAGTTACAAACTCCGGGGCAGTGCGGCGGAGCAATCCGCCCGGCGCATCATCGTTCAGCAGTCAGATGGTACAGTTATGTGGGACTCCGGCTGGCAGCAGTCAGCAGAGAGTATTCAGATCGTCTATTCCGGAAAAAAACTTCAGCCCCACACCCGTTATTTCTGGCGTGCCGGTGTCCGTATGGAGGACGGCTGTGAATTCCTGCAGGAAAAGGCAGAAGCGTTCTTTGAAACCGGTTTTGCCGGGAGTGCATGGCAGGGCGCATGGATCGGCGCATACGCCGGAGAAAAAAATATGCGTCCGGTGGACCATTTCCGTAAGAAATTCACCCTCAAAAGCGACGTTATCAAAGCACGGCTCTTTCTTTCCGCCCTCGGACTTTATGAGGCGGAACTCAATGGGGTGAAAGTCGGTAATGAACTGTTTGCCCCCGGCTGGACGGACTACTACTCGCGGGTGCAGTATCAGGTGTACGATGCCGCCGAACTGCTGCACAGCGGCGAAAATACGTTGCAGATCCAACTTGCCGACGGCTGGTACTCCGGCACGATCGCCGTTTTGGTCAATACCGAAGATCACGGTTACGGCCCTCATCCGCTCTTGCGGGCGGAACTGCACGTTGAACTTGCCGACGGCAGGAAAGAAATCATTTGCAGTGACACCTCCTGGGAGTGTTCCGGTTCCGGGGCAATACGGTACAGTGATATTTACATGGGCGAATATTACGATGCCCGTCTGGAGGAGATTTCCGACTGGCATAACGGCGTATTCACCGAAGAACATCCCGAAATCGCCATGGACTGGCAGGAGGGCGCACCCGTACGTGTGACCGAAATCCTGCCCCCGCAGAAAATAACCCGTTCCCGCAACGGCTGTTTTATCGTTGACTTCGGACAGAATATAACGGGAAGTGAACTTCTGAAACTGCCGCCGCTGCCGGAAGGAACTCAAATCCGCATCCGTCACGGGGAGATGCTTCAGGCGGATGGTTCGCTTTATGTGGAAAATTTACGTTCCGCCAAGGCTGAAACGATCTATATTTCCAAAAGGGAACAGCCTCATACCTACGCGCCCCGTTTCACCTTTTACGGCTTCCGTTATCTTGAGATCACCGGTTTGACGGAAATTACGCCGGATATGGTTTCGGCAAGGGTCATCCACTCGGATCTGGAGCGCACCGGATACTTTGAGTCTTCTGATGAACTGCTCAACCGCTTGTATCAAAATGCCTTTTGGGGGCAACGGGGAAATTTTCTTGACATTCCGACCGATTGTCCGCAGCGGGATGAACGGCAGGGCTGGAGTGCCGATACGCAAATCTTTGCTCCGACAGCCTCGTTCAACTACTTTACCCCCGGATTTTATACAAAATGGCTGCGCGACCTCAACGCCTGCCGCTATTTCGGGGCGTTTCCGGAAATAGCCCCCTATGTCTGCAAACTCAAGGACCCGGCACACTGGGCAAGCGGCTGGAGCGATGCCGGATTGCTTGTGCCGTGGGAACTTTTCAAAAAATATGGCGACACGCGGCTGCTGGAAGAGTACGCCGCTAATATGGCAGAATATCTGGATGTTCAGGAGAAGGCATCTAACGGCACCTGGCTGGTCAAAAATGCCCGTTACGGCGACTGGCTCGGTCATGATGTTCCGCTGGATGAAGAATTTCTCACTACTGCCTATTTTGCCGGTATGACCCGGCTGTTCGTTCGCATCTGCCGTATTCTCGGACAGGAAGAAGAGGCAATGCGCCGTGAAGAGATGTTCGGACAGATAAAAGCGGCGTTTCTGCGGAAATTTTATTCTCCGTCTGGAGAACTGCTGATAAAAACGCAAAGTGCGGCTCTGCTTGCATTGCACTTTGAATTGCTTCCGGAAAATGACAACGGTCAGACATTACACATTTTAACGGAAGATATCCGGAAACGCGATACCCATTTGAGTACGGGTTTTCTCGGCACTCCGCTGCTGCTGGGAACCTTGTCCCGCTGCGGTAAAAATGACCTTGCGCTGGAACTTCTGATGCAGAAAACATACCCTTCGTGGCTCTATTCCGTAATTCAGGGGGCAACGACATTCTGGGAACGCTGGGATTCATGGACGGCGGAAAAAGGGTTCGGCGACGTGACGATGAACTCCTTCAATCACTATGCCTACGGGGCAGTTGCAGAGTTTTTCTACCGGAATATCTGCGGTATTCAGTTGATGGAAGAACAGGGCCTCGCCGGGGGGAAACAGATCACACTTTCTCCGGTGTTCACCGCAAAACTGCAATTTGCCGCAGGAGAGTACGAAAGTATGTACGGACGCATCATTTCCCGCTGGGAGTGGAAAAACAGTAACGAACTGCAATGGCATATCGCCATTCCCTGCAACTCTTCAGCACGGGTCGAACTGCCCGCCGGGTGGATCGCCGCAGAAATAAGTGAAAATACAATATTGCCTTCAGGCGAATATCATTTAATTGTAACAGGAAAGGAACATTTGAAATGAGTCTGATCGACTGGGCGTTGGTTGTTGTACCGACAGTATTGATGTTTTATCTGGTGATACGGATACGGAAATACTCCCGTACCGTGGCGGACTTCCTCGTTGGAGGACGCACCGGCGGGCGTTATCTGCTGACCGCCGCCAACGGCATTGCCGGAATGGGGCTGATCTCGCTGGTGGCGATCGGCCAGCGTTTCTATCACTCCGGCTGGGCGTTTGAGTGGTGGAACATCGGTTTGACGGTCTTTCTGACGATTTTGATGGTCTCCGGTTTCGTCACCTACCGCTACCGTGAAACCCGGGTCATGACCCTTGCCCAGTTTTTTGAAATACGGTACAGCCGGAAGTTCCGCATCACCATGGGGTTCATCTGCTGGATGGCGGGGATCATCAACTTCGGCATTTTTCCGGCAGTCGGGGCGAACTTCTTCATCTGCTTTCTCGGACTCCCGCAGACGCTCGGCGGCATACCGACTTTCCCCCTGCTGATGATACTGTTCCTCGGCATGGCGTGTTTTGTACTGCTCAACGGCGGACAGGTCCAGAATATGATGACCGATACACTTCAGATGCTTCTGGTTTACGTCATGTGCATCGCCGTTGCCATTACAGTTATTTGTCTCTTTACGGTCGATGAACTTCGCGGAGCCTTCCTGAACCGTCCCGACGGAATGAGTTATGTCAATCCTTTCGATACGGAAAAAATCGGCGATTTCAACTTCTGGTATTTCCTTATCATGCTCTACGCGCTTTTTGCCCACCGGGGCGCATGGCAGGGCAATCAGGGCTACTCCGGCAGTGCTTTGAGTCCCCATGAAGCGAAAATGGGCGGCATTTTAAGTACGTGGCGTCAGTTGACGTTCAATTTGTTCAACATCATGTTCTGTCTGGGGGGCAGTGTGCTGCTCTTCTCCGATAAATACAAAGGTTTCACCGCCGGATTGACGGAGAAACTCAACAGTTTTCTCTCTCCTGCGGTCGTGGATCAGATGCTCATGCCGATCGCCTTTGCCGAACAACTCCCCATCGGTATAAAAGGGATGTTTGCGGCAGTTCTCTTTTTCTTCATGCTTTCGACGGATACGACCTACATCCACAGTTGGGGAACCATTCTCATTCAGGATGTCGTTCTGCCGGTCTACGGCAAAGAAATCAGTCAGAAAACACATCTGCTTCTGCTGAAAAGTGCGATGATCTTTGTTGCGGTGTTTGCCTTTTTCTTCAGTCTCTATTACACGCAAAGCGAATATATCGCCATGTTCCAGATGCTTACCGGTGTGATTTTTGCCGCCAGTGCGGGCAGTGCCATCATCGGCGGTCTCTACTGGCGGAAAGCCACGGTTGCCGGCGCCTGGGCTTCCGCCGGAGTCGGTACGGTGGTCGCTCTCTTTTTCGTACTGCTGCTGGACAGTCACTGCTGGGCGTTTTTCCGGGAATTTCTGCTGAATTTCTTCCCCGGCAACCAGACGCTGCTCAAGGCGGTGAACAAGTGTCCGCTCAACGGCGCATGGCTCTCCTTTATCGCCACGATACTGGCGCAGATCGTCTTTGCGGCGGTTTCGTTTGCCACCTGCCGCAAGGAGTATGATCTCGATAAACTTCTCCACCGCGGAGCATACAGTGACGGCGAAAAGAAACTGGTCAATACCCGCAAGATCTCCACATTCAAGCGGATCTTTTTCGGATTTGATGAAGAGTTCACCTTGCGTGACAAGATCATTGCCAGCTCCGTTGCCGTCTGGAACCTCGGCTGGGGTGCGTTCTTCATTCTTGTAACACTCTGGAACGTGATCGGCTACTGTTTCCCCAATCCATATATCCGTATGTGGACGGAGGAGGGTTGGTTCAACTATCTGCTTGCATACTGCGGTATCCTGCTGGTGATTACGCCGCTTACGGCTGTATGGCTGCTGTGGGGCGGCTGTAAAGATTTGCGTACGATGTTCCGTCTTCTCCGTGACGGTGCGCACAGCGAGGATGACGGTTTTGTTTCTGATAAAAAAGATTGAGGTGATCGGATGAAAAAATTTATCTTTCTTGCTCTGCTGTTTTCCTGCGGTATTCTGAGTGCAGGGAAAATCTGGTTTGAAGTAAAAACCGATAAAAATCCTCTTTCGTACAAAGTCGGAGAAAAAATCACTTTCACGCTCCGTCTGCTGGAAGACGGCAAGCCGCTTGCAGGCAAAAGGGTGGCGTGGGAACTCTGGAGCGAAGACGGTTCGCTGGCAGCAGGCGAAAAAGCCTCCGATGAACCGGTCATCATCAAAACCCGTTTGAAAAAGCCCGGTTTTGTCAATATCGAAGCCAAAGCCCTTGAACCCAACGGCAGAGAGATAAAAGGTGCGCTGATCCTCTCTGCCTCCGCCGGGGCAAATGTGCATAAAATACAGCAGACCGCCGCAGAACCGGCAGATTTTGACTCTTTCTGGCAGGAACAGAAAAAACGCCTTGCTCAAGTTCCCCTGGAGTACAAACTGACTCCGCTGGAAAGCAAACTGCCCAATGTGAAATGCTGGAGTTTTGAAATCAAATGCGCCGGGAAATATCCGGCGACCGGTTATCTCTATATGCCCGTTAATGCCGCTGTGAAAAGTCAGAAGGCTTTTGTGAAATTCTACGGCTACTCCTTTTCCCCCACGCCCCGTGAAGATGTTCTCGGCACCGGCAGTATCGGCGTATCGGTAAACCGTTTCGGACTGCCCGAAGGCAAAGAGAAGGATTTTTACCGGAAAATGCAAAGAACCGAACTGAAAAATTTCGGTTTCCGCAACAACCGTACACCGGAGGAAAGTGATTTCCTTTTCATGGCTCTGCGGGGCGCAAGAGTGCTGGAATTTGTGCGGCAGCTCCCGGAATTCAACGGAAAAGATCTGACGGTTTACGGCGGCAGTATGGGCGGTTATCAGGCATTGAGTGCCGCCATGCTTGACGGAAATGTTTCACAGGTGAGTCTTTACGTGCCGTGGTGTGCCGATCTTGCGGGAGTGACCGCCGGACGTTTCCACGGCTGGCGTCCGGAATATTGCCGGGGACTGGACTACTTCGACCCGGTCAATTTGAGCAAACGCATCACCACTTTCATTTCGCTCACCACCGGTCTGGGCGACCGCACCTGTCCGCCCTCCGGTCATCTGGCGATGTTCAACGCCATAAAATGCAAGTGCCTGTTAAAAGCCCAGCAGACCGACGGACACCGCGTGCCGTCACCGGGCTTTGAAAGTTTTACGTTGAAAAAATAGGCTGTGTACTAAATATAGACTGATAAAAAAAATCCGCGCGCAGCGCGTACCCCGCCCCGGGTCGTACCCGGACGTGGTCCAGCCTTGTCGCGGCGTAGTTTTACGAAGACGGAGGCGGAACGCTGGTCGCCGCCTTAAAATGGCGGCGAAAGTACAAGCGCAGCGTCGATATTGCCTCGCATGAGGCAATACCACTCGCCGGAAGCGATGCCCCGATAAAAAAGCAAAGCGTATTTTATCGGGGCGTTGAGCGGACGAAGCATTCCGAAGCCCCTGTAAAAATCAGTCAACCTTTCGTACAGAGCCCCAAAATAATATATCGTACTTTTCAAACAGGCTGTTTCTGCAATCCGTCAGATCACAGTTTGTTTTCGCCGGGATAGAGGCGTTTTGTTTTTCCGCCGAAAGTAAAACTTCCGCCGACTTCTCCGGGCAGCGTGATGTGACCGCTGACGGAATGATTTGATTCTTTGCGGAAATCAAAAGAAATCACACCGTCCGGATGAGGCATAGTCCCTGAAATATGCTTCAATTCTCCGAAAGCGGGCATTACCGTGACTTCCCGGAAACCGGGTACTGCGGGCCGGATGCCTGCCAGCGAGGCGAAGTAGTGATAGTAGAGGTGCGCTCCCCAGGCGTGACAATCGGAACGGGTCGGCTCCGGTTTTTCCCATGTGGTGACGGCTCCCTTGTCGAGCATATCTTTCCAGATATACGCATAATCGAGGATTTTTCCGCCTTCTCCCACCACTTTGAATGTTTCAAAAAGGTAGAAAATAAAGTACAGTGTGGGGAATGCGATATTCTCTTTTTTCAGCATGGCCTCAAAACAGCGTTTCTGTTTTTCTCCGGCAATCACTCCGGAGAGGATCGCCAGACATTGTGCGTGCATACTGAAACGGGTTCCGGCAAGGTCATCGGCAAAAAGGGATTCTTCTTCATTCCAGAAGTGTTTGAGAACACTTTCTGCCACCCGGTCATACATATTCTGATAATAGGATTTCAAACCGCCGCCGTTTTCCGGCATGAATTCTTCAAGTTCGATGGCGGCTTTCAATGAAAGAAGATAGTGCAATGAGAATATTGCACCGCATGCGGCACTTTCTCCCGGCGGCGGAACGCCGATATTCCATTCTTTGAGCCAATCGACAAATGACCAACCGGGCAGATTTTCCAGCAAATCACGGTCACTGACATATTCCGCCAGAGCCATGTGCATGGAACGCACTGCCGAACGCAGTTCTTTGAACTCCTTTTCGGAATCAAAACGGCGGTACATCATAAAATCACGCACCATAAGCGGCCAGAGCGCACTGAATGTGGCACTTAACTGCGGAAATGCGCTGGGGTAACGTTCTGCAACCAGACCGTTCCAGAAAGGCCGTGACCAGTCAAGGAGATGGATGGCGCGTTTGCACAATGCATTGTCTTGCATCATCATGTAAGCCGTGAGACATTCCAGGCGGCCGTCTCCGACATACATGAGTTGTTCAAAATAAGGGCAATCCATAAAGGTTTCGTGCATACAACTCTGCATAGCTCTTATCATCATCGGCTGAATATCGGAAAGTTCCTGCCGGTCAAAGGTGATGGCGGACTCTTTTTCTGCCGGATAACGGCATTCAAAAAAGTGCAGATTTTTTAATGTAACAGGAGTATTGCCGGTGCGGATCAGCAACAGTAAATAACGCCCTGCCCGCCACCAGAAAGGCTTGCAGCGGCACTCTGTTTCAGGAATGTTACGGAACGTATCACGCTGGTGATTTTTACTCCGCAGAAAATACTTGCCGCAAATCACATCCCGGGCGGGCTTGACATTCCAGAGCGGAGCATTATTGGCATCCTCGTAGAAACTTTCCTGCCAGCAAAGTTCGATAGTACAATCTTCTCCGCCTCCGGCAACGGTCAGTTCCGGATAAGCGCAAAGATAATCTTCAAAATCAGCAACGACTGCAACACGGCTGTCGGCGGGAACCGTAATCGGCGAAGTGTTATTGAAAAAAGCCTGCCATTCGGGAGCGGCATTGCACTGTTGCGGAATTTGAATGATATTTTCCTCAAAACCTTCCCATGCGGCACGGACTTTTGCCCTGCCGTTCCAGAGTTTCCGCATCTGTTCGGGCAATTCTGACGGATAGAGGCGGCGGAAATTTTCGATAGCACCCCACATATTGCCTTCTCGTGCCGCATCCACGATTTCTGCCGCAACCCACGGAGCCGGGTTGGAAAATGCGTTCACATCCGTGATCGTTGCCGAGCCGATCCAGCGGCAGACCGGTTCAAAAGAGACACCGTTCAATGCCCGTACCCGCCACGGAGCGGAACCGGTATTGAAAACGGGACGTAAAGTTTCATCCTCTGCGCCGAAAAGAAATCCGGCCCGGTAAGTCAACTGCGCCAGCGGCATGATGTCGCTTTCATGCGGATAGTGCCAGCAATGCGCCCGCAAACGGTGCGTGCCGGGGCTGAATTGAAGTTTCAACGCTGAAAACGCCCAATGCGCCACATCGCAGCGGTCAGGACCCATGGCGATATATTCATCATCGAGATAGAGTTCAAAACGGTTGTCGGCGGAAACAAAACAGACGACCTCCTGTGCGTTCTCTTGTTCCCATTCGAGTTCAAACTCCACCATTTCGCACTTATCCGGATGCCAGATCCATGCGGCACAGTCTGCGGTATATAAACTGCCGAGATTTCCGTTTCTTGCATCTTTGGCGGGAACTTTGATACGGTAATTATTTTTCATTTTTTCTCTCTGTTATTTAACGGCAGATTACCAAGGGCGAATACTGCATTGTATGATCTTTGCCAATACCGGGAGCAAGCCGCATATAACACTTGCGGTCTCTGCCGTTGTCATTGTCATTGACCAGAATGTTGAACCGGAACCCGTCCGTCAACTGCTTTTGATTTATTTTCAACGCCTCTTGCGGAATTGAAAAACGATAGATTAATTTATCACCGTTTCCGGAAATATCAAGTTTGATTTTTGGCAAAACATCCTGAAGTTTCACTTTGGCGGGAACTTTCCAGCCGTCAATGTAAGGTTTGCCGTCGGCATTCAGCGCACCGCCCAACTCAAAATTACCGCTCTGCCGGGGAAATTCCAATGCGAATTGTACCGAATCCCCCAACCACATGCGGTTCGCGTGGGGGGATGCTTTGTGGATATCATCACGGACGGCGACCTGAAGTTCAAGGTTCTTGCCGCTGGTACCGATCCAGACTTCCGCACTCAAGTCGCCGCTGTTTTTCCACGCTTTTTTGGCACTTTCGGGATCAAACTCAAAGGTGTTTTCTATTTTCGAGTAGTCCTGCATTACAAAATCGGGTTTGCGGTTGTTGAAATCGGCATTTTTTGACAGCAGAGCCGCCTTGACGGGTGTTGAGAGAATGAGTTTCTCCTGATCGTCAAACCGGATGGCAACTGCAACCTCGCCGCCGTTTTCCTGTGCAGAAAATTCAAAGTCAAACTGCGTTCCGCTTCCGGGGGGCAAAACTCTTTCCGCCGGAATACGGTGATATTTCATGCCCGCTTTTTCAACCGGAGTGATCCGGCAGCGGACGGATTTTTTCCACGGATTGACCACCGTGACAGAAGATTTGGTCCGGTTTCCGGAAATCACGGCGTTGGGGCAATTCAACTCTGCGGCAAGCCGGATATCGTGAAGTTTACCGGCTCCGGCAAGTTCAAGACTTTGACCGTTGCTGCCGGTAAAGAAGAAGGTCACTCCGTCGCAGACAGGAACAGTTTCCCGGTTTCCCTCGTGGTCAATGACCGCCGCAGTCCGGGCATCGCTGACAGCAGCATAGCAGATACGGCTGCCCAAAGCGGAATTCTTCCAGTTCGGGATAAGGAAACCGGACGGCTTTTTGAAAACGAAAATCCACGCTTTGCCGTCAAACGGTATCTGTTTTACAAACGAAGCCTCACGGTAATTGGCGATCAGTGCGGCGTAAACGGCAAAAGAGTATTTGACATTCATAAAATAGTCGATCATGCCGTAATTGTGTTCACTGTAATCCAAATCAAAGTTGGTGTTGAACAATCCGTACCAGGTGTAACTGAATGCACCGCGCGCCCAGGCAAACAGGATTTTTTTGAAAAGACAGTCAGCCTGAAGGTCATCAGTCCCTTTGGCGGAGTGATAGGCGGTCTCACTGGCAAACCAGGGGTGAGTGATGTTGTATTTTTTCCGCAGAGGCAAAAAATATTCATCGATCATCCGTTGATAGTGCGGGAAAAAGCCGTGTTCGTGATAACTGTGGTAATCAAAAGTATCTGCCGCATTTTTCAAGACGGCCTCATGGAATTTCCCGGCGTTGCGGGCAAACGGCAAATCCTGACGGAATGTGGCAAAGCCGCCGCTGGACATTTTCAGTTCAGGACAGACTTCGCGGATGATTTTTCTTGCTTCCCGGCAATAGTTGATATATTCTTCAACGGAGCCGTTGAAAAATCCCGGCAAATCCGGTTCATTCCACAATTCGACCAACTGCACGCGCTTGCCGTAACGTTGTGCAATGGTACGCACATAGTTCCGCCATGCTTCCATTTTGGGCATACGGTTACGCGGATGGGACAGATTTTGCGGGTTGTCGATCACAGCCCAACGGGGAGTGAACACCAGCGTTTCGCGCATTTTCACTCCGGCTTTTTCCAATCGTTCAAGGCGGGAATCAAATACTTTGAAGTTCCACTCATTGCCGGAGACGGGCTGCATTTTTTCCCAGCCGACGATGGTACGGATGGCGCGGATACCCAGATAATCCAATCCTTCGATCACGCCTGCGTTGACCCAGTGGTTATCCACGGCAAACTCAAACTCTTTATTGGGGGGAAGTTTGAGTCCGTTGTACGGTACATAGGAGATCATGAGCCGCTGAGTTGCCCGGTCTTCTCTGCCATAATAACTGCCGTATGCGGGCGGCGGGTTTTGCGGAGTGAAGGCACATTCGCCGTATGGAGGCAAGTCGACATTTCGGGAGATATCCCATTTTTTCCCATTCAGCCCACTCAGAATGAACGCGGCTCTGCCGGTGAAGTGCTTGCCGGAACCGTTACGGATGAAAAAGCGCGGAGTCCGGTCATAAGCCGCCAGATAGCGTTCTCCGGTATCCGGAACCAGTTGCAGTGCATCTTTTTCATGCCGGTTGAATACGGTATCAATTCGTCTGAGAAAAAGTTCGGTATCCGGGGCAGGAGTGTCGATTTGCATACGCCATATACGATAAGGGGCTTTCCCTCCGGCAGTATCAAGAGGAAAAACGATGCGGTCGGAATCTTTGTCCACCCATTGCCACGGAGTATAGAAAAATCTATTGGCGGCATCATAAATACCGAAACGGACACAGGCTTTGCCTTTCGTTGCTCTGCCGCGCAAAACGACAGCATCAGGTTTGGCGATTTTCCACGCATGATAGGGCAGAAGCCAGTGGGTTGTACGTCCGTTTTTGGCGATATTGACCTGCCAACCGCCGGGGCGGCGTTGAACGGAGAGCGGATTTCCTTCAGTCGGATAACTGCTGCCGGGGCATCTGGAAAATTCGCAATGCAGCAAATCCACCGGGATCGCTGATGCAGAATACGCTGTCAACAGCAGAAGCGTGCCGAAAAAAACTGATTTCATACTTGCAAGTCCTTATTCTGCATCGGCGGTAAAGCGGATATTTTTGATCAGAATATCACCGGTGTCGTCCTTGTGCATGACAAAAGCGATATTGGTTATTCTGGCGGGAAAATCAAGAACTTTATTGACGTTTGCTCCCCAGGAATAACGGATTTTCTGATTGGGCGTGATCGTCCAGACTGCGGTGAATTTTCCGGATTTCCAGTTCTTCAATCCGGAAACGGAGCAGACTTCGCCTTTGGCATCCCGGAGGCGGATGTCAACGCCGACCATGCGGGCTTTGGGAGAAATTTCCAAATCCATTTCGATCCGCAAACTTTTGGTGAAAGCGGGCAGCGGAATATCTTTTTTTGCCAGTAATTCGCCAAGATTGCACTGCTTTTCTTTTTTGGTGTAGGTAATGCGCCACATGCCCTTGTCGCCGCCGGGAGTCTCCGGAACGAAAGTCAGGATTTGCCCGCGTTTTGCACCGGCGGCAAGCGTCGGTGCAGTTTTGAAGTTGAAAAGTTCATTGCCGCAGAGCGCGGCGCCGATAAAGATGAGGGTTGAAAAAACAATTTTCTTTTTCATTTTCTATCCCTTTATTTGTGGTAGTTTCCTGACAGATTGACATTTTCTCCGCTAATCACATCGTGCTTCCATGCGGAACGGATTTCCGGAGTGAACTCAAGTTTTACATTTTCCAATACGATATCTGTAGCCGTGAAGAAAGACAGTCCAATACGGAGAATTACGGATCGTGATTCCGTTGAGCAGGATATTTTTTGACTCAATAAAGCACACCATTTGCGCCGGTCTTGTATTTTTATTATCGGCGACGACGCTCATGCCGTCCGGCCAGAAACAATAAAATTTGTTCGGATGGTGTTTTGTCTCTTTTTCAAAGAAAACATCGCCGCTGCCGTCAAGTATACCGTGACCGGTAATTGAAACATTTTCTGCTTCGACTGCAAGAATAAAATGTCCGCCATTGGTTTTTTCCGCAATGCTTTTGGCATTCTGCACATAAGCATCGACGGGATTGTAATCTGCGTAATTGGAACTTGCTTTGAGGACAGAAGATGCTGTTTCAAGGAACAGTTCGACATTATTCCAGAGATAAATCGTACCGCAGATAAATGTACCGGATGGAACTGTGACTCTGCCGCCGCCGGTGGTCGCGCATTGGTCAATGGCACTTTGAATCGCCTTTGTATTGACGGTTACACCATCGCCGATGGCTCCAAATTCTGTAATGTTGCGATCCATAATCAAATGCGTTCATCAAGTCTCTGCATGATGTAATAGGCTTTTTTAGAGTTATCATTTGCGCTGGCTGGCGGTCTCAAGGGGTCGTAACGGTGATTTTCTGCATTCCCGCCGATATGCAATGCCGGAAGACCGCCGGAGTGGAGACCCTTTTCGGAGGTGAGAACTGGACCCATTGCACCGCAGGAAATCGTCGTCATCGTCGGCACCAGATTGTCATATCTGCGGGTGAAACCGGCATCTTTTTTGCACTGCTTGGGTGTTTTGGTATCTTCGTAGGAATGTTTGGCAATCGAACCGTAATTGTCCCGGAAATAGATGTAAGCGGCCATATTATCCTGAACTTCAAAATCATAATACCGGTTTAATACACAAAAAATCGTTTTGGGGCGGTTCTTGCCGAGGATGGACTGGGGAGTGTCTTTGTATTCCACTCCGAGATAACCGCCTTTGAGAAGCAGACCGAAGCCCACCGGCACATCCCACACCAAACGGGAAAGTTCCCAGGGGGTAGTGGTTTTGTAATAGTTGGCATTCATCGGCATATTTCCGCTGTTATCTCCGACATAAGCCGCCAGGGCAAGTCCCTGCTGCTTGAGGTTGCTGATACAGTTGACCGTACGGGATTTTTCCCGTGCCTTATTCAAAGCGGGCAGAAGCATGGCAGCGAGGATTGCGATAATTGCAATTACGACCAAGAGTTCGATAAGAGTGAATTGTTTTTTCATTTTTAAATCTCCTTTGTTAGGGGTTGAACTCTGCCCATTAATATAGACTTGCCCGAATAATTAAACAAGCATATTGGCGACAATTTTTAGCACAAAACTGCCAAAGTATAAAAATAAAACTTGCTTTTCTTTTTCTGCATATTATATTAAGCAGTATGCAGTATACGGATACAATTTTCACCATGAGCAAATGGCGGCAAAGCAGAGATTTGCCGCTGTGGGTGTATCATGTGGAAAGAGGACGGCATGAAGCGAAACGTTTTCATTCCCACCACAACTTTATGGAAGCCGTTCTGGTGCGGGGGAAAGGCTGCCATTTGCTCGAGGACTTTGCCGTACCCGTTTGTGAACGGGATATATTGCTGATTCCGCCCGGTTTTGTGCATGCTTACTGTGATTGTGAAGAGTTGGAGATCCTCAATCTTGCATACGATCCGGCACACCTTCTGATCCCCGGTCTGGACGGCTATCAACTGCCCTTTTTCAACCGTCTTTTTCCGCCGGAAACAGACACTTCCGATCCCCGGAAGGCAGCATATCCTGCTTTGCATCCGTCCCGGGAAATTTTTGACAAATTATGGGATAAAATACTGCACCTCGGCGAACATATCCACTCCGTAGAGCCGGGGCAGAATTTTCTTGCACTTGGCAGTTTTCTGCATATTATTGGAGAACTTTCCCAGTTGGGAACGCCCTCTGTTTCCGGTGTCGCCGATCTGGAAAAGTTGCAGAATATCATCAACTTTATGAACAACAATCTGCAAAAGGATCTGGATATTGAAATGCTGGCGCATTATGCGGCGATGTCAGAAAGAAATTTTCACCGTTTTTTCAAACAGATGACCGGTTCTTCTCCGATGCAATATCTGATTTCACTGCGGTTGCGCAAGGCGGCGCAACTGCTTCAGTTCAAATCCCTGCCGCTGGATGAAATTGCACTGCAATGCGGGTTCTGCGATGCCAACTATCTCGCCCGGTGCATGAAACAAAAATTGAACACCACACCCAAAAAAGTACAAAAAAACAGACTCTTCCCTGAAAAAACATAACCTGAAAAAATCCGCGCGCAGGGCGTCCCCCGCAACGAAAACGTTTTCTGCTCAAATCACTTTCGTGGAAGGGATGCCCCGTCAGTAATCGATTTCTATGCCTGTTTCTCCTGCTCCCAGCAGAAAAAGCAGTAACGATGGCGTGTAGCCCCCTTTGATAATAACTGTCGGTGTTTTGCCCGTCAGAGGGTGAAGTTCCTGAACGAATGGATTGTCGGGAGCCAGCAGCGCACGCATCCAGCGGAGGAGCAGCCGCCGTTTTTCTTCCGGGCGGCCATAGTAATCAAGCCATAACATCGCGCGCAGAGCCGTGAGAACCTGACTGTTTGAGCCCCAGGAGTTTCTGGGGTACGTATGGTCAAATGAAGGATCAGAAAGCGACACGGACGGATAGGGCCACGGCGCGGCAAATTCATCTTTGTTTTCAAAGTAACGCTTATAAATACGATCAAATCTTTCCTGACTGCAAACCCGGTTCAGGAAGACTCTGGTAATATGTTCGGTACGGTATTTCCGGAACCCCTGCGGCGAACGGTCATAATAGAATTCATCTTCTTCGCAATAAAGCAGTTCTTCGATTTTCTCCTGCAACCGAATCGCTTTTTCGCGCTGCATTTTGGCTTCCTCTGTCATGCCGAGAGCCTCTGCCAATTCAGCCAGCGCATCCAAATTACCGTATCTCATACAGCTCAAATCGACAGATAAAATCGGCATGACCTCCAAATCGGGCATATTTGCCGCATCATTGCCCGGACAGGTTTGAGGTATTCCGCCGTCAGTGACCCTTTTGTCATTGTCGTGCCCGGTATCCCATTCACAGTACATCTCTACCAGACCGGAACCGGATCGATCGCGCTTTTTTTCAAGCCATAGATCATAAGCCGCTCCGACACGGTAGATTTGTTCCAAATCCGCTTTGGGGCGGTTGATTTTTTTGGCAATTTCATACGCACAGCGGGTAAATGCCCAAACCGTCTGCAAATGCCAGAACTGGGATTGCTCGTGGGTCAGCGTCATGAATGGCAAAAGACCGTCTTCACGTTGTCTTGCCATGAAAAAACGAATTGAATTCCAGGCTGTTTCCGGATCATAGTCCGCTAAAAAGTAGTTGTCCTGATTATGCTCAAGCCAAATTCCGGGATAAGTATCTCCGGCAATCAGAAGGCGATATTCCGGATACTTTTCAAACGGCCGGATGTTGTTTTTCAGCAATTTGACCGCTGTTGTCAATTTTCTGCGGATCGCGGCTTTATCAGTCTCATTGAAACATTCGGGTTCGATCATTTTTCTCTCCTGTGTTTTTACGCTGTTTGCGCTGATGTTCCCGGATGGTTCCGCAGTCGTTCAACGCAGAAAATGCCTTTTGAAAATTACTGTAACAGAAATTATTTTTCACCGCTCTTTTTTTTGCTCCAGCGGCTCCAGATAACATATTTCTCTGCTCCCGCTTTGGCGGAGCCTGTAAAAATACTCACAAGATAACCGACAATCAGAATGGTCGCCATCGGATACCAGTTGATGACCATAAAACTCATGCGTTCATCCCCCTCTTTCAGAAGATAGCAGAAAACATAAGTGTAAAATGTCACCGGGATACCGGCGATCACTCCGGCAATGATCCCTCTGGCATTTGCCCGACGGGTAAGCAGCCCCAAAAGGAAGATCGTGCAGGTGAAGTTTGACAACATTCCCAGAACCGTATTGGATACTTCCAGCAGGGGAATGTTCCTGCCCCGGAAAATTATCAATACGGCAACTCCGAAAAGACAGGTGATCGTGCCAATGATCAGAGTTGTTATTTTGGCCGCCTGAACATATTTTCCGTCCTCCAGCCCCGGACGCAAAATACGCTGATAAACGTCTTTCACCCAAACCGTTGCAAGTGAATTTTCAACCGCACTGATCGTTGACATCACCGCCGCCAGAATACCGGCGATCAAGATGCCTCTGCAGCCCGGCGGCAACTCATGCGAAACAAAGTAACAGAAGATCTCATCTCCTTTGACTCCCGGTATATCAGTTGGAAGTTTATCGGCATGAACCACTTTGTAGTAAGCAAAAACCGCCAGTCCGGCAAAGTAGAAAATAAAGCAGACAAACGGATTGGAGATCGTTGAAACACTCACGGCACGGGCAACTTCACCAAAACTTTTGCAAGTCATGCACCGTTGAAGATTGATCTGGTCGGTTGCCGGCATGAAAAGCGCAAACGGCAGACCGATAAGCAGCGGCCAGACGGTCAGACGGTGTTTCATGCTGAAATCCCAAAATCCGGAATCAATTCCGAGATTGAAGGTTTTGCCGTTCGCCGCAGCGACATCCCAAATTCCAGCAATACCGCCGTCAAGCTGCCATGCGACGACGCCGATGATCAGCAGGATACCTCCCAGAAGTACGATAAACTGCATTACATCGGTCCAGATCACGGCATCCATGCCGCCGAAATAGGTGTAAATGGTTGAAACCACTCCGACAGCAATGATCGCCAGCATGGGAGAGACCCCGAATGAACGGGCAAGCAGCATCGCTGTTGCATAAAGTACCACGCCGATATAAAGGCAGCGGGCAAAAAGGAAAATTCCGCCGCAAAGAATTCTTACGCTCACGGAAAAACGGTTTTCCAGATATTCGTTGATGGTCCATAACTTCATGTTATAGAAGAATTTCATAAATACGAAAAGCATTACCGGCAACGCAACAATGCCGGTCAGTCCGCATACCAGCATCGAAAGACCGAAATTATATCCTTCGCCCGGCATGGCAATATAACTGATCGAACTGAATAAAGCGGCAAAAAGTGCGATCGCCACCGGGAGCCACTTCATATTTCTGCCGGAAAGGAAATATTGTTCTGTACTGACCTGTTTTTTCCCGAGCCTGCAGCCAAGGAAAACCGAAAGCAGCATGTACAAAGCAATTACAATATAATCGATCGTTGTCATAAACCGTTGTCCTTTATATTATACAGCGGATCTCAGCCGATATAATCGTCTAAACCCGCCTCCGAAAGATCTTTGCGGAAAGCATATTCCTGTTCCCGGGTCATGTGGGTCACGGGTGAACGCATGGGGCCCACATCGATACCGGCAAATTTCATGAAAACTTTGATCGTTTCCAAGCCGTATTTGCCGGATATGGCGACCGCTTTCTGTGAAAGATCCATGTAACGGCGTGCCTCTGCCATATCGCCTTTCCGGAAGTTATCGATCACGCCATGGTAGATTTTCGGCAAATAATTAAAGGTTGTGCCGATACCGGCCTCTGCGCCCATAGCCAAAGCACCGAGGATCATTTCATCCTTGCCGAAAAGGATTTGGACATCCGGATTTACATTTACGGCCTGCTGGTACTCAAAGAGGTTCATATTGGTATATTTGACCCCCGCAAAGTTCGGGATCTCTCCGGAAGCGATCTTCACAAATTCCGGAACCGAAGCAGTATATCCGGTAATTCCCGGAGCATGGTAGAGGAAAAACGGCCTGCCGTCGGCGGCTTCGGCAACCGGCTTCAGAAAATCGACCAGAGCCCGGTTGTTGTCCGGACAGAAATAAAACGGAGCAAGACCGCAAACAGCATCCGCACCGTCCGCAACGGCCGCTTCGGCAAGTTCGACAGCGTCCTGCTGACAGCACGATGCTACGTTGACGATGATCGGGATACGCCCTGCGGCAGTTTTTACATATTCGCGGGCAACTGCTTTGCGTTCGTCCATTGTAAGAGAGCAAAATTCTCCGGTCGAGCCGACCGCAAAGAGTCCTGCGATCTTTTTTTCGATCGAATATTCGACCAGTTTTCCGATGACATCCAACGCAACCGATTCATCCTTATTCATCGGGGTATAAGCGGCAGCCACCAGACCTTTGAGCGGAAATAAGTAAGACATAATAAACGTTCTCCTTCGTTTTTTTGTTTGAGATCAACACTTTCAAAATATAGCATATTGCATGCAATTTTTCAAATCATTTTTTCGCGTTTATTGTTACTTTTTTCATAACATCCTTATTATCAACGTTATATTTTTTAACAACCAATTAAAACAGGATGATGATTTTAAATAATTTTTCAATTTTTTTTAAAAACTCTTTGACTTTTTATAACCGATGTGCTATAGTATTGCAAAGAAAGAAAAACGATGAGCCTCATCAAAGGAGTGCAGTTTTATTATGATTATGAAAAAACGCGGCAACACCGTAAAATTCGTATGCCGGTCTTTGATTACAGATATGGAAGAAGGTAATTTTATTTCCGGTGACAAATTGACCGCCGAAAGTCTGGCAGAACGTTATCAGGTATCCAGAACGCCGATCCGGGAGGCGTTGAACATTCTCACCTGCGACGGTTTGCTTGAGGCGACCCCGAATGCCGGATTCAGCGTTCCCGTTCTGACCCCTGAAGATCTTTGCGAAATTTATAAAATCCGTGAAGTTCTGGAGGGATTGGCTGTTTTTGAACTGGTATCAAACGGCGTCCCCGCCGGACTGACGGATAAATTGCGGCAGTATTACGAATCAAGAAAAAATGCCCGGAATGCGAATGAATCGATCCGTTACGATTTGCTTTTCCACCAGCTGCTTTGCGATGAGTGCGGTTCCAAACAATTACAGCAGTTGATCAAAAACTATCTTGTGCTTTCCCGGATCTTCCACAGTGCGGATTGTGTTTACGTCAGTGCGCTGAAACAGTGCGGCAGACCGCTGAAACCGCGGGATATCCACCGCGAACATGCGGAGATCATCCAGGCGATTGAAGACGGTGATGCAAAACTTGCCCGGAAAAAAGTCTCTGAACATATCGCACAGGCAAGAAAAGCATTGGAAAAAGTCAGCAAACTGGTCGAAAATAAAAAACAAAAATGTTCCCCGGAAAAATAAGGTATTATCAACCCAAAGGAGAAAATCATCATGAAAAAAATCAGTAAATTCACCCTGATCGAACTGTTGGTCGTAATTGCAATCATTGCAATTCTCGCGGCTATGCTTTTGCCCGCATTGAACAAGGCACGCGAAAAGGCGCGCGCCATTGACTGCATCTCTAATTTGAAACAGCTCGGCAATGCGGAAATTCTGTATGCGGATGACTACAACGATATGGTCACGCCGGGCCGTTACAGCGGAGCCACCAATGACAAGATCTGGATCATTTACCTGAAAAGTTATCTGGGCGGAGATGCCACGCTGCAAAAAGGTTCTCTCATCAACAATCTGGTTTGCGCCACCGCTGCGGGGCGTCCTCTCAAAGATACCGCCAATCAGTGCGACTTCAATACGCCCGTCGGAAAATTGTGGCTCTCTTATGCGATCAATACCGCCTATAGCGATACCGATTTCAGTTCCGGGATCGGCGTTACCAACTGGGCAAAAATCCAAGCCCGTGCTGTCGGCAGCATACAGTCTCCGACTGATACGATGCTCCTCTGTGAAACAAGAGACGGCAGTGATTATGTCATGAAAGGTTCTGTGAGTGCAAACGGCACTGCCGGTGCGATCTGGAAAACCCATGGCGAATATGTGAATATGCTCATGTGCGACGGTCATGCCGAAGCAATCGATTTCAAGACGGTCAAAAATGACAACAAATCCTACTGGACTTGCATCGGAGACTGATGAAACACGGATCGTCCGGGAAGCAGTCCACTCCGGGAAAGGCAAATAATCAGATCGGAAAACAGAGATTTTAAAGGTTTTTTATGAGCAAATTTTATTTATTGGCAGTTCTGTTGATTTTTTCGTCCTTTTTACAGGCGGAAATCACAAATTTAGGCAATAAACGTGAACTTTTTGTCGATACCCGGATGATTGAAAAAATCAATAATGCGGAACTCAAACTTCACAGTCCGGTCGAACGTGAGATCGTCTTTCCGCTCAATCAGCCTCATGAGGGGAACTGTTCCTGCTATTTTGCCATTTTCAAAGACGGCAGCAAATACCGTATGTATTACAACGGCGGACATTTCACCCAGTGGGACATCATCGGTACTGCCCGGAAAAAACATCCGGAATTTACCTGTCTTGCAGAAAGCTCCGACGGCATCCACTGGACCCGGCCGGTCTTGAATCTGGTCGAATTCAACGGCTCAAAGGCGAACAATATCATTCCCGTCCCTCCCCGCTGGACGCACTGTTTCACCCCCTTCAAAGACAGCAATCCGGATTGCAGGCCGGAGGAAAGGTACAAGGCTGTTGCATTTGACCACGGCACTCCGGGAAAACTGTTCGGCTTTGTCTCTCCTGACGGGCTCCATTGGAAACTTATTTCCGACAAACCGATCATTACCGGCGGAAGTTTCGACTCTCAAAATCTGGTTTTCTACGATAATGAACGTAAACTTTATGTCGCATATTATCGCAAAAGCCCGAAAAAAATCCGCGGCATCGCCACGGCAACAAGCAAAGATTTCATCAACTGGACCGGGGGCGAAATGCTCTCCTACGACAACGGCAAGGATGAAAACTTTTATACCAACGCCATCATCCGTTATAACCGCGCACCGTATCTTCTCGGCTTCCCGATGCTTTTCCGGGATGGCAGACTCTACCCCGGCAATCTGGGCATCGGCGTCGGTGATGGCGGCTTCATGAGCAGCCGTGACGGTAAAAATTTCCACCTCTTTGAAGAGGCTTTCCTCCGTCCGGGGTTGAACCGTGAACGCTGGTTCAACCGCTGCAACTATGCCTCCTGGGGCATCATCGAAACGCCGACCGGTATCCCCGGCGGAAACAAAGAACTGTCGCTCTATTATTCGGAAGGATATTTTGAAGGCAGAGAGGTAAACATCCGCCGCTGTACACTCCGTATGGACGGATTTGCGTCCATTCACGCAAATATGAAAAAGGGCACTGTCCTGACGAAACCGCTGACCTTCAGCGTCACCCCGAAAGATCAGGTCAAAGCACCGCCGAAAGATCCGCATCTGAAACCGTTGACCATCGACCGCGGTCCGTCGATCAGAAAAATCACTCACTTCGGCAACGGGGTTTTCCGGGCATCGAAACCGACGATCCTTGAAATTCCGGAAACCCGGGATCTGGGCAAAACGGTCACGTTTGCACTTCAGACCGATTATTTGAGCCGCGGCGGAGAGAGACGGTTTTTCTCCTCCAATGATAAACAGCCCGGCGGCTGGAAGGCCTGTTTCCACATCTATCTTGCTCCGCATAAGAATTTGTATAAATACTCTCTCGTGCGTTTTGCATTCACTCCGTTCGGCAAGGCTGAATTCGGCGGAGAGGCTCTCGAAGCCGAAATCGCAAAGCAGAAAAATCATCACTTTGCCGCAACCATCGACCATGGAAAAATCAAACTTTACATGAATGGCAAACTGGTTGCCGAAAACAATATCCCCCGCAAAGATATTGCTCTGAAATCCTCCCTCGGCAACATCCGTTTCGCCAACGATTATCCGCCCAACGGCATGGTCAACAGCCCGTTCATCGGCTATGCTGATGACATCCTGATTTTGAAACGTGCAATGTCAGCAGAAGAAATCAAAAAACTTGCCGGAGAAGGCGCAGAGAAAACCCTTGATCTCTCCAAAGAAAAAGGTGTACTCTATACGATGGAAACAGAAAAAGCCGCACCTCTGATCGACCGTCTTGCGGCAGACGGCAGACAGGATGCGTTTTTCCCGTCCCGGATCCCCTGGGGGCAAACGATGCTGCTCCTCAACTGCTCCACTTCAGCAAGAGGTTCGATCCGGGTTGAACTTCAGGATGCCGCAACCGGCAAAGCGATCCCCGGTTACGCCCTTGCCGATTGTGATGTAATCTACGATGATTCCCTCGACCGCGCGGTAAGCTGGAAAGGCCGGTCCGATGTCAGTCATCTGGCGGGAAAACCGATCCGTATTCTCTACGAATTGCAGGATGCCGATATTTTCGCCTATCGTTTCGGACAATAAAAATCAGAGTCCGGACATTGGGCCATTGCCGGTTTTGAAAGTTTTGCGTTGAAAAAACAGTATATCATATTGAAAAAACAAATTTCTGATATATATTACCTTATCCGTTTTACAGATGAAGAGCGATGAGGTGAGTTTTTGATTACAATGAGCGAAATCGGCAAACTGGCAGGCGTCAGTCAGCCCACTGTTTCTGTCGTCATCAACGGCAAAGGCAAAGAAAAGGGAATTGCCGAAGCAACCCGTAAAAGAATTCTGGATATCGCGCGGGAATACGGCTTCAGACCCAATGCGCTGGCACGCTCCATGAAAACCGGTCAGACCGGCATCATCGGCGTACTGGTGGACAAAGAAGCCATGATACAAACCGTCAACGATTATGACAGCGGCACGGCGATCATGAACTTGCACGCCTCACTCCTGATCGCCGGATGCAAAGTCATGCTCGAAGCCGTCGATGACGAAGACTGCCGGAATTTGAAAATGCCCGAATTGCTCACCAGCGGTCTGGTTGACGGGATCATCGCATGTGCTTGCGGTGACGACATCCGCTATCTTGAAAAAATGCGCGCCTATACCGACCGGATCCTGCTTTTTGACAACATTCAGGATGTCGATGCCTCTTTTGTTGCCATCGACGATGAGGAAACCGGGATGAGGGCCGCCGATTACCTGTGGGACAAAGGGTTCCGTTCTTTCGGGATGATAAGCGGTTCCGAACACCGTCTGGCTCTGGATGCCCGTATGGAGGGATTTGCAAAGCGCATCGGTGAACTCTCCGCCGATACCGTTCCCGTGGTCAGTGCTTTTGCCGGAAACCGCTGGGAGCCGGAGTGCGGCGGTGATGCCGTAAGAAAACTGCTTGCTGAAACGCACCGCTGTCCTGATGCGATTTTCTGTTCCAACGACTTCTTTGCTTACGGGGCTGAAATCGAACTGCTGAAGCAGGGGTACTCCGTGCCGGACGATGTTGCTCTGATCGCCGTCGGCGAGTCCCAACTGGGCAAAAGTGCGCCCGTGCCGATCACCAGTTTCGTGCCTCCGTCCGGAAAGATAACAGAGGGCGTACTGGACATTTGCAAGATGTGGAGCAAAGGAAAAAAAGACCTTGTAAAAACCTGTATCGAACCTGTGCTTTTTGAACGCAGATCAACGCTGAAATAAAGCCGCAGACTTGCTGAAAATGGCATATCTGCTGCCGTTTTCTGTATGACGGCGTTTATTTTCTCCGCAGCAGAACGAAGTTCCAGGAGCGGGGGGATAAGGTTGCATTCAGCGTGTTTCCGGCGGTGGAAACGTTTTTCAATTCTTCCGGAGCAAGAACCGTCTTATCTGCGGTATTGCAGGATTTTTCATCCGTGGAAGTCAGCATGACCGCTTCGGCAACGCTCCACTCTTCTCCATTGAAATGGATAAGTCCGCAATCAAGTTTGATCTCTTCAAAGGTCGTATTTGTCAAATAGAGAGCGATTTCATTCTGTTCTCTGCGGTCAACCGCACTGACATGAAGCCGTGCCGGTGCGCCCTCGATCTTGAGCGCAGTACCTCTGCCGTAACGGGAGGCGTAACGGATCGGGTAATAGATGCCCTGTTTCCAGATCACACCGTTGGGTGCGGTACGGATGGGGGCGATCACGTTGACCGTTTGAGCCTCGCAGACCAGAGAAACCTTATCGGCAGCGTTGTGAAAAAGAGAGTACAATCCGCCGACCATAAGGACATCACGCAAGACATAATCCTGTTCCAGAAGGTGCATTCCGCAGGTCCATTCTTCGCCGGGAACGGGGTCTTTGACGCTATTCCAGAGGATCCACTCATCCACGGCGAGCGTAAGACGTTTTTCGCTGTTGTGTTTTTTGCGGATCTTTTCGCAGACGTTGATAGAGTCCTCAATATAACGGCGGCAGGTGTTCAGACGGTCGAAATATGTATCATCATTTTCTTCACCGGTCCAGATGCCGAAGTGGATGGAGAGCATATCCACATAATCGTAGCAGATATCCAGAACCTTTTCGTTCCACTCCATGGAATCAGCATCACCGCAGAGGATGAATTTTGCATCGGGTTGCAGATTGCGTACCTGTTTGACCACTTCACGGGCGCGGACACCGTAGACTTCCGCCGGAGCATGACCGTATTCCCAAGAGCCGTACTGTTCATTGCCGAGGCAGAAAAGTTTCACGCCGTAGGGTTCTTCATCGCCGTTGGCTCTGCGCATGTCGCTTAACGCGGTTCCTTTGGGGAAGTTGCAATATTCCACCATGCGGGCGGAATCCACCGCCGGACGCATGGAAACATTGAAGGTCAGCAACGGTTCGGTTTTCGCCTTTTTTGCCCACTTCATGAATTCGCTCAAACCGAATGTATTGGGTTCAAGTTGTTTCCAGTAGGTATCCAGACGGACGGGACGGTCTTTGCCGACACCGTCTTCCCAGAACCAGGAACTTGAGAAGCATCCGCCCGGATAACGGGTCACGGGAATATCCAAGTCATGCACCAGTTCCAGCACATCTTTGCGGAAGCCGTCCTCATCGGCGGTAGGGTCTTCGGGGGCATAAACGCCGCCGTAGACATTGCGTCCGAGATGCTCCACGAAACCGCCGTAGAGCCGGGGATTGATTTCTGCTATTTTATTTTCAGCATCAACGGTCAGCGTTACTTTCATTTCACTTCTCCTTCAAAAACCCAGATGGGATAGGATTTACTTGATTTTGTATGTGTAATGCCGTCCCCCCAACAGAGGACAGCATAACGGTGCGTGCCGCCATTGTTGTCGTTGACGACGATAGATGAACGGAAGAGATCACCGATTTTTCCCTTGACAAAAGGCAGTACCTTCCACGGGATCGCCATTTCATAGATGGTTTTGCCGTCTTTATGCGTAAAACGGGTATGGGTATAACGGGTGATGGCTGAACCGTCAAATCCGACCGGAACCATACTCGGGAAGATCATACTGTGGTTATATTTCGGCCGCCAGCCCGCCTGAAGTTCAATGGTCGTCTGGGCATCAACTTTCAGCGGAGCTATACCGATCTGCAGCGAATCCCCCTGCCAGATGGGGAAGACCTGATGGAATTTTGCATCGTTGATTTCAGCGGCATAGTAGAGGAACTTGTCGTTCCATGCACACCAGAGTCTGCCGGTGTTTTCGCTGTAATTGCCGCACATGTGAGGTCCGACAAGATCCCGGAGTTGTCCGGCTTGTTTGAGGTCGATCCACGGAACTTTTTCCCAATCGTCCAGTTTGGCATCCCAAACGATATGATTGACTTTGTAACAGGGGTTGTAACCGATGGTTTCGGTATCTGCGATCGGACTGTGTTTGTCAAAGTCGATACGGAGTTGGACTTTGTAGAGATTGTAGGGTTTGAAATCGGTGATCGGCAGAGCAAAGGTCAGCGTTTCGGATTCCGTTTTTCCGGAGAAAACGGGCAGGTCTTTGGCGGCAAGAGAGAAAGGTTTCTTGTTGATCGTTCCGGAAATTCCGGTGATTTTCAACTTTTTGCCGGGATAACGGTTGTTGAGGGTGACTTGGACTTTGCCCTCTTTGTTGAGGCGCATACCTTCCACTTTCAACTGTGAGGCGACTTCGTACTGGAAGTAGAGATAGCCGGAAACTTTACCGTTGCGGAGGATCGTACCTTTGACGGCATTGCCGCCGTTTTTGTTTGCTCCGGGAAGTTCCACTGCACCGGAAGTCACTTTCCAGCCGCGGATATCCAGTACCGTATCGGCGGGAAGTTTGAGGTTGATATGAAGCGGAGTACCCACACAGGCGGGGCGGCGGTTGCTCAAATCCAGATCGGTATTGCGGACAACTTTTTTCACGTCTCCTTTTACATAAACGGTTGTATTGCGGAGCAGAAGATCAACTTTGCCATTGACCGGTTCCACCGTGCGGACAGCACCCATAAGGTCGGTGATTTCCAGCGGTTTGCCGGTTTGGATTTCGAGAGGCACGGGGATATCACCCGCCCAGATTTGCCGGACTTCCTGATTGCCCTTGCGGAAGAGCATGACCCAGGCACGGTCTTTTGCCGGTTCACGGGTTTCGACATAGTCATAATCTTTGAGAATATTGGTCAATGCGGCAAAGGCACTGTAAGAGGGATCAGGCGTGAAGTTTCCTTTTTTGGTGAAAATGCCGATATGCCAGTTGGCGCGTTCTTTGGCATGTTTCATAAAGACATACCAGTAACCCCGCTCCACTCCGGCTCGGAAGATATTTGCGTAACTGCGGGGGAGATAAGCCGCTTGCATTTCCGGGCTGATGCCGGTAGCAGAGATACTGTTCTGATAGCCGAATTCATCGGCATAAATGGCAATTTTGCGGCCGTTGGCATACTTGTCGATGAGTTTACGCAAACGGATCATATCCGGGTAGAGCGTTTCGGGGGCTTTGGTCCAGTCACCCCAGCGGTAGGGGTGGACGCTGACGACGTCGAGATACTGCAAGCCGCCCAATTTGAAGAATTCTTCCAGCCACTGCCACGGCAGAAGACTGGTTGCACAACCGACGACACGGGCTTTGGGGTTGGCTTTGCGAATGACATCACTGGTATTTTTCACCAGTTCGAGATAGTTCTGCGGAGTCGGATTGACCACGCCCCGCAAGAGGAAGCCGCAGTTGAATTCGTTCCAGATTTCCCAGTCCGTTGTATTGGGGTAGGACTTGACACAGAATTCAACATATTTTCTCCAGGCGGCAATGCCTTCGGGGGTATGGGGCGAGGAAAATTTATCGTAGTTACGGTTGCCGTAATCAAGCACGTTAAGAATACGGAACTTTTTATAAGCGTAAGAAATACGTTTTATGGAGGGTTGTTCAAGAGTAAGAACGCCTTTGTCTTTTTCTATGGCGTTCCAGAACGTTTCATCGCGGATCTCGCTGATGCCGGCGGCACGCATGACTGCGGCAAGACCGGTCGGATAAGAGAGATGGCTGAAATGAACGCACATGCCGAAGGGGGAACGTTTTTCCGGCAGAGCAGAAACCGGGGGAACTACGGCAAAGGTGGTCGTGGCAATGAGTTTGCCGGCATCGTAAAGATTGAGGGTGTAATTTCCCTCTTCCGGGCGGGGGAATTGGAAGAATGTCGCAACGCCGGGAACTACTGCGGCGGCAACTTTTTCACCCCAGAAGTTGAGGACTTCAGCGGTACGTTCCTGTGATGCTGTTTTGTCAACAAAAACAGTAACGATGGGAGAAGCCGTTGTGACTACATGGGCAGTGACTCTATTCAACTCTTTCAAATCACTTTTGACCCGGAGTTTTACGGGTTCATCAAAAACAGTCGCTCCGCTGATACACACGGATGCCAAGACTGCGAGGGCAACAAAAAACTTTTTCATAAAGCAGAATATCTTTCTTACGGGTTATCGGGAGAATATTTCAGTTCCGCTGGCGGTTTCTGTCCAGGTTTTCAGGAAATACGGCATGGCGAACAGTTCGTCGCCAGTGTGCATGGCGACGTGACCGTCGGCAAATGCGATACTGTTGCGGCGTTCATGACCCATAAACATAACAGCAGTAATTCCCCATTTGTCTTTGGTGACCTGGTGAAAGATACTGTAGGGAGTATAGGAATTGGCATACGTTCCGTCCAAACGGATCGTATCACCGAAAACAACAGTTACTCCGGGGGATTTCATCTTTTTAGTGTCCATATAACGGTTATCTTCGGTTGCCTGACCGACCCAGTACATACCCAATGGGGCTCGTTGACCGGTGATGGAACCTGCCGTCAAACAAGTTGAGTCCATGCCGAAAGACTGCAAATGCGTGTTGAATGTCGTCATATCATGCGGTTTCATGATCGGACACATGGTGGATGCGAAACTCATATATTTGCCGGTACGGGAATACGTTCCGCCTTCTCCGCAGGCAAGATGATAGTTCCATGCAGTCATGTTAAGTCCGTCAGAAGCGTTGTTTTTCTGAGTAACAATAAACATTCCCCGATTATCATCTCCATAAAGCGACATGCCGAGGATACATTGCTTTTTGTTGTTGACACAGGCGGATTCCCGTGCTTTCGCCCGCGCTTTATTCAAAGCGGGCAGCAACATGGCAGCGAGAATGGCGATGATCGCGATTACGACGAGAAGTTCGATAAGGGTAAATTTTTGTTTCATATCAGGCTCCTTTTTTTTGGGTTGTCCGTGTTATATCGGTACTATACCACAAAGCCGTTCAAATGTCAAAAACGATATAGACAAAAAATGGTAATATATGGACAAATGCGTTTTCGGCGTGATAATTCCGGAATTTCCGGCTCTCAAAACACAATAAGTAATACATAATACGCAATTTCCGTATAAAGTTCCTTGACAGATAAAAAATCGGGTGTATATTCTTTAGGAGATGAAATGAGTGGAAAAGTGAATTAAAATGGACAATTTGAAAACAAAATATCCGCAAGTTCCAAGAATGGGATTTTTGCCCCCCGCACCGGAACTTCAACTGTACCTTTCACCGGCAAAGCCATCGGCATCTTCCCGGGCGGATAACTGGACTTTTATCCCGCACATTCACGAATTTATGGAGTTGGTGCTTATTCTTTCCGGTACGGCAACACAGTGGATAAACGGTCGTACTTATCCGGTGTTTCGCGGGGATATTTTTCTTTTGCGCGGCGATATTGCCCACTGTTTTACGGAATATCATAATCTGCGGCTGATGAATGTCCTTTTTGTGCCGGAGGAACTGCCGTTGCCTTATGAACTGCTGGAACGGCTTCCCGGTTACCGGATGTTTTTTCATGCAGAACCCTCTCTGCGTGCCGAACGTTCAAACGATTACGGTCTGCATCTGAACGAAGAGACGCTTGAGACGATGGAAGAACTGCTTTTCAAACTGGAAAAAATTCTGAAAGAAAAAAAAGTCGGCTATGAGGTGCGGGCATTGACGCTTTTTCAGGAGATCATTCTGATGATTTCGGATAATTATGGCAATATGATGGGGCAGAGTCCCCGCAGTATCCCCCATATCGTGGAAGTCATCAGCCGGATGGAACAGGATTTTTCCAAACCGTGGTCGCTGAAAGAACTGTCGGGCCTTGCCTGCACTTCCCCCCGGAATTTTTTACGGTTGTTCAATCGTATGACCGGTTCTTCTCCTTTTGATTATTTGCAGCATCTGCGGCTCAATCATGCTGCGAAACTGCTTCAAAAAGGGGTCGGAGTCGCTGAAGTTTCTGAACGTTGCGGTTTTTCCAATGCCAATTATTTCAGCAAACGCTTCCGCAAAATCCACGGAGTGTCCCCCCGGGATTTTCAAAAGGCTGTGTACGAAACACAGACTGATTTTCACTGAACCTTCGGGATACGCCGTCCGCGCAACGCCCGGCGTTCGGCCGTTGCGCGCGGATGCTTATTCAAACCGAAGCAAGCCGTATTGTTTCGGATCACGTTTTTTGCCGATACCGGAGGACCACTCGATGTATTTGCGGTTTTCGCCGTCATTATCGTTGATGAGAAACGAAAATCCGCACTCTTTACTTTCGGCAGTCAGCGGGTGGAGTTCCCGCAACGGTATTGCCGCTTCGTAGATCCTGCCGCCGGGAGTATGACGGATGGCAAGTTTGGCTGATTTGATTTCGCCGGTGGCGGTGATGCCGGTCAACAGTTCCGGTGTCCAGCATTTGTGATAACGCCATACCACGGGTTTGCCTTCGGGCGTTTCCGCCAGTACGATATCAGAGTAATCCTGACCGCTCATCAAAGGATCAAATGCCAGCTGGATGGAGTCGCCCTGCCATGCTTTGGCAAAAGGAAAACGTTTCCCGGAAACACTGTCTTTCACTTCGGCAAGCAGATACAGATATTCTCTGTCCCGCATGATCCGAAGCGAGGCAGAGAGATCATCCGAACCGCTCCATTTGCTGCCTTTTTCCGCCAGGACGACATTTTCCCTGTCGGCGGTTTTCATGGCGGGAACATTTTCCCACTCATCGGTTATTCCGTCTGCTGTTATGGCTCCGGATGCACGTTTGGCAACGCCTTGCCAGAGATGTTTGGAGGCGGGATAACGCTCTGAAAGTGCATAGAGGGAAATATGGTCAAACGTGACACTTCCCGGCGCGGCATGGTTGACCAGAAGAGCAATGCTCATATATGCCGCATCCGGATGGGAGATATTGATGGTATCGCTGTACGTTTTCCAATTTCCCGATGTTTTGGAAAACAGCATATTGATTCCGGGGCGTGCCGGTGAAAGTTTTTTGCCATTGGCATCCATAATCGTGCAGATAAAGCCGAAAGTACCTTTTCCGCCTTTGGCTGTGGTGCAAAGCAGATAGGCTTCGCCGGGAGATACTTTCACTTTGGTTGTACTTCCCCAGTGAAGACCGCCGTTCCCGGTGTTTTCCGCTTTCCATGCGTTTGAGCCGTCCGTGCCGCCTCCGGGAAGTTGGGTCAACGAGCCTTTTTGCCCTTTATACCAGTAAGCGGGTACATTTTTTCCGCCCTGTTTGAAGTCGCCGTTTTTCAACAGATTTTCGAGTCCGTTTCCGGCGGCGGCTTTGACTTTCAACGTAAATACCGCATGTTTGCCGTTTTCGGTAATGGCAAGCGGGAGCGTGTAATTGCCGGGGGGCGTTGCCGGGGACAGTTGAAGTTTCAGAAGAGTACCGTCAAAAGAGCCCTGCCATGCGGCGGGTAATTGCAGCGCAAATTTTGTTCCGGCGGGAAATTGCAATCGGTGCTGATGGGTGAAGCCTGCTCCCGGACGGCAGACGATTTCGCCCGGAAGTTGGCGGACGATTTCAGTTTGCCGGATAAGCCACTGGGCATCACCGCCCTCGATGAACTGCGGTGCAGAGGTGAACCGCAGTTTGAGTTTTCCATTTTGAAGCGGAAAAGATTTTTCCCGGTCCATAAAATCGACAACCGTAACACTCTTGCCGCCGGGGGACAATTCTGTTTCTTCCGGCAGTTTACGGTCGCTCCAGCCCACGATGACCGGCGTATCATTCCGCACGAAAAGATAGAGTTTCAAGGTCGATTTGCTGTCCGTGAGCGGAGCGATGTAACGGGCATCTTCAAGACGGTGTGTCATCGTGCGATATGCAGCGTAGGCGGGCAGCGGGGAACCGTCGCCGTTGACGGAACCGTAAAGCGGCGAATATGCCCTGTCATCAAAAAAGCCGAATGCAAACGTTTTGTCCACCTTGTTTGCCGCCTCAATAACGTGACCTTTTATGATTTTTTCGGCAAATTCCTGCCGGTTATTGGATTTCCACCATGATTCTTCGGTATTGAAAAACGGCATATCCGGGAAGTTCCGCAACACCTGCCGCCAGCGGTCGTATGAAAGAGAGCGGATCACATAGTGGAATGCCATGATGTCGAACCATGCTTTGCCCTGATTTTCCTTGAGTACCTCTCCGAGAAAACCGATGGCATCGACCAGACCGCCCGCAACGATTTTGCAATCAGGATCAACCTTTTTCGCCTCCTGATAAGCCGAGCGTATCAATAAGGCGTAATCTTTGGGACTGCCGCTCAACCAGAAACAACTCCAGTAGTTCGGCTCATTCCAAATCTCATAATGCCGGATCCGCCCTTTACAATGTGAAACAAGCTCTGAGATAAAACGTTTCCACGCTTCATTTTCCGGCGGATGCATCTGATATTCTTTGACACCGATAGGGGGAACGAGCCGTTCTGATTTGCTGGGTGATGCCCATTTCGGAGTAGAACCGACTTGGAGCAGTGTACCCATTTTATATTCATCAAGCAGTTTCAGACGGCGATCGAGCATGTCCCAGTTGAACGATCCATCGGGGGAGGGCTGAATATCCGCCCATTTGATGCCGTGCAGACGTACCCATTTGGCACCGGCACGCCATGCCCGGTGGAGTTTCCGCTGCTGTTCCTCCTGCCAGTAACTCTGCAAATAGGGGAAGCCTTTTACGGCGTGACAACCGAAACGTGAATTGGCTTTGTACTCCTTTGAAACCGGCTCCAATACGACATACGATGTTTTCCCCTGCTTGCCGCCGGGGAGGGTGTAACGGACTTCATACCAGCCCCGCTGTGCCGTATACAAAGGGAAACGGGCTTGAGCGGAGGTGATTTCAAGTTTACCGCGGTAACAGATTTTTCCGGAAATATCTCTGATTTCTCCGGTTATCGTACCGGGAACGGATAGGTTCCACACCTTGAAACGGACTTCTCCTTTTTCGCCGGGAACATAAACAAAATCTTTATTGGAAAAGGTAAGTTCCGCATTTGGAGCGGGGGGCTGGATGGCGGAAATACTTTCGAGCGTGATACAATCAAAATTCAATCTGAAATGACGGTCGTTGGAGATGACCCGGAGCAAAAGGGTCTGTTTGCCCGGCAGAACTTTAAATTCTCCGGCAAGAGCCAAATCTTTTTTGAGTTCACGCTGCGCCGGGGGAACGGAAAAAAGTTTCCGGGTCTGATCCGGCATGATAAGTTCCACAGAATTTATGCCGGAACCCATGTTGCGGAATGCGGCGGTGTGAAAAACGATTTTTCTGCTGCCGGAGGATTTTTCCTGCCACTCCAGTTTCAACGCCGTAACGACTTCATCGGGAAACATCCAGTTTTTCATACTTGCTGAACTGATCCCCGAAATCATTGCCGGAGCATCAATATTTCTTTTTGCCGGAATACGGTAAAAAAATGTATTGGTTTCAGCGTTGAAATCCGGATGCTTGGGCAAATATTTCACTCTGGCATATTCCCAGGGCATATAGCGGAGTTTGAATTCTTGCGCTGAAGCATCTTTTTTGCCGATTTGCCATATTTCAGCGGCAGAAAGCAGAGAGAATGTACAGAGTATCAGCAGAAAGCGGAGCATGGGATCATCCTTTCAGATTATTTCGGGAACCAGTAAAGAGCCTTTTTCCCTTCGGCTGTGCTGTATGAGAAAATAGCCGTATTTTCCGGATTGAGCGGGGTTTCCACCCGGACTTTGGAAACGTGCATATCGCCGAAAAGGATATTCACCGTCTGATTGGCATGACGTGCTGCCGGACGGCCGTAATCGGTGCTTTTGTTGAACATGGCAAAGTTGCGCGCCCAGCGGAACCAGCCGACATACTGCTGTGGAGTTCCGTCAGATGCATTGCGCCACGCATCCGTCACCAGAACTTTATCAGCAGCATTTTTCAGACTGGAGATTTTTCCGCTTTTGTATTGTCCGGCGGCATCTTCAATAAGATTGCCGTTGATGCCGTAATCGCTTTCGTGGAAAATCCAGCCGGTGATTTTTTTCATGGTCATAGAGGGGCATCGCAGTTGCTTTTCTGTGATGTATCCTTTGCTTTCTTCTGAACTTTCTGAAGTCTGCAAGGCATTGCCGAGCAAGCGGTTCGTCCAGACCGGGCCGCTGTTTTGCGACAATACCGGCGGCAGAAAGTCGTCATGATCGGCAGTGTAAAGCGAAAATCCCAGCCCGGTCTGTTTCATATTGTTGACACAGGCGATGCTCTTGGAACTTTCTCTTGCCTTATTCAATGCGGGCAAAAGCATAGCGGCGAGAATTGCAATGATTGCAATGACGACTAAGAGTTCGATAAGGGTAAACGGCGTCGGGAGAGAAAGGGAAACCTTTTTGGAAAAAGGTTCTCCCTTTCTCCCCCGAACCCCCTCTATCCCTTCCAAAAACTTTCGGGTAATTACATTTTTTGCATCCGCAAAAACTGTAATTGTTTTTTTTGCAAAATCGCACAAAAACTGTGCAGTAACTACGAGCAGTTCAATCAGCGTGAAGTGTTTTTTCTGCATTTTAATTTTCCTTTCCATATTGTATTTTGGCAAGTTTCCTTACGGAGATATTTTTCTGCAATGCTTCAACGGCTTTTGCGCCTGCGGCTTCTCCGGTTTTGAGGCAGTCTCCGGTGACCCGGTAAGCGGCGTGTGCCGTGTAAGAGCCTGAAATACATCTGCCCGCAGTCAGGAGATTTTCTGCCTGCAAAGGCACGAGGGAGCGGAACGGAATATCGAAGCCCGGATTTTTCAGATTGGTCTGTCCTTTGCCGGAAGGTTCGTGGATATCGACTCCCATTTGGACAAGACAGATGCCGTCAGAGTGCTTTTTACCGGATTTCAAATCGTCATCGGTGATATAATATTCTCCCCGAATGCGTCTTGTCTCGCGGACACCGATCACGGCGGGAAGTTCCAGCAGATACACATCACCGAGGACATCTTTGATCTCATTGAAATAACGCATGGCATTTTCCACTTGCAGAAATCCGTTTTGTGCGGCGGCACTCAATTCATCTCCGTTGCAGCCGCATTTATTCCGGATATGAGTCCATTGGATCAACGCCTGACCTTTGCCGGGAAGTTTCACCAGTGCCGGGAAGTTGAAAGGAACATCTTTGAAGAATTGTTCCCGGTCTCTGACCCGTTCTTCCAGAATTTTGTACCATTTCAATATTTCATCGGCCGGATAATCTTCACGCAAGCCGCCGATTTTGAACATCATCGTCATCGGCTGACAGCAGCCGTCCTGGGGACGGCCGAGTTCAAAAGGACACCCCGCACGGGCGGCAATGTCGCCGTCACCGGTGCAGTCGATCACAGTTTTTGCAAGAATGACCTGCCTGCCGGATTTATTCTGCACGAAAACGCCTTTGACGGAGTTCCCTTCCATATAGGGTTCACAAGCCATGGTGTAGAGCAGAAGATCGACTCCGGCATCGAGCAGAAGCCAATTCAGATAGAGTGCCATTTCCGATGGATCAAAAGCGGCGTTCCAGAGACCGCCCCAGGCTTTACGTTCCATCAGTTTTTCCCGGATCTCCTGATTCAGCCCTTCTTTTTTATTGTCAAAGAATGGTGACAGCAATCCGAGCGTCCACATTCCTCCGGGTTTGCCGCCGTATTCCACGAGAGTAACTTTTGCGCCGTTCCGGGCGGCGGTAATTGCCGCCCCGATACCGGCGGGGCCTGCTCCGGCTACAAGGACATCACATTCGTTCCGTACCGGAACATCCATACTTTGTGTGATTTTACGGACCATAAACAGAAATTCCTTATGTTTTTTACAATATTTACTATATCACAATTTTTTTATTTGAAAATGCAGAAAAATGCTGTATATTTATATTATTATGCTAAAAATAGAATATTTCGATAAAAAATCAACCATAGATATCTCCGGTCAAATCGACTGGAGCATTGCTGCGTTTGAAAAAAAGTACAATGTTTTTCTGACGATCCATGCGATGAATGGATTCTGGTACAGGCGGGATATGTCTTATCTTTTTCCCCAATGGCGGTATCACCGTGCCGCATATTGCCAGAATGAACGTTACTCCCGTAAGCGTTATAACTCGTTTTGTCTGCGGGAGTGTGCCGCCGGTGTGGAAAAAGAGTGTTTGCGTACCGGAGAACCTTTTATTCACTGTTGCTGGAAGGGCGTGAAAGAGCTGGTCGTGTCTTTTCTCTGGAACGATGTATTGGAGTTGATTTTCTATATCGGCCCATTCCGTGGGGGTGAGCCTCCGGCAGAAATGCGGAAAGCATGGGAACTGCTGCCGGAATTTCCACTTGAATCGTTTGATGATATCATCCATGAGATCCGTCTGCTCGGCAGTTCGTTTTACTCTTTGCGTCTTCAGGCAAATCAGACAGAGAAAAACTCTGTGCCTAATCGCGGAGAGTTGATACGGGAATATATTTTGCGCCACAGCAACGGCGATATTTCTCTTGAGGGGTTGGCAAAATATCTTGGCGTTTCGCCTTCGCGTGCCAGTCACTTATGTACAGCACATCTCGGAGTTTCATTTCAGGAACAGGTGACGAATGTCCGGTTAAAGAACGCTGAATCTCTTTTAAAAGAAACCAATGAACCGATCAAAGAGATTGCCGCGCGTGCCGGTTTTGCCAATGTTTACTATTTCAGCCGGATGTTCCGCAAGTTTTTCGGCTATCCGCCGGGGACTTTGAGACGTAAAAATTAAACATAGACTGATAAAAAAAATCCGCGCGCAGCGCGTACCCCGCCCCGGGTCGTACCCGGACGTGATCCAGCGGCGGAACGCTGGTCGCCGCCTTAAAATGGCGGCGAAAGTACAAGCGAAGCGTCAACATTGCCGCATCGCGGCAATACCTCTCGCCGGGAGCGATGCTCCGAAAAAAGAGCGCAGCGTATTTTTTCGGGGCGTTGAGCGGACGAAGCATTCCGAAGCCCCTGTAAAAATCAGTCAACCTTTCGTACAAAGCCAAAGAAATAAAGCGCAGCTGCATTGATTTTCCCAAAGAGTATTTGCGGCAGTTACCCTGCATCGTGCCGCACCAAAGCAATGCGGCATGATGAAT
Organism: Lentisphaeria bacterium; assembly: GCA_017466125.1. Lineage (GTDB taxonomy): Bacteria > Verrucomicrobiota > Lentisphaeria > Victivallales > Victivallaceae > Victivallis. Next base: position 48,381 of record JAFTUS010000084.1, on the reverse strand, counting down.
TTTTTGCAAAAATATACCGTCTGACGTTTGCTTTTACGGCGTTTTGTTGTAGATTATGTCAAATGAAAATATTAAGGAGTAAAATCATGGAATTTGGGAAACAGAATTTTTACACAGGGTGCAACTATTGGGCAAGTCATGCCGGTACCGGCATGTGGCATGACTGGCGGCCCGATGTGGTGGAGGACGATTTCAGAAAACTTGCCTCGCTCAAACTGAAAGTCGTCCGCCTCTTTCCGCTCTGGCCCGATTTCAGCCGTTGAAACGCCTTGCCCGGGGCGCGAACGAATCTTGCGAACTGCGTTGGAAAAATGATGAAGTCATCCCGCGGGATGAGGACGGCGTGCAGAGCGGCGTTGACCCGGAAATGCTTGAACGTTTCCGTTTCGTCTGCGACTGCGCCGGGAAAAACAATATCAAACTGGGGATCGGCCTTGTGACCGGATGGATGTCCGGCCGCATGTTCGCTCCGCCCGCTTTTGAACAGAATGATCTGCTGCGTGATCCTGTGGTCATCCACTGGCAGTTGAAACTGGTGCACCGTCTGGTGAAGGAGTTCCGCAACCACCCGGCGATCGCTTTCTGGGGCATCGGCAATGAGTGCAACTGCCTCGGACCGGCGCAGCGGTTCTCCGGCACATTGTGGGCAGAAACCATTTCCGAAGCGATCCGCCGGGAAGATCCTTCCCGTCCGGTCGTTGCCGGAATGCACGGTTTGAAGCCGATGCCGGTCTCCGCGCTGACCGATGCGGATCAGTGGTGTATTCAGGATATGGGCGAAATCTTTGATGTTCTGACCGTTCACCCCTACCCCAGTTTCACACCGTACATGAGCATCGACCGTATTTCAGGAATAAAAAATGCTTTCCACGCCACTGCGGAAGCACATCTGTACGGCGATATTGCCAAACGTCCCTGCGTGGCAGAGGAACTCGGTACGCTCGCCCCCAGTTGGGGCAATGAGAAAACCGCCGGAAACTATCTGAGAAACACACTGCTCAACTTGTGGGCGCACGACTGCGAAGGACTTTACTGGTGGTGCGGATTTGACCAGCTCAATCTGTCTCATCCCCCCTATCAGTGGTGCGGAGTGGAACGGGAGTTGGGACTTTTCCGCAATGACGGCAGCTGCAAGCCGGTCGGCGAAGTGATGCGCAAATTCTCCGAAATGCAGGAGGCTCTGCCCTTTGACCGTCTGCCCCGTTTCGCCACCGATGCCGTCTGTATCCTCAACAGCGATCATGAGGCGTGGCCCGTTGCGCTCGGCACGTGGGTGCTGGCAAAACAGGCGGGGTTGGATTTGGAATTCCAGTTCTCCGATGAGCCGCTGCGGGACTGCGGAGTTTACATCGTTCCTGCGGTCTGCGGTTTGAACAATATGCCCAAAGACCGCTTTACCGAACTCTTTGACAAGGTGGAAAACGGCGCAACACTCTACTTCTCCTATGACGGAGCCGCCATTGCCGAATTTGAAAAACTTTTCGGCATGACAGTTGAATATTTTGAAGAATTTTCCGGCACAGTTAACGTTGCGGTCGCCGGGAAAGAACTGCCGTTCTGTTTCAACAGCCGCCTGACGCTGACGCCTGCCGGAGCAGAAGTCCTGCTCCATGATGCGGACGGCCGCCCGGTGCTTTCACAGTACCGTTGCGGCAAAGGCAAGGTCTTCTTTATGGCTTTGCCGGTGGAACAGCATATCGTCCGCAATAACCGCTCTGCGGAAGAACCCTATTGTGAGATCTACCGCATCTGGGCAAAAGAGGTTCTGGCGGCACGCCCGCTGCGGAGCAGAACACACAATGTGACCGTGACCATTCACCCTGTCGATGAAAAAAATGCGTATGTTACGGCAGTCAACAACAATGATGCTCCCGCCGCTCTTGCTGCGGAACTCAACTCCGGCTGGCAGATCGCGGAAACGCTGTGGGGCGATTTGGATGTCATCGGCGGTCATGACTGCACCATTTTGAAGATCCGGCGGCAACAGTAAGGAGTCCCTCATGCAAAGTTTATTGGTGGAAGGCGGCGCCCCCCTCGGCGGGCATATTCAAATCAGCGGCAACAAAAATGCGGCATTGCCCATGATGGCGGCTCTGCTGCTGACAGAAGAGGAGATCGTTCTGCACAATGTGCCGGATATCCTTGACGTGCGCACCATGCTGGATATTGCCGGAGAGTTGGGCGTGGAATTCACTTTTGAAAAAAACACCCTCCGTTCACGCTGTACCAGAATAAAGACCTCTGAAATCAGCCGTGAAATGTGTTCCCGCAACCGCACCAGTATTCTTTTTGCGGCTCCGCTGCTGGCGCGCTGCGGCAGTGCCAAACTCTACCCGCCCGGCGGGGATGTCATCGGCAGACGGCGGCTGGACTCCCATTTTTACGGACTGTGCAAACTCGGTGCCGTTATGGAGGGCGAAGAGTATTACGGCTTCAAGGCGGAAAAAGGTCTGCACGGCAGAGAACTTTTCCTCGATGAAGCAAGTGTCACCGCAACCGAACAGATCCTGCTCGGCAGTGTACTTGCCCAAGGGAAAACCACCCTCTACAATGCGGCGGGCGAACCCCATGTCGCCGACCTTGCCAATCTGCTCAACAAGATGGGGGCAAAGATTTCAGGGGCGGGCAGCAACACCATTGAGATCGAAGGTGTCGAAACACTGCACGGTGCAGAACATACCATTACCGGCGACCATATTGAGGCAGGAAGTTTTCTGGCTCTCGCCGCCGCGACCGGCAGTGAACTGACTTTGCACGGCACAACGGTTCGTCATTACTGGATGCTCCGCCGCGTCTTTGAGCGGTTGGGTTTTCAGATGGAACTCCATTCGGATCACATCTTTTTCCCGGGCGGGCAGCACGGCAAAGTGCAGTGCGATTTCGGCGGTCACATTCCCCAGATCTCCGATGGACCATGGCCGCAGTACCCCTCGGATATGATGAGTTGTTCCATCGTGACGGCGACCCAGTGCGAAGGTTCGGTGATGTTCTTTGAAAAGATGTTTGAAAGCCGCATCTACTTTGCCGACCGTCTGATCAGTATGGGGGCGAACGCCATTGTCTGCGACCCCCACCGGGTGGTCATCACCGGTCCGGTGCAACTGCACGGCATGACGCTGTCCAGTCCTGACATCCGGGCAGGAATGGCGATGGTCATTGCCGCATTGTGCGCCAAAGGTAACAGCACGATCAACTCCGCCGAAGTGATCTACCGCGGTTACGAAAATCTGGTGGAAAAACTGAACGGTATCGGCGCAAAAATCGCAGAGAAAAAACAGTAATCCCAACGCAAAAAACCTGTTTTTACAAAAAATCAAATCTCCCGTTGTCTGTTGATGGGAGATTTGATTTTTTACACGCATTTATATTGATAGTCAAGTTGTTACAAGATAAATATTTTTAATTTTATGTAAAAAACGGAAAAAGTTTTTCCGAAAATTTTGCACAACTCGTAAAATCAGTTGCAAAAACTTTTATTTTGCAGTATAATTTATCACGAAAGGAGAGGCTATGGCCAGAAACAACGTACAGAAAATCGCAGAAAAAGCAGGCGTGAGTATCGCCACTGTTTCGCGCATTCTCAACGGCAAACTCGGTCACGCACCGGAGACGATCCGCCGGGTGCAGGCTCTTGCCAGAGAACTGGCAGAAGAAACGTCAAAGCCGCAAAAAAATTCAGTTCCCTGCAGTGCAATCGGAGTTGTCGTTTATCAATATCCTGATTTTATCTGCAATGCTTACGTCTCTTTTCTGTTGGACGGCATTGTTTCTGCCGCCAATGCTCTGGGGTATTCTTCCATGATCATCACCCTCTCTGAAAATACCTGCAATCCGGAATATCTCCGGAATATGGTCGCGTTTTACCGGCTTCAGGGGCTTATCATTCCGGGCAACCATTATTTGTATAAACTGCTTAATGAAATCAGCCGTTACGATATCCCGATGGTGGGAATAAATGCCGTTCTCCAAAATTCCATTCCGGAGGTCAGAGCCGATGCTCTCCGGAAAGGTGAGGAGGCGGCAAGTTATCTGCTGCACCACCGTCACCGCCGTGTCGGGCTGGTCAGCATCTCCGGAGACTCCGATCATGAACATTTCTGCGCCGGTTTCAGGCGCATTTTCCAGAAGTCTGCACCGGAAGAAAAAATACAGCACTGGCTGTTCCACGATATCAATGAATCTATTTTCGGAGCGTTGAATTCCATTGCAACTTCCGCCGCTCCGCCGACGGCTCTTGTTTTTGCGAACAGTCAGTTGGCACGCCGTTTTTATCTCGGTCTGCGGGGGAGCAATATCCAAATTCCGGAAGACATCTCCATTCTTTCCTGCGAAGAACACGGTGAACTCCTCGATCTCGGTATCACGACACTGGCACAGCCGACACAGCAGATGGGCAAAGCCGCCGTCAAACTTCTCGTGAAGTGTATCCAATCCCGGGAGAAGGTGGAAGATGAGGTGTTTATCTGCACTTTCAAGGAGCGTTCCAGCGTCCGTAATCTCAATACAGAAAGTTTCCATTTTCATTACAGAAATAAATTTCCCCAAAGAACTTCAACCAAATAAAAGGAGAACTCAAAATGAAACAGAAATTCACCCTCATCGAACTGTTGGTCGTAATTGCCATAATAGCAATCCTTGCTGCTATGCTTTTGCCCGCTTTGAACAAGGCACGGGCGGCAGCGATCAAGACTCAGTGCATGAACCAGCTCAAGCAAGTTGGTATGGCGGTTCAGTTTTACGCCGATGATAACGGCGACCGCATCCCCAGTGCCCAGAAGTGGGACTACAAGACATACGAATCTACTCCCGATGTCAATACGACCCAGTTTGCAGTCAACCGTTTGGGTACTTATCTCAAGCAGTTGGGAGCATGGGAGTGGAAACGCTGGAAAGGTCCGGATGTCGATGGCTGGTCTTCTTCCACATTACTGGACTGCCCCACCAGCCGGGATATGGAAACCGGATTTTACAGCAAGAACCACACCAGCGACTATCAGTTCAACTACCGTTACAGTCATTCCCAGCTCGGCGGAACCATGAAACAGAACTACTATGGCAATGACACCCATGCCTGGGCATTCAAGGGACCTCTCGGACCGTCCGATGTTTTCATTTTTCGCGATTACTGTTTCGGCAACAATAAAAAAATGTACGGTCATCATGAACGGACGGGCAATGTCTCTTATGCCGACGGTCACGTTGAAAATGTGAAACGTCTTGCCCAGATCATGAATAACGGTACGATGCTTACCTACGAAGATCACTATTGATAAAATACATATAAATATAAATATCATTGAGGAACTGAAATGTTTACAAAAGCAGTTTTTGCGGGAGCATTGTGTTTTGCTGCCGCAGCCGGTGCCGGCGATATCCTGCCCGGCAACCTTATCACCAACGGCGATTTTGAAGAGGGGCAGAAGGGGTTCACCTCTCATCTGCACGCCGGAACTGCGGGCGGGGTGGACAAATCCGAAGGCATGGAGTCCCGCTCCATGCTGACGATCAAAGTCCCGGTCAAATTGAAGGATACGGAAAATTATTTTTCCCAGTGGGTCAATACTCCGCCTGCTCCCGTCTGCCGTTCCTACCGGGTCACGTTCTGGCTCCGCAACAAAACGTTGAGCGACCGTGACAACAGCGGAGCCGGTGTCCGTGCTGTATTCTTTGATGCCGCCGGAAATGAACGGGGCAGAGTTCAGCACTTTTTCAAACGCGATGAAAAGATCAACGAATGGCAGATCATCGACCGTATCCGTGACGGGTGGTGGGATAATGAACAGTTGGAATTCACTCTCCCCGCCGGAACTGTCAAATTCCGCTTGGATTGCGGTATTTTCTACGGAGCCGGTAAAGCTGATATCGACCGTATCATCGTCAGCCGTCAGCCTACGGTAAAAGAGATGCTTGCTGAAACAACTCCGGTCAAACTCAAAATTACTGACGAAGTTGTCAAAAAAGAACTGTCTGAACTTCATTTTACCACTAATGCCGACTGGTATCATGCCGGTATCTATTTGGGAACACTGCCCGAAAGCAACCCCCGGTCACAGCGGGGTGAATTTGCGGCGGCTCTCCGCAAAGCGGGCATTAAAGTGATCCGTTTTCCCGGCGGTATGCCGACGCATCAGTATTTTATTTCCGGAGAGGCTGCCCACAAACAGTATTTCAAGAAATTCAAAGTCGGTTCGGTCAATCGTTACGGTTATCCTGAAATCGGCAATGTGATTGACTTCTGCCGCACCTACGGTTTTGAACTGCTCTTTGAAACCAATACCATGTTTTTTACCGCAAAAGACGGCAATGTTTATCCCATCACCGATAACTTCAGAGTGAAAAATTTTCCGGAATTCCGGGGCAGGGAACGTATTGCCGAAGCCGCCGCTGAACTGGATGACTTTATCAGCAAACTGCCGCCCAATACTATCCGTTACTGGGAAATAGGCAACGAAGATTTTGCCTTGATGAGCTGCGATGATTATGCCGCTATTGCTGCGGCTTTCACCAAGGTTATCAAGAAGCATGTTCCCGACGCCACGATTCTTGTGACCGGTAATTCATGGACTGCAGAACTTTGCAAGAAACTGGATAAACACGGTGTCATCAAAGATATCACCGCACTGACCGCTCATTATCCGTGGGGCGATCATTGGGAACCCGCCGGAGATATTTACGATATGCGCCGTATGGTCTGCGGCCGTTCCAACTGGGCGATCAATACCAGAGCGCACATGAAAATGATACGGAATGCCGGATATGATCACTTGAAAATGTCCGGGTCTGAAACCAGTACATTCAAATTCCATACCTGGGATGCGTTCAATGCCATAACTTCACCGGCACAGGGATTGCTCTTTGCCTCCAACTGGATTGAAGCAATGAATATCGGCGACCTCACATCTTTGGCATTTCATGACATGGATTCCGCCTATTTCGGCATGATCCTGACGCAGGCTTATTTCTGTCCGGAACTGAAAGGATACCGGACCATTCCGCCGAACGGCAAAATTCCGGCAACACATTTGCCGACCCGGATTGTTCGCCGGGATTATATCGTACACCCCTGCGGCGAAGCGCAGAATATTCTCGCCCGCCACGTCGGTATGGACGTGCTGAAAGCGGAAACCGTGACCGATACGCCCGAAAAGAACTTCCTTTTCAGCAGTTTCGTCACCCGCAAGGATAACCGTCTGCTGTTCACCCTCGTTCACCGCGGAGAAAACCCCCGCAAAGTGACAGTGAATTATCCTGCCGCCAAATCACAAACGGCTGTCGGCAGCGGCATCAGCTGGAAAGCCTATGAGGGAGTCGATACGCCCTCCGATCCCTTTGAAGTCCGCCGCAATTTCAAAAACGGTACGCTCGATTTGACGCTCCGTCCCCGCTCCATTACACAGTTTGAGGTGAAATTATGAAAAGAAAGTTGAGTTTACTGCTGTTTTTCTGCTGCGGGATGCTTGCCGCAAAAGGTCTGTATTACCGCTCCGGCGCAGAGGAATTCAAAACCGCATGGAAAAACAGCGTACCAAACGCTCTTACGGTGGACAGCAAAGGAGCAGTTGCCTCCAAACCGCTGCGGCTCACCAAACGTTTCGGAGTTCCCCGGGGCAAATACAAGGCTCTGCGCCTGACCCTGACGACCGGCAAGGCGGTCTCCTCCGCTCCCTATACGGTAATCGCCATTTTTATCGGCGGGAAGGTTTCCGGCAACCATTACTGGAATTTCACCATACGTCCCGGCGATGCCGCTTCCGGCACGGAATTGACCCGTGATCTGACCATTCCGGCGGACTCCAACTGTCTGGAACTGCTGCTCCAGATGGGAGAACACGGTTCAACTGTTCCCCTGAAGTCGGTGGAGATCACCGGACTTACCGCCGCACATCTCGCCGACCGTGCCGTGACGCTGAAAGTGGATACGGCAAAAACCGTGAGCAAACCGACCCCCTTCCACTTCGGCGTCAATATGGTCGGTCACTTCAGCGGCGTCCGCAACGGCACGCTCCCCGGAGAACAGAATGTGGAAAAACGGCGTGTCTTTGCCCGGTTTCTGAAAGATTGCGGTGTCCGTTCCGCCCGTTATCCCGGCGGTACGGAAAGTCACTGGTATCTGCCCGAAAGCAAGGAACTTGCCCAGAAACTTTACAAAATGAATACCGGCAGAAATGCTCCGAATCTGGTTCCTTTTGCCGAATTTGCCGATGCCATGCACGAAGCGGGCGTTAAAGTGATTTATCAGCTCAATACCAGTTTCTTTGTGGATGAGCAGAATAAAATCCAGCCCATTGCTTCGACCCGTTTCACCCGAAACTGCAAACTGCCCGTTACCGCCTCGCGCCACGTTGAAGCGGGAGCCGCACTGGAACGGGCGTTTCAAAAAGGCATCCTCTCCGGAAAGAGGGTGGACTACTGGGAACTCGGCAATGAAGAGTTTGCCTACATGACCCCGACTCAATATGCCGATGTCTGCGCCGCCTTTATTTCCGTGATCGTCAAATACGATCCCGGCAAACCCATTTGCGTTACCGGCATGAAAAATCTTCAGCAGGAATTGGAGAAACGTAACGTGTGGCAGTATGTGACCGGCGTAACAACTCATTATCCCTACGCCAGTTGGCCCCGTCCCGCCCCCAGTTACAAAACCGCTGATTACGATGCTTTTGCACGGGCGGATGTGCGGTTTTCGGGAAATCTCTCAAAACGGGGGGGAGACGGCAAAAAAATCTCCGTCAGCGAAACCAGTATTTTCAATTTGTGGACATACGAACCTTTCCGCATCCAGCCCTCATTTGCCCAGGCATTGGCTCTCTGTTACAACTGGGGGAAACTGCTCTCCGACCCCAGGGTGGATATGGCAGTCTACCATGATTTTGAATCACCTTATTTCGGAATGACCCGCTACGACGTCTCTTTTTCGGATCTTGAGCGGGTATTCAAATGGCTTCACGGCAAAAATCCGCCTCCGCCGTTGAAAGGACGCAGAGCCAACTGGTTTGTTGACCCCTCCAGCCGCAATCATACCCGCTATTTCGCCAAACAGTATGTTCCGTCCCCCGGAACGCACTGCTATGCGATGCTGGCGGAATTTTCCGGGGGAGCATTGTATCAGGTGGATGCCATTGCTTCTGACGGAGCCCCCGGCGGATACTATGCCGGAGTCAATGCGGAAGGCAAAGCCACTGTGGTTGCGTCCAATCCGCTGAATATTCCAGTTGCCCTCAAACTGGATTATCCCGGTTTCCCGGAAAAGTGCAAATACCGTCAGTTGGACGCTTACGACAACAGTGCGGTCACGCCCAACGAATACCGTCTCCTCTCCGGAACAATGGTTATTCCAAAGGACGGTATTCTGCTGCCGGCAAGGTCGATCCTGCTGCTTCAGGCGGAATAAGCCACTTGGCCGACCGGCCGGACAGGAAAGACAATAATGGATTTTATGGACGCGGTGGACAGTATCAGGCGGTGCTGTTCACGGCGTCCTTTTTCCGCTGTTGCAGCCAATATTTTGCAGAAAAGCAAAAAAAACGCTTTTTTTACCGGATTTGATTTGCAAGAAACCGTTTGAAAGGGTATCTTATATCAAATTATGTGTATTTCAGATAATTATGGAGTAATTTGTGACAAGTTCGATCCCGCCGGAAGAAATGGCGAAAATATTAGATGATATGGGCCGCCGCGCTCAGCGTGCCGCCCGTGCGCTGGCAGTCCTGTCCGCACCGGAAAAGGCAAAATGCCTCTGCCGGATGGCGGAGGAATTGGAAAATTCCATTGCCGAAATCAAAAAAGCCAATGAACAGGATCTTGATGCCGCCCGCGCCGCCGGGATCGGTGCGGCAATGCTCGACCGCCTGACCCTCAACGACCGCCGCATCAAAGAGATGGCTGACGGTCTGCGCACCGTCGCCGCCCAAAATGACCCCGTTGGACGCATCCTCGAAAAAACCACCCGCCCCAACGGTCTTGAAATCACAAAAATTTCAGTTCCCCTCGGTGTGATCGGCATTATTTTTGAGGCACGCCCCAATGTCACCGTCGATGCCGCCGGAATTTGTATCAAAGCGGGCAACGCAGTTATTCTGCGGGGCGGCAAAGAGGCGTTCCGTTCCAACATGGTTCTGGCGGAGATCCTCAACCGTGCCGCCGTAGCCTGCGATCTGCCCGACGGTGCCGTTCAGCTCGTGCCGTGGACCGATCACGCCGCCGTCAATCTGCTGCTCAAAATGGACCGCTATATCGATCTGGTCATCCCGCGCGGCGGCGAACGGCTCATCCGGCTGGTCATGGCTGAAGCCACCATGCCCGTTCTGAAACACTACAAAGGGGTCTGTCACCTCTATATCGATGAAAACTGCGACTTTGCCAAAGCCGTTCCCATCGTGGAAAATGCCAAAGTCCAGCGTCCCAGTGCATGCAACGCGCTCGAAACGCTGCTCATCAACCGCAAGGCGGCAGAAAAATTCATTCCCGCCTTTCTCGACTCCATGAAGAAATGCAAGGTCGAACTGCGCGGTGATGCAGATTTCTGCAAGTACGCTCCCGAAGTCCTCGCCGCAACGGAAGATGACTTCCACACCGAATACCTCGACTTGATTTTGACGGTCAAAATGGTCGATTCTGTGGAAGAAGCCGTGGAACATATCAATTTCTACGGTTCCCGCCACAGTGACGGCATCATCAGTTCCGATGAAAAAAATGTGGCGTACTTCTTTGCCAACGTGGACTCCTCCACCCTCTATGCCAACGCCTCCACCCGTTTCACCGATGGCGGGGAATTCGGCAAGGGGGCGGAAATCGGCATCAGTACCGACAAACTTCACGCCCGCGGCCCCATGGGTGCCGATGAGTTGACCTCTTATAAATATCTGGTGCGGGGCGACGGACAAATCCGTTCCTGATGAAAGAAAAGGACTCCTCTTATGATCGTACCGATGAAAAAAGTAACCCTGCTGGCGATGGAAAGTGAAAGCAATTCCACGCTCTCCGCACTGCGTGACCTCGGCGTGATGCAGATCGAAAGCCGCAATGCCGCCGTTTCCGCCAACACTGCCGAACTCAACGATACGCTTTCAGAAAGCAGACGGACTTTGACGGCTCTGGAAAAACATTTCGCCGGACGCACCGGCAAACCCGGTTCCACCCTGAGCGGTCAACATGCCCTTGCCAAAGCAGAAGAGATTTTTGAAAAACGTTCCGCCGTCCTCAATGACCTCGATACGGTAAAAAGCCGCCTCAATGCACTGGCAGTCTGGGGGAATTTTGAACTTTCCCAACTGGAAGAACTGCGGAATAAGGGGATCTACCTTACCCTCTGCTGCAGTTCAGCCCAGAAACTCGCCGAATTGCAGGAAAGGGAGGATCTGCAGATCTCGGTCATCGACGATGAGGGCATCCGCTGTCACTATGTGGTAACGACCCTGACACCGCCTGAACCGGATACGCTCCCCGAATTCCGCCTTATGGAAGGCGACGACCCCGCCGAACTGCGCCGCAGAGCCGAAGCTCTGCAAGCCGAACTGGACTGGTGCGACGATGCACTCGATAAACTTTACGATGCCATCGCCCCGATCAAACACTATTTGAATAAACTGGATAACGAGTGTTCTCTCTCCGCCGCCGCCGATGCGCTCGGACTTCACGGAGCGATCGTTTCTCTGACCGGTTTTGTTCCGGAAAATGCGGTTCCGGAACTTCAGAAAGCCGCCAAAGAAAACGGCTGGGGTCTGCTGATTTCCGACCCTGCCGAAGGCGACACCGTACCGACCCTCATCAAACGGGCGCGCTGGGTACAGGTGATCGAACCGCTTTTCAACTTTCTGGGCATCTCCCCCGGATATGATGAACTGGATGTCTCTTCGGGCGTATTGATTTTCTTTACCATTTTCTACGCGATGATCGTCGGGGATGCCGGTTACGGTCTGATTTTCCTTGCCGCAACGATCGCCGCCGCTGTCAAATTCCGGAAGAATGAAAACGCCCGCGTTCCCCTGCGGCTTTTCGGCCTGTTGAGTATCGCCACTGTCATCTGGGGCGTTGTCACGGATAACGTTTTCGGTACGACCATGCCCGATTGGATGAACTGGGCAAAGCTCCCCGCCCTCGCCAGCAGTCCGGACAAAAATGCAAATACCATGTGTTTCTGCTTTATTCTGGCATTGGTACAACTCTCCATGGGGCGGCTCTGGAAAGCCGTTTCAGAGGGGAACTTCAAGAGTTACGTCTCCAACATCGGCTGGATTTTGGTGTTGACGGGCAACTTTATTCTGATTTTGAAACTGCTGGTTTATCCGGGGGCGTTCCCGAATTTCATGTGGGGATTTTTCGCGGTGGGGCTGGTCATGGTCATTTTCAGTGACGTGAACTGGAAAGATCCGGCGGCGGTTTTCCAATTCCCCTTCAACATCATCAACAGTTTCACTGATGTACTCTCTTATATCCGTCTTTTTGCGGTGGGTATGGCGGGGTTCTACATCGCTGACAGTTTCAACGGCATGGCAAAGGATGTCTTTCATATCAGCCCGTATCTGGCGGTCGCCTCTGCGGTGATATTGCTCTTCGGCCATGGTCTGAACCTTGCGCTCTGTCTGATGAGCGTAATGGTCCACGGAGTCCGTCTGAATACGCTGGAATTTTCCAACCACGTCGGACTCTGCTGGGGCGGTATCAAATTTCAACCTTTTCAAAATAAAATAAAAACGGAGGAAAACTAAATGGAAATCGAAATGGTCAAATCAATCGCCGCCGCCGGCGGCTACATCGCTGTCGGTCTTGCTGCGATCGGTTCAACACTGGGCTGCGGTATCGCCGGTGCCGCCGCCATCGGCGCATGGAAGAAGTGCTATCTGCAAGATAAGCCCGCCCCCTTCCTGCTGCTGGCAATGGCAGGTGCCCCGCTCTCACAGACGATTTACGGCTTGCTGATGATGATCTTCCTCAAAGGCAACGCCGCCAACGCCACTGCGACCAGTTGGCCGCTCTACCTTGCCATCGCTGTTTTCGGCGGTCTGGCACTGGGCACTTCTGCTCTCTTTCAGGGCAAAGCCGCTGCCGGAGGCTGTAACGCTTTTGCCGAAACCAATCAGGGTTTTGCCAACTACCTGATGATCCTCGGTGTGATCGAGACTTGCGCCATCTTCGCGCTGGTCTTCTCGCTTCTGGCAATGCAGTAAAAGCAGACGTTCTCAAAGCACTCCCCGCAAAGGAGTGCTTTTTTCATCATGAATCTTTCTCTGGCATGTAAAGCAGACCGTATACTGGGAAGCATCGGCTATCTTTTTTTGAGGTTATTCCGCAAAAAGAACGTCCTTGCAAAACCGGAAGAGGTCAAAACGGTCGCCGTCGTCAAATTTCTCGGCGGCGGCTCTCTGACGTTGGCGGCTCCGGCAGTGCTGGCTCTGAAACAACGCTTCCCGGCGGCACGTTTTCTGCTGCTGACCACGCCGGAGGTGCGCCCGAATGCAGAATTGCTCGGAATTTACGATGAAATATTCCTCTTTTCCCCGCAACGCCCTTTTGCCGCGTTGAAAACGTTGTTTCAGCTGAAACACTTGCTGTGTTCCACAGCAAGTATCCTGATCGACCTTGAACTTTACTCCCGCTTCACGCATATTCTTACGGCATGGCTCTCCGCCTCCCGCTCCATAGGACTGGCACAACCGGGCGAAAAATGTCTGTGGGACGAAACGATTTATGTCGGCAAAGATGTTTACATGTACGATGCCTATGACCGTGCCGCACGTCTTGCCGGAGCTGAAGTGCTGCCGGAACATCCGCAGCAGTTCCGGGTTTCCGGAACTGCCGAAAAAGAAAAAACACTGATCGCCGCCCCCTTTTGCAGCGCACTGAGTCTGCGCCGGGAATGGGATTTGGACAAGTGGGGCTGTTTTCTGGAAGAATTTTCAGCACTTCACGAAGAGTTTTCTATTATCATCCTCGGTGCGCCCTCCGACCGGGAACGGGGCGAACAACTGCGGCAGATGCTCTCCGCCTCCCGCCGGAACCGCGCAGAAAACTGGTGCGGCAAGGCGAATTTCCAAACCGCTTTCAACGCCATACGGCGCAGTGCATTGTTTGTCGGCATTGACAGTGCGCCATTGCACCTTGCCCGCTTGAGCGGCACTCCTGCCGTCAGTTTGTGGGGTGCAACAGAACCGCGCTCCCTGGCGCGTCCCTTCAAGGATTATCCTGAAATACTGCTGTGCGCCGGAAGGAACTGTACGCCCTGTGTCCACAAAGATTCCCTCCCCTGCCCCTGCAATCCAAGTTGTACGGCACACATTTCATGCGCTGAAGTATTGAGAAGTGTTGAAGAACTGCTCGCAGGTAAAATCACGTCATCTTGCTTTATAACCCCTGATACCACGGAGAATTGAAATGCTTATCCAAATCCCGCTGCTTTTTGCCGCCGTATTCCTGATCTGGTACATGAACAACAAAAAGGAGCAGCCGCAGTTGAGTCCGCTGTCGCTGTTGTGTATCGTGCTTCAAGCCGCCATCCCCGCCGCCGCTGCCGGAAGTTTCGTCTGGATGCTCGGTGCGCCGTTCCCCGAAACATATACCGATTTTGCGGGGGGCTTTCTGGCAATGGCATCCATGGGAAAAAGTTATGAGTACAATGCGTTTTACTGCGGACTTCTCCTGTTTATCCTGTTATTCTGCTTTCTGCGCAAACTCTACGGCAAATGGCAGGCAAGCGGCAGGGAAGAGATGGCACAGCAAGTTGCCCTGTATTCGCTGATCCCGGCGGCAATTATGGCGGGGCAGACGGTTTTCGTGCGGAACTTTCTGCCGCTGATGCTCGTTTCTGCCGCCGGAGTCCTTACCGGAACAGTCGTCCTCTCTGCCGGAACTCTTCTGAAAAACAAACAGCAGCCGCTTGCGCCTTTGCTGCTGCTCTCCTCCCTCTTTCTGGCGGGAGGCTCCTGTTACTGCGCCGGAGTCGCGGGAAACCGCCTCGGGCTGCCGCTGTTTCCGCTCATGGTTTTATTCTGTGCGGTGCTGCTCTGTTATTCGGTAAAACGGGAAAACTGGCACTTGCTTCTTACTGCATCACAGGCGGGGCTTCCGCTCGGCTTCTGTTATCTGCTTCCGCCGGAAATGGTTTTGAAGAATGGGGAAATATTTGATGCCGGTTTCAATATTCTTCCCCGGCTGATCGTAATCGTGCTGATATTGACATCGTGGTATTCGCTTGCCGCCGCTCTGCGGAAAAGAAGTGAATGTTTTACCGATTGCGTTCCGACAATGCCGCTTCTGGCGTTTGTCTCACTTTTCTGCGCATTGCCCGACACATGGCCGGGGATCCACGGTGACGACTACCACAACAGCGAGATCGTTCTGCCGTGGTTTTCGCTCGTTCAGCAGGGGGCAGTTCCTTACATCGATTACGTTCCCAGCCGGGGCGGGATCAATTATCTGCCGGGATTTCTGCTCTGGCTTTTCAAGGGACATGATTTTTCATTTCTGAACAGCATGATGAAATGGGCGGATCTGCCGCTTTACGGCATTGCGCTTGCCATGCTCCGGCGGAAGACCGGACTGATCGCCGCACTTGCCGGACTGCTGACATTGACCGGACTTTCCCCGATCATGGGGGCGGGGGTGCTGTGCGCCTTTCTCTGCTGGCTCTGGCTTGCCGGGGAGCGTTGGGACAACCGCCCGACGGCGTTTCTCTGTTGGTTCGTTCTTCTGGGGATCGGCGGAGTGATCTATTCGCTCACGGATTTTCTTCCCATGTATATTGCGATGTTTCCGCTGGCGTTTTATGCGGTTTGGGACAGTTTCATGACGGAGCGGAAATCCTTTTACCGTTTCTGCATTGCAGTTGCCGTCTGTGCGGCGGCAGTGCTTGCCGTTCCGCTTCTGCGGAACATGTGCTTTGCAGTGCTGGACATTCTCTTTTTGCAAAGCGGGTCTTACACGACGGTCCACTGTGTACCTCACATGCCGGGAATGAACAAGAGCCCCGTTACAAGCGGTGTGTTGTGGGATTGTTTCCGCTACGGCTTTATTGTCATGGGGGGAATTTTTTGTGCGACACTGCTGTTTCTGCGTCCCGGCGGAAAACGGGAGTTCCGCCGTTATCTTGCACTGGCAGCACTGGCGATCCTTTCGATCATCATGATCCAGCGTGCGGGCGGACGGGTGGATGTGAGCAATTACTCCCGCATTTACATTTTCTCTTCGCTTGTCTGGGCCGTTTTTATTCCGGTATGGTACAAAACGGTGGTTCGACAGCAGAAATATCTCCATATTTTCTGTGTGGCGGTCTTCTTCATCGGCTGCGGGGTCTACGGAAAACAAATGGAGTGCCTGGAAAATCTGACCAAACACAGTTCCGGCAAACTTTATGAACCGGAAAATACCGTAAATCCGGCAAAAGAGGGGCTCCCCGCTCTCGGCAGAAATGCCGCTTTGGATGCGGGACACTACAAACATCATCTGCAGATCCGTGATTTTCTCAAAACCATTCTGAAACCCGGAGAGACCGTCTGGGATCTCGCCAACAATGCGGCACTTTACGCCTACCACGATCTGCCGATCGCCATGCGTTACCCCGCTTACTT
Source organism: Lentisphaeria bacterium (assembly GCA_017466125.1). GTDB lineage: Bacteria > Verrucomicrobiota > Lentisphaeria > Victivallales > Victivallaceae > Victivallis. The sequence continues at coordinate 31,819 of JAFTUS010000084.1, read as the reverse complement.
CTATGCGGGCGAACCGAAGTTGGCGCAGAAACTCGCCGGAGAAGTGGCAAAAAATCTCCCGGTACTGGCTCTGATCGAGGGGAGGAACATCGAATTTCATGAGGGGAAACTTCCTCTGCGAGCCTATCCGCTATACAAACTGTTGCTGGATAATTACCGGGTATTCAAAGATGTCAACGGAAAAGTATGGATGATCCGTAAAGGCGAAGAAAAACGGTTGGAGAACAACAAAATGGTACAGCCCGGAACCTTGGACGACATCACCATTCTCGCCGATGCCGTAGCGGATAAAAAAATCGACGGCTATCCGAAAACGTGGGGAGCATCCGTTACGGAACTTGCAGAAAAACTCCAGCGGCTGATGACGCCGGGGGCAAATCAGTATATGACCTCCCCGCAGGGGATAAAACTTCAGCCGGGGAGTTTTTCCGGAGATTTTCTGCTGTTGCGTTTCGACCGTCCCATAGCCTCCCGCATGATCCGGGTGCAGTGGCAGGATGACTTCAACGGCAAGGGGCGGAACAGTATGGATTTCTGGGGCGGAGCAGAGACCTATCTTGTGCCGCTGTCCACAGCCCCCAACTGGTATTTAAGCGGCGGCGGCAGAGATATCGAAATCAGTTTTTCCGATCCCCAAACCGAAGCACCGCAACTGCTGGAGTGTTCATTCTGGAAACGCAAGTAAATTCACCCTCAACGGCAGTTCTGGTTTCAGAAATTTCAGAAAATTTATTCGATGCACCGGATAAAGTTTATTTTATTGCTTGCAATTCAGGAAACTGGAGTTATATTATCTCAAAATAGTTGTACTGATTTTCAGGAAATATCGTTCAAACAAGGAAAATAAACTCATGCGGAGAGTCTTGGAGAATAGAAGTAAATTCTCTGAAATATCATTTTCAATAATTTATTATAAAAAATCAACTTTTGAAATCGTAAAATTATGCAGAAAAAAGCATTGATCACAGGCGTTACCGGACAGGATGGAGCCTACCTCGCAAAATATTTGCTTGAACAGGGCTATGAGGTCTATGGCATGATTACCAGACGCAGCACTCCAAGCACTTGGCGTTTGGAATATTTCAACATTCTGGATAAAATCAAATTGCAAAAGGGAGATTTGACCGACTCTGCAAGTTTGATGTCTATTCTTTTTTCCTGCAAACCGGATGAAGTTTATAATTTGGGGGCGCAAAGTTTTGTCGCAGCCAGTTGGGCGCAACCCTTGCTGACCGCAGAAGTCACAGGATTGGGAGCAATGAAATTACTGGAAGCCGTCCGCCGTTTTTGTCCTGAAGCCCGATATTATCAGGCTTCGACCAGTGAATTATTCGGAGGATTGAAGGAGTATCCCGTTCAATCCGAAACAACACCGTTTCATCCGCGAAGCCCCTACGGCGTGGCTAAACTTTTTGCCCACAGTGCAACGATAAATTACAGAGAAAGTTACAATATATTCGGTTGCTGCGGAATTCTGTTTAATCACGAATCTCCCCTGCGCGGAATTGAATTCGTAACCAGAAAAGTCACATCTGCCGTTGCAAAAATCAAATTGGGCAAACAAAAAGAGTTGCGCTTGGGAAATATTGATGCAAAACGGGATTGGGGATTTGCCGGAGATTATGTAAAAGCCATGCATTTGATGCTTCAACAGGATACTCCGGATGACTACGTTATTGCAACCGGTCGCACATCGTCGATCCGTGAGATGTGCAAAATTGCCTTCGAATATGTGGGATTGAATTATGAAGACTACGTGGTGATCGATCCCGAATTTTTCCGCCCGGCTGAAGTTGATTTGCTGCGCGGCGATCCCTCCAAAGCCAAAAGAGTCCTCGGCTGGACACCGGAAACCTCTCTGGAACAATTGATTTGCATGATGGTAGATGCCGATTTAAAGCGGGAACAGAACTAATAAAACGGGAGAGACTGTTTTAATTCAGATAACATCCGGTCTCTCCCGTATATTCATGCAGAACTGTCGAACCAAGGATTGAACAAATGGAGAAAAAGAAACTGATTTTGGATATTACTCCATTGAAAAACGGTTATTTTCAGGATGGAGGCCGCAGCGGAATATTTTTCACTGTAAAAAATATATTGAGAGAACTTCTTCTGCGGGATGATATCACTCTCTACTTCAACATTACCAGAGAACAGGCGGATGACAGTTTTAAAACGATTTTTGTATTAAAACAGGAATTTCCGCAATACGTTGACTTCATATTGTCAAGAACGTTCTGTAATTCGGGAATTTTTTCAAGATTTTTTGATTTCATTTTCACCATTACAGAAAATCACAAAGGCACTCTCCCTGTGCGTATCATCAGAAAAGCGGCACGCATATTGAGTCCGCTGTCACATTCATCGAGATTGAATATACCTGAAAATATTGCAAAAGAAACGGTCTTTCTTTCTCTCATGTATCTGATCCCGGAATATATTAAAGAAATCATTGGTCGGTCCAAGTGCTGTACAATGCTTTATGATACCATTCCGTCAGTCTTTCCGGAATACATCCATCACGCCCCGCAGTGGTATACCAAGTTGATAAAAGGTCTCTCTGCACAGGAAAATTATCTTACCATATCACACTCAAGCGGCAATGATTTTAAACGATTGTTTCCGGAAATTTCCCAAAACGATATTCAGGTCGTCTACCTTGCTGCATCGGAACATTTCTGTCGGGTAACGGATAAATCACTGCTTGAAAATATACGAAAAAAGTACGGTATCCCTATCGGAAAAAAGATATTTTTCTCTCATTGTTCTCTTGCCAAACATAAAAATCTCAACCGCCTTTTTACAGCTTTCTGCAAAGTGAGGCGTGATCTTCCTGACTGGGTGATGGTATTCAGCGGTTCAAACGTTTCCGGAACAATGGAGCCTATACTTGACTATGCCCGCCGGGAAAACATTCCGGAAGAAGCGTTTTGCTTCACCGGCTATGTTGATGACACTGATCTTCCGGCACTCTACTCCACGGCGGATTTTTTCTGCTTTGTCTCTCTTTACGAAGGCTTCGGACTTCCGGTACTTGAGGCGATGAGTTGCGGTACTCCGTGTCTTGTAAGTAACGTCAGCAGTATTCCGGAAGTGGCAGCAGAAGCCGCCATCTACGCAGATCCGCTCGATGCAGATGATATTGCCCGAAAAATGCTTCATGCCGCACAACATGCAGAAGAACGTGAAATTTTTTCCCTCAAAGGTCTGGACCGGGCAAAGAAATTTTCATGGAACATTTGTTGCGGGGAAATATTGGAAAAGATAAAAAATATTTGTTAAGGTTCAAGGTTCTCTTTTAACAATAACATCATCTTTTCTATAAGTCACCGCAACTTCCGGACCAGTTACCCTCAACGGCAGTTTTTTACGGCGTTGGCGATGCTTTCGGCGGAGTTGAGAATGGTCTCTTTGCCCACGCAGAAGGTCAGGCGGATGTAACCGGGCTTGCCGAAGCCGCGGCCGGGTACGGCAAGAACACGCTCTTTCAACAGGGCATCCACAAACACGCGCTCGTCTTCCACCGGGGATTTCGGGAAGAAATAGAAGGCTCCGCGGGGCATCGTAAATTCCACTCCGGCATTCGTAAGCACCTGCGCCATGGCTTCCCGGCGTTCACGGTATATGTTGAGATCGACCGTGGAATCCATACACGCCAGCAGAAGCTGCTGACCGACGGCAGGAGCGTTGACAAAGCCCAGAATACGGTTGCAGAGCGTCAAAGCTCCCAGCAGTTCTTCGCGATCGGCGATTTTGGGGCAGACTGCAATATAGCCCAGACGTTCACCGGGCAGTGAGAGGTTCTTTGAGTAGGAACCCATAATGACACTGTGTTCAAATATATCGAAAGCACAGGGAATTTCCACCCCGTCGAAGTTGAGAAAACGGTACGGTTCATCCGATACAACGTAAATCACACGGCCGTATTTCTTTTCGGCGGCACTGATGATCTCCGCCAGACGGGTCAGTTCCTCCCGCGAATAGATCTGCCCCGTGGGGTTGTTGGGGGAGTTGATGATAATGGCTCTGGTGTTGGCATTGATCGCTTTTTCCATGGCATCCAGATCCAGTTCAAAGGTAAAATCCTTCGTCGGGACCCGCACCAGTTTCCCGCCGTGATTGGCAACGTAGAAATCGTACTCCACGAAATAGGGAGCTGGAGAGATGACCTCATCTCCCGCCGAAAGGACCGCGTGGAAAAATACGTTGATCGCACCGGCCGCTCCGCAAGTGAGGATAAGGTCACTGCCGGAGATGCCCCTGAAATTCTGTTCCACCTCCAGACGGGCGGCAAGTTTTTCGCGCAGAACCGGATAACCGCCGTTGGGCATATAACCCATGGAAAAAGGTTTATCGGCATTTTCGGCAATGGCTTTCAGCGCCGTTTTCACCTCGGCGGGGGGCGGAAGATCGGGATTGCCCAGACTGAAATCGTACACTTTGTCTTCGCCGTATTTTTTCTTGAGTTCCAACCCCGCCTCGAACATGCGCCGGATCATGGAAGAGTTGGCAAGATAGCCCTTCATGGTGTCATTGATAAGATTCATGGTATATTCTCCTTATTTTTTTAGACTGTACTAAACATAAACAGATAAAAAATCCGCGCGCAGCGCGTACCCCGCCCCGGGTCGTACCCGGACGTGCTCCAGCGGCGGAACGCTGGTCGCCGCCTTAAAATGGCGGCGAAAGTACAAGCGCAGCGTCAAAATTGCCTCGCAGAGGCAATACCGCTCGCCGGGAGCGATGCCCCGAAAAAAGAGCGCAGCGTATTTATCGGGGCGTTGAGCGGACGGAGCACACCGAAGCCACAATAAAAATCAGTTAACGTTTCATACAGAGCCTTTTTATAAAATATCACAAAAAACGTCTTTCTTCAAGTAAAAAGTTGACATTTCCTCAAGTAATAAAGGAGATTTATGATATGGGAGGAAAAAAATATCGTCATCCGGACGAAAAACCGGAGGATAAAATCGAAAAAGCCCTGCTGAAAAGAGCATTGGGTTTTCTGCAGGAAGAGAGCGTGACCGAAGAGATCATTGATTCAGAAACAGGCGCAGTCCGTGAGACTTCCAAACGCCGCCGGGTGACAAAGGAGGTTCCGCCGGACGTGCGCGCACTGCTTTTCTGGCTCAAGAACCGCCGCCCCGACCGTTGGCGTGACCGGGTGGAAACAGAGGAAGAGACACCCGCTTATGACTTCGATGAAACAGACAATAATCTGTAAAGGGGACGGATAACCCATAGCCCAAGAGACGTTCGGCAGCGTCTCGCGGACAATCTCTTGCCAAATTGCATTGTCTTCTGCGGTCATGGACACAAGTCCACTCCCTTGAAGCCGCCTCAATTTGACTGCGACCTTGCCTCGCGATACATCTGCCGTGGTCGTAAAGCGTCCTTAAATACGTCTTTAAGGTTTTTGGGGATATGATTTTTACACAGACGCCTCAATTTGACTGCGACCTTGCCTCGCGATACATCTGCCGTGGTCGTAAAGCGTTTTTAAATACGTCATTAAGGTTTTTAGGGATATGATTTTTACACAGACACCTCAATTTGACTGCAATATTGCCTCGCGATACATCTGCCGTGGTCGTAAAATTTGAAAAAGTTACAGAGTTGTTGAAAAATCATGGGTAAAATGCGGATTTTTCGCTTTTTTTTTGCGGAATGACTTGCGAAAACTGCCAGTTGACTATAAATTATGTATATAGTTTGAAACATGGGAGTTTTTATGCGCATTTTTTCACTTTTGAGTATCGTTGCCGCCGGACTTTTCGTTGGCGGCTGTGCCGCTGATCCGGTCGTCGTTGCCGAGGCTCTTCAGCAGAAGATCGGCGAAAAGGTCTATCTGAAAAACAATATCTGGTTCACCGATCCGGCAAAAATCAGTTGTCTGAATATCCAGCAGGGCAGTTTTCTGCCGGTCGGAACAGAAGTCGAACCGGTCAGAACCACCGCCGGAGGCGACATCGTTTTCAAGGATAAGAATAACCGTACCTATACGATCAAATTTTCCGAAGGGACCGCTCTTACTTCCATGCGGGAGTACGTCAAAACCATTTTTACCACCACTCCGCCGGAAGAGTTTCTCAAAGGGATCGACCCCAATGTGCTTTTGCGCATCAAACGGGGCGAAGCAGTCGCCGGTATGACCCGCAAAGAAGTGATTTTAACTTACGGTTATCCGCCCGCAGAACGGACGCCGGATCTCCGCAATGAAAGCTGGATCTACTGGATCACTGACAGCCGCACGATCCGGGTCATCTTCCGCGGCGATACCGTTACGAAAATCGTCGAATACTGACGGAGGAAGCCATGTCCGAGGCCGTTTTTTCCGCCGCAGAGTGGAGAACTGCGACCGGCGGGGTATGGACTTTTGAACCGCCTCAAACGGCACAGTTCGGCGTCTATACCGACACCCGTCAACCCGGCGGAGGCAGATTGTTCCTTGCTCTTGCCGGAGAAACTTTCGATGCCCACGATATGCTGGATAAAGCCGTTTCCGGCGGTGCGGCGGCTCTCTGCATCGCCCGTTCCAAAGCAGACAAACTTCCGCCCGCATGTCCCCTGCCCGCTCTGCTGGTGGATGACACGCTGGCGGCTTATCAGGCGATCGCCCATTTCCACCGCTGCCGTTTCCCTGATTTGAAAGTCGCTGCCATTACAGGCAGTGTCGGCAAAACCAGTGTCAAAGAGATGCTGCGTGCCGTTTTCACGGAGGCGGCGGGAGCTGAAGCCGTCCTCTATACGCTCGGCAATACCAATAATCAGATCGGCGTTCCTCAAAATCTGCTCCGGTTGACGGCAAAGCACCGTTACGCTGTTATTGAGATGGGGACAAATCATTTTGGAGAAATCGCCCCCCTCGCCCGCTGTGCCGCCCCAAACGGCGCACTGGTGAATTCCATTGCCCCCTGTCATCTGGAATTTCTGAACTCTCTCGACGGGGTCGCACAGGAAAAATCAGCGATTTTTTCCGCCCTGCTCCCGCCCGCTTCCGCCGTCATTCCGGCGGTCTCTGCGGGCAATGATATTCTGAAAGCAGCAGCAGAGAAATTCAACTGTTCCACTTTCGGAACATGTTCCGGAACTGTCCGCAGCCGTTACTGCGGCGGCGATCTGGAAGGCAGTTCCTTTGATCTTGACTTCGCCGACGGCGGCAGTTTCCATATCCGCTGGCATCTTTCGGGTGCGCATCAATCGCTCAATGCGGCGGCAGCGGCGGCACTGGCACTGAGTTTCGGGGTCGCTCCTCAAATCATTGCCGCGGGGCTGACCGGAACGGAACTGCCCGGAATGCGAACCAAGCGCACCGAAATCGACGGCGTCACCTACATCAACGATGCCTACAATGCCAACCCCGGCAGTATGCGTGCTTCGTTTGCATGGCTGAAAGAGTTTGCCGACCCCGCCAAACTGGTGCTGGTGCTGGGCGAAATGCGGGAACTGGGGGAATTTGCCGCCGCTGAACACGCCGCCGTACTGGATGAAGCACGGGAACTGTTTCCCGCCTGCCGCATCATCACAGTCGGAGAATATCCCGAACGGCAGGGTGTTCCAGCCTTTAAGGTTTCTTCTGATGCAGAAACGTTCCTTGCCGGACTGGTCCGGAAGGGCGACATCGTATTTGCCAAAGGTTCCCGGGGCATCGCCGTGGAAAAAACATTGCCCGAAGCGGCGCGATAGGAGGTATGGAATATGATCCGTTCTTATGAATCCACTCTGGGAAGACTGCTTGTGAAAAAGCGCGGTTACGACGGCATATCGACCGGGATGATAAAAAACGACTCCCGTCAGGTATTGCCCGGCGATGTATTTGTAGCGATTTCAGGAGCCGTTGCAGACGGGCATGATTTCATCCGTCAGGCACTTGCTTCGGGAGCGACGACGATCGTTCACACCAAAGATCTCGACTGCTACTCCGACCGCGTCACTTATCTGCAAGTGACCGACTCGACCCGTGCGTATTCCAGACTGCTGCGGGCGCACTTCGGCAAGCCGGATCTGGAAGTTCCGCTTTTCGGCGTGACCGGAACAAACGGCAAGACCACCAGTGCTTTTATTATCGCACATCTGTTTCAGAACGCTCAAATCCCCTGCGGACTTTTTTCCACGGTGGAATACCGGGACGGCAAGACTGTGACCCGTGCCACTCATACCACCCCCGATGCGGGACAATTCTTCCCCCGTCTGCGCACCATGCGCCGTAACGGGATGAAAGCCGCTGTCATGGAAGTTTCAAGCCACGCTCTGGCGCAGGGACGGATCGCCGGGGCGAAATTTCACACTGCTGTTTTTACCAATCTGACGGGCGATCATCTGGATTATCACGGCTCCATGGAAGAGTACTATCAGGCGAAACGCCGTCTTTTCAGCGAACTTTTTTCTCCGGACGGTACGGCTGTGGTCAACGTGGATGACCCGTTCGGCAAACGCCTTGCGGAAGAACTCGGCAGCCGCGAAATGCGCACCTTCGGTCACTCCCCTGCGGCGGAGTGGGTCATCAGCGATGTGGAACTCGCAGCAGACAAGACCCGTTTCGTCATCAGCAATGAAACAACAAAGTTTTCCGTGGAAACCAATCTCATCGGCGAACACAACGTTTACAATCTTACGGGAGCCATTCTCGCTGTCCGCAACTACGGTTTGAGTTGGGAGCAAATCGCTTATGCGCTTTCGCAGCCGATCACCGTTCCCGGCCGTTTACAGAAATTCACCTCTGCTGACGGGGCGGACTTCTATGTGGATTACGCCCATTCGGACGATGCGCTGCGCAACGTGCTTAACATTCTCCGCAAAATCAGCCGGAATAAACTCACCGTCGTTTTCGGTGCGGGCGGCGACCGTGACCGCACCAAACGTCCCCGCATGGGCAAGGTTGCCGCAGAACTGGCGGATCATGTCATTCTGACCAGCGACAACCCCAGAACCGAAGACCCCATGCAGATCATTCAGGAGATCGCCGCCGGAATTCCGGAGGGGAAAGCACTGCTTATCGAACCTGACCGCCGCAAAGCCATTGCCGCCGCCGTTGCGCAAGCCGCTCCCGGCGACACCATTCTGATCGCGGGCAAAGGGCATGAAAATTATCAGATCATCGGCACGGAAAGAACCCACCTTGACGACCGTGAAGTCATCGCCGATTTGCTGAAAAAACAGACTTCCGTTCAGTAATTTATATCCCGCCGTTCTGTTTGGCGAGTTTATACTGGAGTTCGCAGGGTTCTTCGGGGGGAAGCGGACGGGTCTGCTCCTGCTGGAGCAAGCGGAACTCCCGCGGGGACATTCCGATATGTTTCCTGAAACTGTCCGAAAAACTGTAAGGGTCGGAAAATGCGAGACGGTCGGCGACCTCTTTGATGCGCAGCCGGGTATGGCGCAGCAGATTGCATGCCATATCCATCCGGAGCTGCATCCGGTATTCGTAGGGGGATCGCCCGAAATAACGTTTGTATCCCCGCACCAGATGTGAAACGGAAACATTGGCACTTCTGGAATATTCATCCAGAGAGAAAGGCTGGTCGAGGTGCATTTCAAGTGTTTTCTTGAGCGTCACAAAAAGTTGCGGAATATCCGGATAGGGGTTGACCACCGAACCGGAGAGTTTTTCCAGAAACTGATGCAGTACCAGTGCGGAGGCGTTGCCCGGTTTATCGCTTGCCATGCTCATAAGCGATTCAAAATAGGGGCGCATCTGCGGAAGCTGCGGAAAATGGTTCAAATTTTTCAACTGATAGATCACGAGCAGTTCATCGACCAGTGAACCGGAAAACATCGCATAGATCTTATGCCACGGGTCACGGTTGTCCGGCCAGTAACGGTAATCTTTGTGGGGATACAAAAAGTAGATATCTCCGGGTTCGCAGATATAGCGTTTGCCGTCAACTTCAAGTGTACCGCGCCCGGAGTCGATATATTCCATGCAGAAATACTGATAATCCTTCCACTCCGTAACACCGCTGTTGGGCAGCGCAATGCCCCATTCACAGCAAACAAAAGAAAAATAATTCGGCTTACTCATTATGAAAAACCCGTCTTTTTATGTCCATATTGAAAATATAACTGGAAAATCACAAAAAAGCAAGTATTTTATGAGATAAATATCTTTTTTTATCATGAGGAACACCATGAACAGGAAACTCCGTCTCGGCATCATCGGCAGCGGCTACCGCAGCACTCTTGCGGATTATGCCCACCTGCCCGCAGATGGCGTTGAAATCGTCGCCGGAACCGATATTTTCCCTGAACAGCGTGCCGCTTTTCAGGAGCGGTACCGGCAGAAATTCGGTCAGACAGTGCGCGTTTACGCCGATTACCATGAGATGATCGAACGGGAAAACCTTGACGGAGTTTTCATCACCACCCCGGATTACTGCCATGAAGAACAGGCATGTTACGCCCTCCGCTGCCATGTGCCGGTCTATCTGGAAAAACCGCTGGCGATCACCATTGAGGGTGCCGACCGTATTCTGCAAACGGCATACGACACGCGCACGGCATTGATGGCGGGGCATAACATGCGTCACATGGAGTTCACCAACCGCATGCGTGAACTCATCCTTACGGGAGCCATCGGCGAAGTCAAAGCGATCTGGTGCCGTCACTTCATCAGTTACGGCGGAGATGCGTACTTCCGTGACTGGCACGCCGACCGCAGCAACACGACCTCGCTTCTGTTGCAGAAGGGGGCGCACGACATCGACATCATCCACTGGCTGGCAAACGCCCGCAGTGTGCGGGTCAACGGTTTCGGGGCAAGTTCGCTTTATGCGGGGCTTGCGCGGCGTCCGGCGGGAAACGGTTCGCCCTGCCCCTGTGTGGCGGAGATCCGCAGTCAGAAAGCGTGGCCGCCGGAAAGTACCGCCGACTATTACCCGCACATTTCCAATGAAGACATCAACATGATCAATATGCAGTTATCCAACGGGGTACAGGCAAGTTACATGCAGTGCCATTTCACCCCGGATGCCTGCCGCAACTACACGGTCATCGGCACAAAGGGGCGTCTGGAAAATTACGGTGACACGGCTTCCACTGCCGCCATCCAGTTGTGGAACAAACGCAGCGATGCCTTTCATCTGGAGGGGACGGAAACGATCCGTCTTTCGGGCAGAGATGAGAAACACGTTGAGGCGGATCGTGCCATTGTAAAGATTTTCACCGACATACTGCGCGGGAAAGCCGCTCCGGTCTCTTCGCCGCAGAGCGGGCGTTATGCTGTTGCGGTCGGCTGCTGCGGAGCGCAGTCCATCCGCAACGGGGGCAATCCCTTTGAGATCCCCGCGCTGCCGGAAAATCTGGAAAATTGCGATTTCACCTTCTCACAGAATATCTGAAAGCCCCCCTGCAAAGAGACGGATTGCAGAAAAAAAATACCCGCAAATATCAATTTTTCAAATCTTTTATCATTATTTCAAATCTTTTTATCGCAAATTTATTAAAAAAAAGTTGGATTTTTTATTTACATGTGCTAATTTAATACTTGGAACAACTGAAATTCATGGAATAACAGGGAGTTTTGCAAAAATGGCTCATTGCCGTTAAGGTGACGGCGGAAGGTTGTAACTTCGCATAATATCAATTATGTTACGCTGTTTGAGGTTGTTTGCTTTCATTTTTTTGTCTCCCTTGTTTTTGTTTTTTTTATTTTGAGGGTAAATTCTCTATTCCGACTTCACATAATTGATATTATGCGACATTTCACCCTCATTGAACTGTTGGTCGTCATCGCCATCATTGCTATTCTTGCCGCCATGCTTCTGCCCGCTCTTAACAAAGCCCGTGAAAAGGCACAGGCCGCCACTTGCGTCAGCAACCTCAAACAGCAGGGAACTGCGTTTGGTTTGTACGGTAACGATTACGAAGGCTGGTTCCCCGCCGGTCGTGATGGTTGGAACGGCAGCCACAGAGGAAATCGAGTCATGATGTCAAGCCGTTTAAGAATTTACGATACGTGGTTTGGCATCGGTTGGTTTTTCATCAAACATAAATACCTTGAACCTATTTCGGTTTACGAATGTCCCCGGAATGCGGCTGCCGCAGCTGCCGGTTACGTGTTAAATAATGAGAAATGGGATTTGTATACCAAAGGGAAGGAAAATCAGTGGATCAAAGACTCCAATATTCTTCACGCCAGTTACCTCTATAATAATCATACTGCTAAACAAATCCAGAAAAGTCTGGGCGGAGATGCATCGGTCGATGATCGTACGACTTATCGTTTGGATCAACCGCATATGCTGATGGCTGTGGATATGCTCTACATTCCCGGACAGCACAACGGCAATATCAATATTCTTCGACAGGATGGTGCTGTTTTCAACAAGTTCAACTATACCACCGATAAGGTCAATAACGGCGGAAATTACAATGGCTGGGAAGCGGGCGGTCTGAACTCCGCTTTCACTCAGTTGAGCAACAAATAATTTTCAGTTCAAAAGTGCAAATCACAGGCAATTTGTGTCTTGATACTTAACATAAAACAAGGATTTTTTAAATGAAAAAAACAATCTTGACTGCGTTGTTATTCTGTTGCGCCGCCTTTGGAGCGTTTTCGGCGGAATACCGTTCCAAAGTATATCTCAACGGTGTTTGGGAGTGTGCTTTTTCCAAAACAAACACCCTCCCCGCCAATGCCGTATGGCAGCCGGTGAAAGTCCCCTCAAGTTGGGGTACCTGGGGGCGTGGCCGGGAGTTTCAGTTCCCCAATTATGTCAACAACGCCCTGTACTGTTTCTACAAAACTCCGGTCAACGTTCCTGCGGAGTGGAAGGGCAAACGCCTGAAACTCGTTTTTGAATTCATCGCCGAAGGATATCAGGTCTGCTGGAACGGCACTCCGGTCGCAACGTCCCCCACCAAGAATTTCTGGGAAGAGATCCTCATCCCCGCAGAGTTGATCCGTTACGGCGAAAAGAATGAACTCTCCGTCCGCACGTACAACAGTCTGGCAGTCACCCACCGGCAGGGACGGCTGGCAGGTATTCCCCGCGATGTGCTGCTCTACGCTCTGCCCGACGTCTCCATTCAGTACGCCCACGCCATTCCCAGCGTCCGTCAGAAAAAACTTGACGTCCGCACCTATATTCAGAACTTCACCGGCAAAGATGCCGATGTGGAACTGCGCGCCTCCGTGCTGGATAACGGCAAAACCGTCCTCACCCTCCCCGCAGTCAAAGGCAAAGTCGGCAAAGAGGGCGAACTCAAAACCGCCAAAGCATGGGCGAACCCCATCCTCTGGGGGTACGGCAAATACGGCAAAGCACACCTCTATCAACTCAAAACCGAACTCTTTGTCAACGGCAAACTCTCCGATGTGAAATACGACCGTTTCGGGTTCCGCGAATTCCGTACCCAAAAGGATAAATTCCTCCTCAACGAAAAGGAAATTTACATCAAAGGCGATGTTTCCACCGTCACCAGCCGCCACAATGAATATATCCCCGCTGCGATCACCTACTATCAGTGGCTGCGGGATACCGGCTTCAACTTGCACCGCCTCCACACCGACTGCAACTTCGACCCCTCGGCGTGGTTCGTTGCCGCCGATGAACTGGGCTTCCTCGTCGAAACGGAAACGTGGCGGTTCAACTCCGTACTGGAAGGCAAGGGCAGAGAAAACGCCAATATCCTGCTCGCCAACGATCCGCTGGTGAAAAAGTGGTGGGGAACTTATGTCAAAGCCAACTACAACCACCCCTCCATCGTCTTCTGGTGCATCGACAACGAACAGTTCTCCGTCGGCGATACCAGCCCCGCCAATCTGCGCAAAATCGATCAGACCAAAATGCGCGCTCACGATGAACTTTCCAAATTCATCCGCACGCTCGACCCCACCCGTATCGTGGAAATCAACCACAACTTGAGCCTCTACCCCTTTGTCAAACTGGGCAAATTCAGCAAAGAGAGTTTTCAGGTCTACAACTATCACCCCTACGGCAATCTGGAACAGGCGATCAACCGCGAAATCAAAGTTCAGGGGTTCAAGGGTGAAGTCCCCATCCTCATCGGCGAGATCTTCGGCTTCGGCAAGATCAACGACTTCCAGCGCAACCCCAAGGGTCTCTATGCTGAACAGTGGCGCGTGGCAACCTCCCTCTACCGCCAGATCCATCAGGCGGCTTCCTGCAAATACGTTTCCGGCGTGATCACCTGCGGTCAGAGCGGCGACGGCCGTTTCGGGTTCACCAGAGAAGGCAAACTCAACTACGGCCCGTGGGACCGGTTCGCCCGCAATATGAAAAACGGCAAAGAAAACGGCATCTTTGAATTCAAAGTGATCCCCCGTTATCCCAGTCTCTCCGGCCCCGGCGTCAAAGTCGATGAAATATGGTCATGGCGTTACTACGGCGGCTGGTTCCTCTACAATATCAACTGGTTCGACCCCACCGTCCCCGCTTACAGCCTCAACATCGTTGACGACAGCGTGAAAAAAGCCCTGAAGGAAATCACCGGAAACGAACCGCCCCCCCTCCCCGCAAAGCGCAAACCCGAACTGGTCGCCGCCGTGGGCAAAGCCAATGCCGGAAAAATGGTCTTCCTCTATGACAACAACCACCCCGGCGCACTGGACGGCGTTGTTGCCGACCCCGACGGCACCGCCTATTTCCGTCTCCCCGGCATCGGCAAATACCGTGTGGTCTGCGGCAAAGAGAGCCGCGAAGTCACCGTTTCCGCCGAACCCGCACTGACGAAAAAACCCGGCTACGATTATCTGACATGGGTGGACTTCACCAACGGCGAAAGCACCGCTCTCAAAGCCAATCTGAAAAAAGGTGCTGAAATCGTTATTTTCGGTGAAACCACCAAAAAAGAACTGGTGAAAAACAACGATCTGGAATACTGGCACCTCGAAAAACCAACGCTCTGGATCCTCAACAACAAAGTCGTCCGTTCCGATGATGCAAAAAGCGGAAAATACTCTGCCAAAACGATCTACAACGGCGCACTGATCCAGGTCATCGCCCTCGACAAAGGCAAAAACTACCGTTTGAGCTGCTACGCCAAACGTATCAAAGGCCAAGGCAAACCGGAGATCCAGGTCAACAGTTGGGGCTTCAAGAAACTCGCCTCCGCACAGGGAACCGGTTCGGATAAGTGGGAACACCTCACGGTGGACTTCAAGTTTACCGGCGGCGAACGCTACATCTATTTCCGCGGCACGGGCATCTCCCACGACAGCGAAATGCTCTTCGACAGCATCTCCCTTCAGGAAATCGTCTCCCAGGCCGGTCAGGAACCCCTCAACGCAGGGCCCTTTGCTCTCGACAAAGACGGGTATATCCTTCACTACCTCGCCGTCGGGCCCTTCCCCAATCAGGGCGATGCACTTCACGGTTACGAGGCCGCCAAAACCGATTATCTGAAAGCACACGGCGGCGAAGCCAATTATAAGCCGCTCTACACCGGGAGCGTCACCGCCGAATTCAAGCCCGGTTTCTTCTGGACACCCGGCAAGTACAAACTCCACTGGCAGCAGCTTCACATGACACGCTGCAACGAAAATATCCCGCTCCAGCTTGACGCGGCACAGATCAAAGGCATCCCCGTAAACAACGTTGCCGCCTACCTCGCCTGCGAACTGGTCAGCCCCGCCGAAAAACAAGTCCAATTCGGGCTGAACAGCGATGACGGTTATGTGCTGTACCTCAACGGCAAAAAGGTCGGCGAATTTCTCGGCAACCGCGGAGCGACCCCCAAAGTGGATAATGAAAAATTCACCGTCACCCTCAAAAAAGGCAAAAATCTCCTGCTGGCAAAGAGTATTCAGGATGGCGGAGAATGGAATTTCCTCTGCCGCGTACTCAATATGGACGGAACTCCATGCAAGGATGTGAAAGTTCAACTTATGGAAACGCCCAACCGCCTCCGGGACAATCAATTCACCGGTCTTGCCGCCGGAAAAAACATCGGCAAATGGAGTCCCTCCAAAGGCTTCAAGGTTCAGAAATTCAATGGTATGAACGCCATCAACATCCCCGGCAGCACCGGACAATGCACCACGATCGTCAACGTGAAACCCGGTGAAAAATACCGCATTTCCGCATGGGTCTGGAACAGCCGCCCCTGGGCGGGCAAAGGTTACACCGGTTCGATCGCGATACGCACCACCGATTACAAATTTCTGGTTCACGCCAAAGCCAACAACCGCGTGGGCGAATGGGAATATCTGCAAGGCGAGTGCGTGATCCCCGAAGGCAAAAAACAGGTGTACTTCTATTTGATGAACTTCTACATCCCCAAAGATCACTCCATCTGGTACGCCCTGCCCCGCATGGAAAAAATAGAAGAGGCAAAATAATGAAACGTATCGTCTGTCTGCTATTTTTGCTGGGCAGTTTTCTGACGGGGGCGGAAAATACCCCCGTCGGCAAAGATCCTGTTTTCACACAGGACGGCAAAAGTATCCTCTATCAGATCACAGACAAAGAGGGGACCCCCTGCCTCTGGCAATGGGATCTGCAAAGCGGCAGACAGACTCCGCTGAACCTCGAAGGTCAAGCCCCGTTCCGTTTGAAAAACGGCAGAATGTTCTACCGCACCGCCGGACTTTTCGCCGAACTCTGCGAGTTGGATCTGACAAAGAAAAGCGGCAAAACAGTGGAACTTCCGCAGCCGATGGCGGGAACTCCTATGGAAAAACCGAATGGCGAAGTCGTCTATCCCGCCGGATTTGACGACCCGCCGGAACTCTTCCGCTGGAACCCGGCAACCGGAAAGGCGGTGCCGGAAAAATCGTTCCCCCGCACACTTCAGGCACTCTCCGCAGACGGGAAATGGATGGTACTGACCAGTAAATTCCAGGGGATGCGCAACATCGCTCTGATCGACCGGAAAAGCGGCAGAAAGGTCTTTGAAACCAAACAGACTTCAGAACGGGGCTGTTACGGGGCGGTATTCTCCCCCGACAGCCGTTATCTGGTCTACCAGACCACCGGCATCCAGCCCATTTCCGACCTTGCGCTTCTGGATTTGAGAACGTTGAAAGTCACCAAATTGACTTCCGACAATGCCGACAACCACGCCCCCGCCTTTTCGCCGGACGGCAAAAAACTGGTGTTCTGCTTCCTGAAAGGCGATTTGTACCGCCTCAAGATTATTTATTTACCGTAGGCTTGATTCAATAAGTCCTATAAGTCCTATAAGTCTTATAAAACCTGTTTCTCGAGGTTTTATAGGGCTTTTTCCTTTACAATCCGGGCGTATCGGTAAATTCGGCACTGTCTCCGGAAAGTTGGTGGAGTTCCAGTACAACGATTTCGTTTTTGCCCTGTTTCAACAGCGGCCCGGGGATGTAGAGTGTTTTTTGCGGACCGATCTCCCAGTAACGGCCGATATTGAAACCGTTGATCCAGATCACCCCTTTTACACCCGGTGTGCAAATGAAAGTATCGACTCCGGCTTCGGCTTCAAAGGTTCCCCGGTGAAATGCCGGTGTCTGCGGTAAATTCTGAAACTCGCCGTAAACGACCGGTGAGAGGTCATTCAATTCCAGCTTCCAGATGTCGAAGTCAATCTGCTGCTGATAGCCGAGGCAGACACCCAGCGGCAAGCCTTTGGGGTCATGACCGACCAGCGGGCCGTAGTTGATGCGGCCGGTATTTTCCACAAGCAGATCCAGTACGGCGGACTTTCCGGTAACGGCAAGCGGCAGTTTCCGCTCTTCGTCGTTCCGGTAGACCGTGCCGACATATTTTCCATCGATGTAGGCGGACACACGGTCGTGGACTTCGGGGAAGAAAAGGGTATTTTCAAACGGGCCGTCCACGGTTGTACGGTAGTTGATGAAACCATATCCCTGACCGCATTTCTCCATCGTCAGCGGTTTGAGAGCGTGTTTTTTCTCCGCCAGACGATCCAACTGACTCCACAGAGAGGCCGTTTGGGTGAACTTCACCGGCAACGGTACTTGCTTTTTCCCCGGTTGAGGCGTTCCGAACGGAGCATCGGGACGGTACTTTCTGATAACCTTCTGAAAGGCAAAATATTTTTCCGTCGGGTCACCGCATTCCGACAACGGTGCATCGTAATCGTAACTGGTGACCGTGGGAGCGTATTTACCCTCTTTATCCCCGTTGCCATTGGCTCCCGCCATAAAACCGAAATTGGTCCCGCCGTGGAACACATACAAGTTCGCCGAACCGCCGCATCCGAGGATGGCATCCAGTTCAGCGGCGGCATCATCGGCACTGCGGGTGTGGTGTTCTTCGCCCCAGTGGTCGAACCAGCCGTTCCAGAACTCCATGCAGAAATCCGGATCATCCGGGCGGAAACGGCGGCTGACTTCAAACGCCCCCTGTGAATGGCTGCCGAAATTCACCGTCTGGATACACTCCGGCAGCGTGCCGCCGTTGAGCATGGTATCAGAAGGGCCGTCCGACGTAAAAAGCGGCACATCGATCCCGTGGTCAAGATACTTCTGGCGGATATGTTCCAGATAGACTTTATCTTTGCCGAAACTGCCGTATTCGTTCTCGATCTGCATCATAATAACGGGTCCGCCCGCCGTGTAGAGATATTTTTTGATGCGGGGCAGTACGTTATCCAGATACCGGTCGGTCATCTCCATAAAAGCGGGGTTGGAACAGCGGAAATCCACACCGGGTATCGCGCTGACCCACGGCGGCAGTCCGCCGTTTTCCCATTCGGCGCAAATGTAAGGACCGGGGCGCACAATGGCGTACAATCCGGCTTTTTGAACTTCGGAAAGGAAGCGTTCAAAATCGAGAATACCGGAAAAATCAAACGTTCCCGGCTGCGGTTCATGAAGATTGTGACACAGATATGTTTCAATACCATTCAAGCCCAGTTGTTTTGCTTTTGCGATACGGTCACGCCACAGTTCCGGCAGCACCCGGAAATAGTGGATCGTTCCGGAAATGATCTGCGTTGCTCTGCCATCAATAAAAACCGCCCGGTCCCGGACTTCAACTTTACCCATAATGAAATTCCTCTCTGAAGTTTGGATAAATATACAACAGGAAACTGTTTTGTCAAGTCGAATTTCAACAATACATGCAAGATATCTTCATGAGTTTTACATGTGACGATTGTAAGATATAATATACAAAAGTAAATGCACCACCCTGAAATGGCAATAGTGCGTTTATATATTTGTGGCAATGACAAAAAGTGCAAAAATTTATAAAAACAGCCCGGAAATTGATATTGCCAGCCACTTATACAGAGACAGAAATAGTAAGCCATAAATCACAGAAAGGAATGATTGCTATGAAAATGCTCGCCTCCATCCGCAACATTGCCGTCTCAACCGTTTTTGCCATTTTTACCATTGGGGTTGCAAGTCCTATTTACGCCGACTCCGCTGCCGTATCAAGTTTTAACCGGGGAAGTAATCGCTTCTATACAACCATACAGCGCCTGGCATCCGCAGAGAACGAAACAGAGCTGACAGAAAAGACAAAAACGTCTATTGCCACAGATGATGGGAAAAACAAGAAAACTGCAAAAGTGAAAAATAGCGTCCTGTTTGTTGCAACTGCCGCTGTTGTCAATGCCGTTACTTCCCCCCTGGTAACAGCAGGAGCAGCCATCACAGGGCTCTCCGGTATCGTCGCAAGCGGGGCAACAGCAGCAAATCCGGTTGTCCTTACAACTGGAGCTGTAATTGCGGTCTCTTATGTTTGCCACCAAGTTAGTAAGAAATCCCAAGTTCAACAAGAGCAATAATCAGAAAAAGGAGAAATAATCTATGAAGGTAAAACATATTCATGCAAAACGAGGAGAATATGTAGCGGTCCACCGTGGCAGTAATAACGGAAGCGGCTTAGACTTACTGTATATCGTTATTTTTATGGTCGCCATTTGGTTTATATACAAATATTGGCAGGTCGTTGCCTTCTTCACAGTATGTGCAGCTGTTCTCTGGCTGATTTGGACTTTCAGAAGTTTTCTTTTCAAAATTATCTGCTGGTTTGTAAAACGATTTTGGCGATTGATTGTTTTCTGTTTTATCCAAAGCGGTCAGTTTTTGAAAAGAATATTTTCCGGCAAAATTTCAAATACTACTCCGGCTTTAAACGAAACGTCTTTTGCAAACTATAAACATTCAGCAGATTACGGTAAGATTGTACAGCACAGAAGATAAACGTTGTGCATTGCAGAATTTTTTTAATAGTGTAAATTCGGTCAAGCCAGATGTCACCAAAATTTAAGTTTTTACGGGTAGAATATTTTCCCCAAAAACGAAAAAGTTTTTGGGGAGTTTTTATAATCAGACGGAAAATAAATTACCGTTTATCTCTTGCCCTTTGACGAGAAAATCTATTGGGACTGTTATTCTCATTTTTTTGTCCTTGAGATTTTGTGTCATTGTCAAAATCAGAATAAAAATTTTTTTGCTGTTTCTTAGACGAAAACCTCCCATTTAAATCATATCCGAAAAGCTCATCAGATTCTGGGTCTGTGGGATCAAAAAAAGGTAATCCTTGAGCTCTTATAAGATTATTACCGATTTTTTGTTCCAAATTTCCTTCACATCCAACTGATTCTAAACCAATTCCGCCTTTTTTAGGTTCTGCAAAATAAGAAAAATAACACATTCCTCCGCGCTGTAGCCCATTAATTGCGCGGGGATATCGCATCATGGACACAGGGACTTGAGTTTTACAATAAAGTTTCGCACGTTCTATATAATCTTCAGGCAATTCAAACTGACCATTGGGAAGCGATGCTCTTTGAGGCTGATAGCAAAGAAATTCCACCCCGTCTTCGGAGACCCCTTTGATCTCGGTAACTTTGCAATGTCCTAATCCCAGAGGTTTCCCGCCACCAATACGCAAATCACAAGACAGCACCAGCAGCAACAGTGACAATTCTTTTCGGTTCAACGCACGAAAAGAAATATTCATCACCCCCGTAGTATTTTGATTAATCAATTCACATTTTCGAGTCAAGTTTTTCGTATCTTGGAAAGGCTTTGCATTTTCCGGATGATTAAAAATAGGTTGATTTGAGTATTTCCAAGGTTCTTGTCCTAAATCGTGTTTGCTGGTTCGATATACTTTGTAACCTCTTGGAAGATCCTCCAGAGAAATTTTATCATAATCAGGGTTATTAAGATAAAAAGCCTTGCAGCCCGGATGTGGCATTCCAAGGACGGGCATTTCATTCCAGAATGTACCTGCATTTTGAAAAACCAGATTTTCCGGACGAATTCTGGCAGCAAAGGCATCATAACTGGCAACGGCTTCTTGGGCGGGCATGGGAATACTGCCAAAAAGATCAGAGGTAATATCTACAAGACCGTCATTTTTAAGCGAATCCGGCAACATATAAGATAATCTCTCACTTAATTTTTCAAAAAAATTAACACCTTTGCGTCCCCAGCGCGCCCACTGGATGGATTTTACATCACTTCCATCCTTAATCCCTTTTTCTTGATCATAAGGTTCCAACCAAACCAAATCCCCCTTCTGCAATCCTGTTTTGGTCGCATTACGATGCCTGCCGCCATATTCTTTCCAAAGTTCTTTACGTAAAGTAATTTTGCGAGCAGTGCTTCTGCAAAAATATCCTTCGTGCGGATTTTTGGACTTTACCTTCCTGCCGCTGACTTTGCTTCTGCAAAAATATTCTTCGGGCGGATTTTTGGAATTTACCTTCCTGCCGCTGACTTTAACACGATATGGATGATCTTCATCTTCTTGGTATTGAGCTGAAGTCAGAGACTCATCTAACCAAATTGGACGTGTTTCTTTACTTAATTCTTTTGGGCAGTTAAGTAGTTCACTTAACCTAGATGACTCTATCAATTTTGCCTGGTTGAAGGCAACTTCGCCATCTTCATATCGGCTTCCAGGAGAAATGACTTCAGCTAAATAGAGCGGCTCCTTAAGTTGCAGATCGCGCCCTTGGCACAAATAAAGTTCATCGTCCACATAATCGAGTGCACTCCCACTGATAATAGCGGTCAAGGTACGCAGTACTCCTCTGACAGACGATGCCGGCACAATTATATCTTTGTTTATTTTCAACGCAGGAACGAGCTGGGGCGTCTTACTGTCCTCTTTTCCCCCCTTTTTTTCCGGAGTAAGCAAGGGAGAAAGAGTTTGGAGTTTTACCCTGAGAATTCCACTCAAACGATCCGTTTCTTTTTCATCAATACTTAAAGGAGTAGGTTTTTTTCGTTCAGGGGCTTTGGTTGGAAAAGGAATAAATGTGTAAGGGTTGTGAAAAGGACTTCCTAAAACTTTTGCATCAGCAGCAGAATAGTTCATATACTTCTCCTGCTTTTGTTTTCCTCCGTAGTAAGATTTTTCTCTGCTTGACTGACTTTTCTGCTGAAGTTGTTTGTAACCCCAATCACCCTGGCCTGATTGCATAAGTTTCTCTGCTTCAAGTAGAACCTGTTCTGCTTCCTCTTTATATTCTTCTTTAAATTTTTTAGGATTGTTCATCCATTTTTTAAAATTATTGATTTTCTCACTGGTTATTTCTTTTTTTCGGACTGCGTCCTGTAAATTTTTTATGCAGGGGTGGATAGCCATAATTCAAAAGTCCTTTTTTATTGTTTCAAATATCAAGTTTTTCGGATTAGCAAGAATATTTATCGAAGAGACTTCAAGCCTGCCGGATGCTTTGGATGACCCTAGACGAATAAGCCCCAAATGAAGAGCTTGCAGAGCCTTTTGTAACCAGATAACTTCCTTTTGCTCAGGCTTATCGATGGAGATTTCGGTCTCAAATTTCAAGTTATCTGAAGATACGAGTACTGTATTGGAGAACAGTTTTCCGTCATTAGTACCGCCGGTAAAGCGATCAATGACAACATGAAAACGTTTTTGTTCATCTTTCCGTTCAACGGGGCGCGATGAAATAGCATCGCAGAAATGAATTCTTCCTCTTTGATTCAATGAGCCAAAAAGATCAAGAATTGCATCATTATTTTTATGGAGAGTCAATACGTCACGTTCTCCGTCTGTTATATATTGTTCAACATTATCAGAGAGCCTTTCCCCATCGCGTGCAGCTAATCGTGACATCCAATTTCTAAATACGCCCCGCAAAGAAGAGCCGGGAATTTTCCAATATTCTTTTCCGTCTGCCGAAAATACGGATACCGGGAATTCCGCAGAACCGGCCCCGCATAGCAAATCCTGTCCTTTGGGAATCTGCAATGTCACCTTGATTTGGAACTTTTGGGATGACTCCGGAATACTAATTGGCTTGAAAAAGTCTGAAGTCTTCTGATCAAAATAGAGCATATCTAAATAATTTGCAACCGAATCAGCATCTCGCATATCAAATCGGGCCAAACCAATTTGATTACCACGCACAAGACAACGTCCGATACCGCGATTGCTGCTGCCGCCGATGAAAATTCCTCCATTGAGTTGCCCGGCCAAAAAGTTCAAGAGTTCCCGGTCCTTTTCTTCGTTGCGTCCGTCACTGTTAAGCCGGATAAAAACATCAGCTTGAGCACCGGCAGAAACTCGTTCAAGAGAGAAAAGTCCTTTCCCAAGGATTGAGGTACTGCTTGTATGGCGATTGATAAGATTATGGGTAGAAAGATTGGTGCTGTAATTTATTACCGCTGAATCTGAAAAAATCAATCGGCTTTCTCCTCGCCCCAATCCGCTATCGAGCGGATAGCCGAAATAATCTTCTAAAACTTCATCAAATGCAGGTTCATCTTCTGCGGCGCTACGCAAAAGTCCGGCAAGGGTTGTTCCTCTGATAACAGGATGATTTTCACCATTTCGTTCTATTTCAGAAAAATTACTGCTTCCTTTTGGCCCTCCGATGGCGAACCCTTCTGGAAAAACTAAAGGAATATACATTGCATAAACAACTTTTATTTCGTCATCAATCATTTTTCCTTCCTCCCACTTCGCAAATCGTGCCATACCCGAAACATCGTATACATCTCTTCTTTGCTGTATTGTTCAAGATGTTTTGAAATTGTCTCATAAACACATTTCCATTTTTCCCAATTTTTATCGGGGCGGCGCTCCTTTTGAATATTCAAAAAATTCCGCACTGCATCTTTAGAAATGTCTGCACAACTCATTAGGTTTGCAATTTGACTGGCACTGAGTTTTTCTTGACATGCTTTATCTAATTCATAACCACAGTAAACCGGATGCAAAGCGGTTCGTTTTGAAGTTACTGCTGCAATGGGATTTCTTACATCTGCTTTGCAGAGTTCACAAGCAAACATAGGATGAGGAAGAACTGCTCCATAGCCTGCATAACGATCACAGCCGAGTCCTTGAACGATTTTGTTCTGAAGGTCGCCAAGCGGCTTTTTCAATAAAAATATAGAACCGGGTACTATGACTCGTCTGGCTTTCGTTCTGCCGGTATTATCTATTTGCTCCCCAAGGGCGGCATTATTCCAACCAAAGAGGACTGAAGTAGTAATAGATTCTTCCTCGACTTCGCCCCAACCCGCCTCTAACAAAACACTGTTGATGATATCTCTTGAGTTGGTTTGAGGCGGAGCATCGTAAACAATAGGGCTTTGAACAATAAACAAACGATTTTTTAACAGAGATACCTGCGGCAGGATTTCCTCTTCTGCAGTCAACAACGAACAAAGTTCGGCAGTAAGGAGTCCGCTTCCCATGGTAGATTTCGCCTTTCCGAAAAATACTCTGCGTCCATCTTTCAGTATTTTGCAAAGCAGCTCTGCGGCTTTTTCCGGCAGGGTAACGATACCGGAAAATTCTTTTGCGCAGATTGCTTCTTTTGAGAAGAGATTATCCCGTTTATCCTCATCACTACTATTAATAACTCCGTGAGCAGTATAATAACGAGCGATATCTCCGGATTTAAGCAGTTCAATCTTATTGTTCTTTCGAACGATCAAAACTCCATTCGTCCCCTTCATGGATACATTGGCACATTGTGTCTGCCAGTGATATTCGGCTTCAAGATACTTATCTGGAATCATCAAATCTCCGAATAAATATTTTCCACTATCCGGCTGAACTGTTTTACTGATTTTATGAGAATTTGAAACAAGCACTGGCAACAGACAATCTTTTGCGTTTATCACGGGAAGACAGGGGAAACATCGGAAAAGAGCGGAGTAAAAGCAATCTGAAGCAATCTGGGGGGATTCCTGAGATAACAATGTAAGCAAAGTACCTGCCATCGCAGTTCCAGGAATTACAAAACCGCTACTGATAAAATTACTCTGCCCAACGGGACGCTCCGGTAGGCAGAGGGGGGCGTCTGCGGTAAAATGGAGCTTTAGTGTTTTGTATCGGGCATCTGCAACACCGGTGGGAGTACAGCAAACCGCAGAAGTTGAACACTTAATCTCTGCAGTAATAATTTCACGCAGTAAAGCCCCCGGCGAATCGTTTTCAAATCCCTGGATTGCAATTTTGCATGCTCCGGCTCCACGAGTACGTCCTCCCCCTACGGCAAATACACTTAACAGGGCAAGCCGACACAATTTGAGCAATACCGGATCTGTTGTGGAGCAGGACATTTTTCCTTCAAGATGACATCCACATCCTAATGCTTCTGTTGTTCTCAGGGATGTTTCTTCGGCAATACCATTATCTGCAATTGCAGTTCTGGTGACATGCAGAATCTTACTGGCACTAACTGCTATTGCATTTGAAAGATGTAAAATACCAGATTGTCCACTGTTCCCTTTTTCTCCGGAATGACCAAATATGCAGTTGCAAACGGCTGTGGTATCAGTTCGAAATGGAGACAATAGGCGAAAAAGATTTTCGCGCATAATCCCTTTCAGATGCGAAGCAGGAATGATAAATTCTCCATTGGCTCCACGAGGCAGTAATGAATTAAGCAACTCATTCCCCAAACCGCTGGAGAGTTCTGCATCTGATTTAAGAAAGAGAGAAAAAAGATAATCAGTCATCACATGACTCCTCCCAATTTGAAACTGTTTCTTTAGTCATTCTGTTTTCTTCTTGAATAAGCAGAAGTGCATCAATAACACAGGTGCGCTGAGTTTCATTTTCCACATGCCACCATTTCCCGTATCTATCGCAGATACCTTCCAGTGGTTCCATCAGATTTTCAGTAAGCACTGGATGATTTTTTTTCACTTTAGCGTAATACGCCATTCGTTCCGGCTTGCTCTTCTTGAGTTCCGGATGCAATTGATAGCGGATCGTGTTCGGAATTTTATGCTTGCAAAAGGTCTTTTGGATTTCTTCGATTTCTTCCAGTTCTACCTGAGAATAAGGACGAGAAGAGAGTTGAATCGTTTTTCCTGTTTCTCCATCAGAAACGAGAAATTCCCGCTGACGGCGGGCCGCGGGAGAATCAAGCATACTTTCGGTCACGGATTCCCAATCCAAGCATGCGGGAGAAACTTGACTGTTCTGCTGTTTTTTCAATTCCCGGCCATGAGTCTTGGCACTTGCAAGTAAACTTTCAGTATAACTCAATGCACTGTGCAGCGGCAATGTTACAGGGGCATATAGAATCCCGGCACTGATGGTCATTTCTCCTTTAGTACCGACCCACAAAGAAGCGTATTTCTTACTTTCGGCATTGAATGACTGCATAACAGTTTTTACAAAAAGCATGGCGTAGTTGCAAGAAACAAGGACGGTAACATCATCACCGCCGACAATCAAAGGTCGTAGCGGTAAAATTTTTCCTGAAGGATTTTCTTCAAGATATTTGCCTGTGACTGCCGTCATTCCTGCCAAAGCAGCCTGACATGTACATTCATCGAGCCGGGGACTCATTTCCCGCAGCCATTGCTGCCATTCTTCGTTGGAGTGATTGCCTTCTTTAAATTTTAGAAACTGCATTCCCATATCGTTTCCATCCATGCAAACAACGGCCCAACGATTTCGATTACCGAGAGCGGCTGCTCCGAGTTCGCCGTCTCTGTCATCATTTGCATTTACGTTGTAGAAGAAACTTAAATTTGTCCGGGAAAATTTCTCTTGAAGAGCTTTCAAAAATTTCCCTTCGGTATTATTTGCATTCCCGTGGGATCGTCCGAGTTCCTCTCTTGCCTGAATCAAAGGATGTATTCCTCCATTTTTTACGGGAAACAACCCACTGAGGCGGCAGGGCTGGCCTTCCAGCGAATCAGGTTGAAAGCAATATGTCTCCTTGATTTCTCTGGCTGCGACACCATAATCTGCATCTATTCCGAAACGAATAGTCAAACCTTTATCAAGGGCTTGTTTTACAAGGTATTGTTTCAATTCAGTCAGTGATTTTTCGGCTTCACAGCAGAATGCACCTTTTCCGCCACCTGAATAAATATGGCTGCAGCCGTCCGGAATCTCTCTGGTTGCAACATTTCGGTCAAAATCATCAATTTGCCGACTACCGCCGATACAACAAGTCAGCTTGGGGATTTGAAAGATATATTGTTGTATACCTTTCAGATCATAGCAAAGATAAACACTCATTACCAGTTCTCCTGTTGATTTTATTGTTTATGTAATATCAAATAAATCTTGCGGTACACCATCCGCAGCCAAATACATTAAATCGTCCTAAATTGATGAAAGGCAAATAACATAACGGTTCTCTGAAAATTTTGAAATCTCCATCGTACAGCATCGTACCTACGAAACCGCTGAGATTCATTTCCTGACCGGTTCGGCCGCTGATACGTTTGGCCAGATAAACACCGCCATTCACCACTGTTTCAGCAATCATTTGAGCTTGGTGTTTCATTGCGTGAACATCCCACTCTTGAATAAAGGAACCATCTCCGTAAATATTATCCAACTCAATCAAACGATCGACCAATCGGGGCAATAAGACATAAAAAGGCACGTACTCTTCGAAGATTTTTCCATGGTGTTTCAGTTTTGCGCATGGAGTCAGAAATTTGACTTCAAGTTGTTCTGTGGGGTCCTGAGTATTCAGTACAACGGAGAGAGCATCCAGCTTCTTGAAATGGCAAACGGTATTGTTTTTTCCTATTCCCATATAGGACATAACTTCAATGACCTTATCAAAAAAATCTTCATGCTCTATCGCTCTGCCAAACAGCACAACTTCCAGAATAAAAGAGCGGAGATCCGGTCTGGAATAAAAACCTCTCAGAACAAAGGGCCGGGCAAGATCCCGGTTATGACTTTCGTATTCGCCTGAATTCTGCGGCATGAAAAATTGCCGGTAGAGTTGCACTTGGGATGCCAAAGCAGGAATGCAGCCGGAACGGGCTATTACTTGTGCGAGAGCATAACCGAAAGCCCCGCGAAAAGTAATTACCGGAAGGTCTTTATGAAGTCCCAAATCTTGCGGAGACGCAAATTCATAAAATAATTTTTTTATCTGAAACATCTCGAATTATTCCCAAGTAATATGAAGGACCTGCCAGGCTTTTATTTTTTCGATACCGACTTCTTCTCCGATTGCAGGGCGGAAACCTTCCGTATATTCAGGAGAGAGCAGCCAACATTCACGAAAACTTTCACCATCAAGGACAGGATAACCGTTCTTATCCAATTGCAGAGCCGGACGGATTGTACGGGGGGTCAAATCCAAACCACAGAGGTCATTTACGGCAGAAAGAGTATTCTGATGTCCCCAAAAGGATTTCCAACTGCCCGCATTAAGTACGTGCAGGCAGTTTTGCCAAGTTTCCGGAGTAATGGTCACTTTGCGACGAACCAAATTCATGGGAAATGAATTGCCAACAAGAAATCTCTTCATTATAAACTCCTCTTCGTTTCGCCTTCAGCTATTCGTATATTTTTCCCGGCAAAAAACTCATACACTCTTTGAATATTTTGGGAATCCCTGCCGGACCGCGAAAAAGCGCGATACGACGACTTTGTTTAACACGTTTGACCACACATTGATCATTTTTGCATTTGGGGGATAGGGCAACCAATGCGCATTGTCCGAGGGCTCCGGCAAAACGCGCACTCAAATTTTCCAATTTCTGGATGTGCTCCTGATTAACTTTCCCAGCTTTACATTCCAGAATGGTCAGAGAAAAACCATCTGTATATACAACATCCAACTCTTGTGCATTCAAATTTCCATCCGGATAATTTAAGGTAACTCCCATGAAAATTTGTTCCAAGCCGGGGTTAGCCTTTTTTTGTTTAACAAAAGTATAATGTTCAAACCAGCCACCGGCTAAAAATGCGGCCTGTTCTATCCAGTTTTTCTTATCGCTATTGCAGAATTCATCCCAATATTGTATCCACCTGGTACGATTGGCAGGACATTTTTGAGCCAGTTTTTGCAAAAAGTTGTTGTAATCTTTTAAGAAATGATCTTTGGAAGATTTGTTTTCTCCGGCTTTTGAAAACTTCTCCTGATAACTTTGCAAAATATGACAATAAGAAAATATGAAATCCAAAAATTCTTCCTTGGCTGCTTTTTCGGAATATTTTCCTAAAGTTAAATTTCCTAACGCAATAAAGTCTTGAATTTTAAGACGTTTAACCAGAGGATAGGTTTCTTGGGGCTTATTGATATTGATCAGCTGATGATTGAAATTGTCAAGGTAAATGGAGGGCATGTTTCCGACACGGGAAGCAAGAAGCAAGCCAATCATAGACATAGGCTTTGTGCCTCCTGTTACATCAAATACAGCAGAATGCTTATGGGGATTGGTTTTCTCTAAAATATCCTTTATTTTTTCACTCAAACTGATAAATGATACAGCCTTTTCTTTAGAACCCAGTATCCGGATCTCGGCTTTGTAACCAACCTCTGTCAATTTCCGTTTAATATTCTCGGCTGTTGAGCGGGGGCCTTGGGCATCTGTTGTCAATAAATAGTGACAACTTCCAACAGGAAATTGTATTGCAGTCATATATACCGGGAGTCCCTGCTCACCGACAAGATGATAAACGAGTTGAACATCGAGTAATGAAGATTCCTTTGACAAAATCGTATTCTCTTCCATAAAATGGCATTTCCTCCATGATTTTCATGTTGAACTATCGCATTTAAGCTATCTCTATAATAGGAAAAATTCAAGTGATTTTCCGCTATTTTTTAATATTTTTACAATTTTTTTATCAATGTTGCCGGCCGATAACAAAAAATCTTATCTTCTGCGGATATCGTATTTTCCAGTTTTTCCGCCAAAACCCGGAATTGTCGTTCGTTGATATCACATTCAAAAGCGGATTTTTGTATTCGAAGGCCGTATCGTTTTATGATTTTTGCAACTTGCCGTAACCTTGCGGGATCCGCTATATCATAAATAATCAAATACATTGCTCAACGCTCCGGCAAAAATTTGCTGAATTGCGGGAGGCCGTTCGCTAAATTGAATGCAACCATTTCGACAAGTTTTTTGATTTGCTCTCCTGGGGATATTTTTTGTGTTGAATAAGTTATACTCATACTTTTTTTCAATCGTTGACTTATTGAATCGCGAACGTTATCCGGCAACTGAGCGACATTATGTTGAGCGGCAAAAGACCGGATTACCTTGTTTTTTCGAATTGCCTGTAATACGATATGATCACAAAAGACGGCACGTACTACTTCCAGGAGATCATAGGTCAGGTCTCCTCCGCCATAACCGGGTTCATGTAAGAAGCCGCAATGAGGGTCAAGTGCGAACGCTTCTATATTCAGGCGAATTTGAGTGGCGGTACATCCATAAACAAATGACATCAGTTCATTTATTCCGTCTTCTGCCGGATGATAAGTTCTCCCATGCCAAGTCACATCAGATGGCAATACATAAGGAAAAACCTTGTAATATGTTCGGGCGGCCATACCCTCTATGCCAAGCAGGCTCTTGATACTTTCAGCTTCAATGCATTTTTTCTGATAGCTTTTTAATTCACGCCGCAAACGTTTCAAGGGAAATTCGCTGCCTTGTTCATACAATTTTCTTAATTCAATGATTTCACCTTGTATTTTAGCGGCGATCAAGTTTCTTGCCCAATGCAAACGCCGTTCGTGATTCAAGTAAAGTTGATATTGTTCAAGGCGTCGCCGGATATTTTTAGGATACCCCGGTTCTACTCTTCCCAAGTACTTTCCATAGACATTGAAATAGTTGATACGAACACCTTCCTTCAAGCACTCTTTTATTGCTTGTGTGGTAATTTGAGCATTACCGATGACTTGAATAATTTCTGTTGCACAGATAGGATACTGTCCTGATATGATTCCGTTATTGGAAACGATCAGTTGACCCTCTTTCAGACTTAGTTTGTCAGTAGAATTTTGCAGAAAAATTGTTTGCATGATGTTTTCCTTATGTTTTTTATACCCTGGGGACAACTCTTTTGATATTTCATGTTCAGCCTTTCTTCAAAACATAAGCTGCTGCATCGTTTTATTTCCGCAATGATTGGAATTTTCTTCTGCATTTTATCCTTAATTTCCTGAGGCTTTCAGTATGATTTTAACATTTTATGATATTTTATAATATTTTTTTCATTTTTGCAGCATTGACATATTGATTTTCTGCCAAAGGCATCTATATTATCCTTGTGACAAGGGAGTTGCAAACTCCCCTATATCACACATGCCCCGCATCAAGGGGATTGTGACGAGTCTGGTGCTGGTTTAGCTAAATTCTATAAAGATATCACACATGCCCCGCATCAAGGGGATTGTGACCTTGCAGGTAATAACAAGTGAAGATAAATCACTGATATCACACATGCCCCGCATCAAGGGGATTGTGACTATCATAAACGTCCAAAAAGTTGTTTGCTGTCTATATCACACATGCCCCGCATCAAGGGGATTGTGACCAGTCCCATGTAGCTCATCTTACCATCAGAGTCGAATATCACACATGCCCCGCTTCAAGGGGATTGTGACCAGTCGTCGTAGGTGTAATCGTCAACAATATCGAGATATCACACATGCCCCGCTTCAGGGGGATTGTGACTACGTT
>JAFTUS010000083.1 GCA_017466125.1 Lentisphaeria bacterium | reverse complement strand
TGGGGCGGCCCGGCCCGGGCGAAAGAATGATCGCTTCGGGGGCAAGAGTTATTACTTCTTCAACAGTAATACTGCGGTTGCGGAACACCTTTATGTCGGACTCAAATTCATAAAGCAAATGCACCAGATTGTAGGTAAAAGAGTCAAAGTTGTCAAGTACAAAAATCATTTTATTTTTCCTCCGGTTTCAAACCGTTGTAAGCAAGACGTACCGCCTTGAAAATCGCGGCGGCTTTGTTCAAAGTTTCTTCATATTCTTTTTCCGGATCGGAGTCAAAAACGATCCCGGCTCCGGCTTGAACTGATATGATATTATTCAATATTTCAAGAGTGCGGATGGTAATGGCAAAGTCCATATCCCCCGAATAACTGAAATAACCGACTGCACCGCCGTATGCGCCCCGGGCTTCCGGCTCATATTGCTTGATAAGTTCCATGGCTCTGACTTTAGGTGCTCCGGAAAGCGTACCGGCGGGGAAGGCGGCTTTGAAGAGATCAAAGGCATCAAATCCTTTGTCCAGCGCTGCTTCCACATCGCTGACCAGGTGCATGACATGGCTGTAACGCTCAATGTGCATGAAATCATGTACTTGCACGCTGCCGGGTTTGGCTATCCGCCCCAGATCATTGCGTCCGAGATCGACCAGCATCAGGTGTTCGGCGCGTTCTTTGGCATCGTTGAGCAGTTCATCTGCCAGCAACCGATCCTGTGCCGGGGTAACGCCCCGTTTCCGGGTTCCGGCAATGGGCCGGACTGAAGCGATGCCGTTTTGAAGTTTCACCAATGTTTCCGGACTTGAACCGATCAGCAGATGATCCTGATTTTTGAAGAAAAAGGTGTAGGGCGAGGGATTTATTGCCCGCAACGCCCGGTAGAGTTGCAGCGGCTCAACGGCAAGCGGTGTTGAAAATTTTTGCGAGAGAACGATTTGTATGACTTCTCCGGCGGTGATGGCATTTTTGGCTTTATCGACCATATCGCAGAAATCTTCTTTGCTCATGTTGCCGGTAAACCGTTTAAGTGCACCATTGTCCGCAGGAAAATGGGGGACGCTTCGGGAGATTTTTTCTTCCAGCAGATCCAACTTTTTCTGTGCATAGTTATAAGCACCGGGCAGATCGTCAAATTTGTCCGTATGCACACAAACAATAAGTTTCATTATATGCTTGAGATTATCGAAAACGATCATTTCATCCACCAGCAGCATTGCCGCGTCAGGCGTGGAGAGCTTATTTTCCGGCTCCGGCAGTTCTTCAAACAGATCGACCGTTTCGTACCCGATAAAACCGATGGCACCGCCGAACAAAGGGGGCAGCTCCGGCATTTCCGGAACGGTTATCTGCTTGAGGATATCACGCAACGGCTGCAAACCAATGCCGATCTCTTTACCGTTGAGCAGTGCTTTCTTGTCTTGTAGCGTAAAGACACCCGCCGGGTTGACTCCGATGAATGAATATCTACCGAAGCGTTCTGAATTCTCCACCGACTCCAGCAGAAAAACATTCTCATCGTTGACAAATCTGCTCAACACGGAAACCGGAGTTTCCATATCGCCGAGTTTTTCCCGGCATACCGGGATCAAATTGCCCTGCCGGGCGTAGTTTTCAAAGGTTTTGTAATCCATTTTAACCTCACTTTGAGTTGAGTTAAATAAAAAACCGCACCCCGGAAATCTTCCGGAATGCGGCAAACTTACACAAAAAAAGCGGATGAAACTCTTTTACGAATTTGATCCGCCGGGTATTATTTTTACAAGGTGCAAGATATTGTGGCGTTCCGGCGGTATCACCGCCAACGCCAAGCCTTACTCAAAAAAATAATTTTGCACAATGTAGTTTTCATGATGTTAACTAATATAATCGTGTTTTAAAAAAATGTCAAGAATAATTTGAAAAAAAATCCGGAAAATTTTTTATTATTTAGTTTGGCCGTGCCTTATGCTTGCCCAGATAAAATGCGTTGATGTTGGGGGTGATCAGTTTTTCTTTGCCTGCAAAACAACTTCTGATGGCTTCTTCCACCATTGCTTCAAAGTCGCTTTTATCCGGTTCTTCAAGAAAATAATCGTCCATCAGTTGGGAAACAGCTCCGAGAATCGCCACTTCTGGAATTTGGTGAAGATGTGAAGAAAAAACTTTGTTTTTTGAGTGAAGTTGTGCCTGACGACACAGTGAAGATATTATGAGAGACACAAAGTCAATTCAGCATTATATGTGCCATCCGTTCTCTTGGCATTTTCATCCCGCAGGAAAAAATAGGTGAAAGTAAAATTACCCTCTTTGTCATAATCCATAGCTGACGGCATTCCAAAACGCTTTTCAACTTCTGCCGATGCAGCTTTGATGTTTCCGCCTTTTTTTGAAGAAGATTACGCTTTGCTCTTTTTGTCCTTTACAAATGCGAAGTACAATGCCGGAATCAGGTACACTGTCATAATGGCGGCATAAGTCAAGCCGCCTACCACGCCCAGACCGCAATTTGACCGCAATTCGGAGCCGATACCCGTTCCGAATGCCATAGGCAGCATACCGATCACTGAAGCCAGAGAAGTCATCAGGATCGGACGAAATTTACTGCGGACAGCGGTCAGCATCGCAGCTTTATTTGCCATACCGGTATTCACAAGGACTCTGGTTTCATCCATGATCAGAATGGCGTTGTTCACCACGATACCAATCATCATAACACCACCCAGCAAAGCTACCATAGACATTTCCTCCCCGGCGATCGCCATGGTGAAAAACATTCCGATAAAACCCAGCGGCACTGTGAACATGATCAAAAACGGGTGTGTCCATGATTCCATCAAAGCGGCGATGAGTAAATAGGTCATAACGATAGCGATGACAAACACATTGGCAAAGTCGGCAGCCCCTTCCTGCATCATTTCCGCAGTACCGAAGAATGCGAGTTTATACCCCGGCGGCAGATTGGTGCCGACCTCTTTTTTCAGAAACTCCACGACCTGTCCCATGGTTTTCCCTTGGGCAATGTTGCTGTAAATCCAGAATGACCGGTTTTTATCCTGACGGATAATGGAGATCTGCACCGGGTCGGATTCCAGATTTGCCACTGTATCGATGTTGATCGGTTTGCCGTTGAGACTGCCGATGACCAGATTGCGGTTCGGAGTCATGCCATCTACGTCGTTGGTTTTCACCCGGATATCAAAAGTGCGGTCGCCCACTTTATAGGATCCGGCTTCCACGCCGTCAAAAAAGGCGGTGACAGATGTGCCCAGAGAAATTTCCTTTATTCCGAGATTCCGGAGGATAGCCCGGTCGGGGCGAATATTGATACGCTGTTTCAACGGGCGTGCCGTGGAGTCGATATCCTTGCCCAGTCCTGACTGTTCAAGTTTCTTGACCGCTTTCAAGCCTTCCCGGTGCAAAACCACCGGGTCCGGACCTGAAATATACGCCTGTACTTCCGCTCCGGACGAGCCGATGGGATTGGGAATATTGACTGAATAAAGCAGATTTTTTTCTGCTGCAAGCATTTGACGCAATTCATCAGCGATGACAAAAATGCTTTTCCGGCTCTCTTTGGGCGTAAGTAAAAGAGATATTTCGGCAATATAAACACC
The DNA here is from genome assembly GCA_017466125.1 of Lentisphaeria bacterium. Lineage (GTDB taxonomy): Bacteria > Verrucomicrobiota > Lentisphaeria > Victivallales > Victivallaceae > Victivallis. The sequence continues at coordinate 9,504 of JAFTUS010000083.1, read as the reverse complement.
TTCGCTGACCTGTCCGGGCGAAGCATTGCTGTAACCGACAGTCCCGGTAACGGTTTGGATTCCGGGGTGCCCCTGCAATTTTTTCATAATGGCAAGAGTGTGAGCCCGGCTTTTTTCCAACGCATTTGCCGTCGGGAACTCCAATTTGATCGCCAATTCGCTTTTGTCATTGTTCGGCAGAAATCCCATGGAAAGTTTCGGCAGGGCAAATACGACCAGCGCAACGGAAAGCAGAGTTGTGCCGATAATGACTTTCCAATAATGCCGGGAGGTCCATTCAATACTTCTTTCATACGCTCTTTCAACGGGAAGATAAATAAAATCCCATGCTGCAAAAAATCCTGCCAGGAGCTTATTCGGCTTTTTTTGTCCATTCGCAAATAATTTTGCCGCCAGAATGGGCGTAAGAGTAAAACTCACAAAAAGGGAAACGATCGTTGCCACCACCATTACACCCGCAAACGGGGAGATCAGCAAACCGATCAGCGAACTCATCAACGCCACTGGCACAAATACTACCACGTTGGTCAATGCACTGGCAGATACAGCGGTGATCACCTCGTCTGCTCCCTTGATGGCGGCTGTTTTGACATCAGCACCATTCGCCATTTTTTTTGCAATGTTTTCCAGAACGACCACGGCATTGGTAACCAACACCCCCGCCGAACACCCCAATGAGACCAGTGTCATCATATCAAAGGTGTAATCCAGACTTTTCATAGCGACAAAGGCAATGATAACTGACACCGGCATGGAGATCGCCGCAATAATGGTGGTACGCCAGTCGTGAAGGAAGAGAAAGAGAATGACCGCAGTCAGAATGATACCGGTTATAATACTGCTCCAGGCATCATCCACTGAAGCATGAATGAATTCTCCGGAGTCTTTGAACCAGTGTAATTGCATTCCGCCGGGCAGATTATTGCCGGAGGTGATTTCATTGAAACGCTTTTTTACTTCGTCGATCACTTTGACTGCATTTGCATCGGATTTTTTGATGATTTCGATTTGCACACCGTGTTTGCCATTGTAGTAACCCTCCTGACGGATCTCTTTGGAGATCAGTTTGATTTCGGCAATATCACCGAGATAGATGCGTTTCCCTTGTGTGGAGCTGATCTCAAGATTTTTCAATGCATCCATATTCCGGTATTCCGCATCAAAAGTGACGTTGATCTCATTGCCGCGATCCCGGATACGGCCTGCCGGGATCTTGATATTGGCATCCCGGATCCGGGTAACGATATCGTTTGCAGTCAGATTGGATTCCACCAGTTTTTTCCGGTCGAGAATGATATGCAGCTGTAATTCATTGCCGCCGTGGATGCGGACTTCTCCCACGCCCTGAATACTGGAGAAACGGTCGGACAATTTATCATCGGCATAGTCATAAAGCTCATCAAGACTTTTGTTGCCGGTGAGGAACAGTGTCACCACGGGAATGGCATTGACATTGATTTTGGTCAATGTCGGCGTCTCAACTCCGGACGGGAACTCATCGGCAATGGCATTGAGTTTTTCCCGGACTTCGTGGACCATGATGTCGGCATCGATACCAAGATTGAATTCCAACGTGGTGGCACAAACATTTTCCATACACAAATTTGTGGTATGCTTCAAGCCGTCAAGGGAGGCAACTGCATCTTCGATGCGTTTTGCCACATCCACTTCGATTTCTTCCGGTGACGCACCGGGATAAGTAGTCGTGATCTGAACATAGGGGACATCAAACTTCGGCAAAGAATCGATACCGATTTTTTTGTACATGGACACGCCGAGAAACAGCAGCATGATAATGAAGGCGACCATCGCCACCTTGCGTTTTACAGAAAGCTCGCTTAAAGTCATTTTGCATTGCCTCCGCTGATTTCCACTTTGCTGCCGTCATTGAGGAAATATTGACCGCTTACCACACATTCCGCATCAAGTAATTCTTTTGCATTGAGAAGCTCTGTAAAACCGTCCGTAACAAAACCGGTTTCTGCAACCACTTCCTTTGCCGTGTCCCCATTGACAATGAACACTGCGTTTTTTCCGCCGGCAATGGCAATAACAGCATCACTGGGCAATCCGTATCCCTGCCGTTGGGCAAAGATAATGTCGATATCGCACAGCAAACCGCTGATGATCCCCGGCGCAGCCGGAACTTTCGCCTTTATTTCAAAAGTACGGCTCATCGGTTCGATGGAGGGAGATTTATAGTAAATTTTTGCCTGACACAATTTTTTCCCTGCTATGGAAACTGCGATATCAGTTCCATTGGCGATATGCGGATAATGCAGCGCACTGATCCTGGCAGAAACTTCCAGTGCAGATGTGTTTTCCAGTTTGAGAACTTCCTTGCCGACTGCCGCAAATTCTCCGGCATCACAGAGCTTATCTGTAATAATGCCGTCATAGGGCGCGCGGACAATGGAGTCTTCAAAGTTTTTTCTGGCGATTTCCAAATTTGCCATTGCCTGATCCACTTGGGCTCTGTTGTATTTGAGAACGGCATTGATTTTGCGGAGATTGGCAACGGCACGTCTATAATCGGTTTCGGTGGTTTCAAACGCTGTACGGGAAACGGCGTTGCTCTTTATTAGCGTTTCATTGCGCTGGTGATCCAGTTCCGCTTTACGCAATGTGATTTCAGCAATATTAACATCTTCTTCCGCCGCTCTGCAAACCTCAAGAGCAACTTTGTAGTTCTGTTCAGCAATAGTCAGCGCATTCCGCAAATTTTTCTGATCGATCAGAAAAAGGATATCGCCTTTCCTGACTTTACTGCCTTCAGATACTTTGAATTCATCTATGGTTCCGGAAACCCGGGAGGAAATCGCAGCTTCTTCTTCCGGCTCAATGACTCCCTGAACTTGTATGCCATGCCGGAAATGGCGCAGTTCCGGTTTGCGGAGTTCCACTTTTATTCTGTTTTCGGAAACTTGTTTTTCTTCAGGGGTACAACCGGTAACTAAAGCAAATGCGGCAGTCGCCAGTACCGTCGCAGTGATTGTTCTGTTATTCATAAACATTTTCTCCTTGATTGATTCTGAATAAATGGTTATAATATAACACAGAAACGATAGAAAAACAACAGTATTATCCCGGATTGTTGATAGATAAAAACAATTATCTTTTAAAAGTTGACACTTCCTCAAACAGAATTTTTATAAAATTGTTGACTAATGTACTGTTGTATTCTTCCTGCATAACAAGCATCAGAAATATTCCGGAAAGAATCGGCATATCCCGGAAAACAAGACGGTCAGGAAATTCATTTTTGACCCCGCCGGGAAATAAACCGATGCCATACCCTTCTGCCACAAACTGCTGCATCCCGTGAAACCCTTCAACTTCCTGAACCACTTGTGGCAGCTTGTGAAAATGTGCGGTAAAAAAATTATCAAATGTCTGCCTCAAATGCGGTTGGGTATATCGTGGCGGCATGATAAAATTGCTGTCTTTTATATCATCCATCGTGATTTTTTCCTTTTCAGCCAGAGGGCTTTTGGCGGAGATAGCAAGCTGCACCGGAATATCGAACAGGATCTTTCCGGTTATCCCGTCTAACGGTGCCCGGAATTCATGTGTGACACTGAATCCGAGATCGGCTTTTCTCTGCCGTACATAATCCTCCACGATTTCGGCAGAAAAATGGTCCAGTATCTGTATTGTCACATCCGGATATAACGAGTGCATTTTCTTGCAGACAGCGGCGATATTGAGAACACCGTATATATAACTGGCTACAGCCAGAGTCAAATTGCCGCTTTCGCCCCGGGCAACTTTTGCAGATTCACGGGCTGCGTTCTGCACACTTTCCGGAACTTTTTCAATAAGGTGACGATAAGATTTTCCGGCTTCCGTCATCCGGATCTCCCATTTATCGGAGCGGTCAAAAAGGAGGAAACCGAGTTTCTGTTCCATTTTTTTGATTTCGCAGCTCAAAGTTGCTTGAGTAATACCAAGTTTTTGAGCAGCTCTTGCGAAATGCAATTCTGCCGCCAACGCCAGAAAGTATTGTATTTGTTTTAATGTTACCATTTTTGATAGTCTTTCTCAATCATTGTTGTTTTCTTGATAATATACATCCATATACATCAAAAAACAATCTCCGGAAGAAAAACTCTCATTTTGCACCATCCGTTGTACAAAATGCTGATAATAATGGAAATAATAATGGCAATAGCAATGAAAATGGATACGACAAAGGAACCGGACACAAGGAGTGCCGGGATATAGCTGAAACTGTTTTCAAACTTCATCGTATTCATTTTTTTCCTGTTAAACTATGATAAACAAAAAACCTCTCTGCAGCTGATCACCGCAGAGAGGCTTGAATTTTTATTTCTTATACCGTTTCTCTCAACAATAACCAGCCGTACCGCAGCCGATAATTACGACTGCAGCAATAATAATGTTGATGTTGTTGAAAACTGTATTCATTTTTTCCTCGTTTTATCTCAAAAACCTTTCTAATATACCACATTTTTTTCACTGTCAAGTGCCAAAAAAATAAAAAATCAAAAAAATTTTCTCCCCCTTGACTTGGATAAAAAACAGTGCTATATTAGAAAATATACATAGAAAAAAGGTGTAAAAAAACAGAAATGAAAAAACAGATCATCAACCTTATTACGCTCAACATTCTTCTGCTTCTGCCGGAGAGTGCTGTTCCGTCGTGCGGTTGATATGATCAATAGCAAGCCGATCCCGGGACAGCAGATGTTCCGGGATTTTTTTTAACCATGAATAAACAGATTTTCAACCGCATCTCCATCGTCAACACCACCATTGATTTGGCTGGTGCACTGCTTGCTGCCCTTATTCTGCTGCTTATTCAGCTTATTGGCCTGCTTCTTATTATTGATCATGGCGGCAGATGGCAATGGTAAATCCGATAACGCAATAATTCCAGCCTCTGCCGCCCAAGTGAACGGCAGGGGCTTTTTAATTACCTCGAAACAAGGAGAAAAAAGCATGAGCAAACACCACAAAAACCGTATGTCTAAAAGCAAAGGAGAAAGTAAAAAATGAGCGAAAAACTCTACATTTTCGACACCACGCTCCGCGATGGCGAGCAAGTCCCCGGTTGTCAGCTCAACACAGCGGAAAAAATCAAAGTTGCCAAACAACTGGAATTGCTCGGCGTGGACATCATCGAAGCAGGCTTCCCGGTTTCCAGCCCCGGTGACTTCAACAGTGTAGTGGAAATTTCCAAAGCCGTCACCTGGCCCACCATCTGCGCTTTGACCCGGGCAGTGGAAAAGGATATCACCGTCGCCGCCGAAGCATTGCAGTTTGCCAAACATAAGCGCATCCACACCGGTATCGGCACCAGCGATCAGCACATCAAATACAAATTCAAATCCACCCGGGAACGGATCATCGAACAGGCGGTTGCAGCAGTGAAATTCGCCCGTAATCTGGTGGACGAAGTAGAGTTTTACGCCGAAGATGCCGGACGTACCGATAATGAATTTCTCGCCCGCGTTGTTGAAGCAGCCATTGCCGCCGGAGCAAAAGTCATCAACATCCCCGACACCACCGGCTACTGCCTGCCCCATGAATTCGGAGCTAAAATCAAGTACCTCTGCGACCATGTTTCCGGCATTGAAAATGCCATTATTTCCACGCACTGCCACAACGATCTGGGCATGGCGACCGCCAACACCGTTGCCGGCATCCTCAATGGTGCCAGACAGGTCGAAACCACCATCAACGGCATCGGCGAAAGAGCGGGCAACACCAGTCTGGAAGAGATCGCCATGATCGTCAAATGCCGCAACGACATTGATTTACATACCAATATCAACACCCGCAATATTTTCCAGACCAGCCGGATGGTCGCCAATTTGATGAATATGCCCGTACAGGCAAATAAAGCCATTGTCGGACGCAACGCCTTTGCCCACTCCTCCGGCATCCATCAGGATGGCGTACTGAAAGATGTTTCCACTTATGAGATCATCGACCCGAAAGAGGTCGGTATCAATGACAACTCCATCGTCCTGACCGCCCGCAGCGGCAGGGCTGCCCTCAACCACCATCTGCAGCATCTGGGCATCGAACTTGACGAAACTCAACTTGCCGGAGCCTATGAGAAGTTTCTCAAACTTGCCGACCGCAAAAAAGATATCACCGATGAAGACCTGCTCATCATTTCCGGGGCGCAAAATAAGGCTCATCACACCATAAAACTGGAACAGCTGCAAGTCACCAGCGGCAAAAATATGAAATCCGTCGCCTGTCTGGAATTGAGCATTTCAGGCGAACATTTTGAAGCCGTTTCCACAGGCAACGGCCCTGTTGATGCCGCAGTTTCCGCACTCCGCAAGATCATCCACCGCAATATGCTGGTCAAAGAATTCTCCGTCCAAGCCATTTCCAGCGGTTCCGATGACATCGGCAAAGTCCACATCCAGCTGGAGTGCGATGGCAATGTTTACTACGGTTTCGGTGCTGATACCGACATCGTAACTGCCTCGGTGGAAGCGTATATCGACTGTATAAATAAATTCAAACGGTGACAAAAATGGGAAAAACACTCTTTGAAAAAATCTGGGATCGTCATGTGGTGCAAAAAGTTCCGGCTGGGTCGGAGCAGCTCTATATCGACCGTCTTTACTGCCACGAAGTGACCAGCGCCCAGGCGTTTGACGGCTTGCGGCAGAGAAATATTCCGGTATTCCGCCCGGATAAAGTTTTCTGCATGCCCGATCACAACATCCCGACTCTGCATCAGGATCAGGAGATCGCCGACCCGGTGTCACGCAAACAACTGGAAACATTGAAACAGAATGCGGCGGCGTATAATCTCTCTTACTTCGGGATCATGCACGAAAAAAACGGCATCGTCCACGTTGTCGGCCCGGAACAGGGGTTGACTTTGCCGGGGATGACGGTAGTTTGCGGCGACAGTCACACCTCCACCCACGGCGCCATGGGGTGTGTCGCATTCGGCATCGGCACCAGCGAAGTGGAAATGGTGCTTGCGTCCCAATGTATTCTGCAAAACCGCCCCAAAACCATGCGGATAATCGTCAACGGCAAATTGGATCCCGGTGTTTCCGCCAAAGATCTTGCCCTTTATCTGATGAAAGAGATGACCACCGGCGGGGCGGCGGGGTACTTTGTGGAATATGCCGGCAGTGCCGTAAAAGCCCTCTCCATGGAAAGCCGCCTGACCCTTTGCAATTTGTCGATCGAAATGGGCGCCCGGGGCGGCATGATCGCTCCGGATGAGGTAACGATCGCCTATCTCAAAGATAAACCATACGCTCCGCGCGGGGCGGCATGGGATAAAGCCGTTGCTTACTGGCAAACCCTTTACAGCGATATTGATGCCAAATTTGATGCCGAAAAAACCTTTGATGCCGCCCAGGTGCCGGTCATGGTGACTTACGGCACCAATCCGGGCATGGGCGTTGCCATTGACGGCAATATTCCGGCAGGCGGCGATAAGGATTTCGCCCGGGCGCTGGAATACATGGGTTTTGCTCCGGGAGAAAAAATGGCGGGCAAAAAAGTCGATTACTGTTTTCTGGGCGCGTGTACCAATGGCAGGATCGAAGACTTCCGCACCTTTGCGGCGATCGTCAAAGGCAGAACCAGACACCCCGCCGTCACCGCATGGCTGGTTCCCGGTTCATGGAGCGTTTACCGCCAGATCGAGGCCGAAGGGCTGGATAAAATTTTAACCGCTGCCGGATTTACCCTCCGCCAGCCGGGATGTTCGGCGTGTCTGGCGATGAATGATGATAAAGTTCCGGCGGGGAAATATGCCATATCCACCAGCAACCGCAACTTTGAAGGACGGCAGGGACCGGGAGCCAGAACGATCCTCGCTTCACCGGCAACCGTGGCGGCGGCTGCGGTCACGGGAGTTATCACCGATCCGCGTACTTTGATGGAGAAATAAATCATGAAACAGAAATATAATATCATCCGCAGTTCCTGTGTTCCCATGAACCGGGAAAACATTGATACCGACCAGATCATACCGGCACGATTTTTGAAAAGTGTCAGCCGCAATGAGAATTTTTTCGGCGAACACCTCTTTCACGATCAGCGGTATTGCGCCGATGGCACTCCCAATCAGGATTTTGTGCTGAATGATCCCCGATATTCCGGAAAAATCCTGGTGGCGGGCAAAAATTTCGGCTGCGGTTCCAGCAGAGAACACGCCGCCTGGGCGATCGCCGGTTACGGCTTTTGTGCGGTGATTTCCAGCAGTTTCGCAGATATTCACAAACAAAACGAGTTGAATAACTTTGTGATTCCGGTAACGGTCAGTGAAGCGTTTCTGGCGGAACTTTTCAAATTGATCGCCGCCGATCCGGCGACCGAAGTGGAAATAAATCTGCCGGAAGCGACCGTAGCGATCTGCGGAACCGGACTAAAAGAGAGTTTCCCCATCAGCAATTTCAAAAAATATTGCCTTGCCAATGGCTTGGACGACATTGATTTTCTGCTGGAAAACCGTGATAAAACTGAAAATTGGGAACAAAACAGGGAGTTGGAAAAATGAATTTTAATATCGCAGTTTTAGCAGGAGACGGGATCGGACCGGAAATTTCCCGTCAGGGTGTGGCGGTGATGCAAGCCGTATGCCAAGTTGCCGGTCACAGTGTAAAAATTACCGATGCATTGGTAGGCGCAGCGGCGATCGACGCCGTCGGCAATCCCTTTCCGGCAGAAACCGAAAAATTGTGCCTTGATTCCGATGCCATACTTTTTTCAGCGGTGGGCGATCCGAAATATGACCTCGATCCCAATGCCGCAGTCCGCCCGGAACAGGGATTGCTCGCCATGCGGAAAAAACTGGGACTTTTCGCCAATATCCGTCCGCTACAGACTTTTGCTTCGCTGCTCCACCAGTCGCCGCTGCGTTCAGAACTGGTTGCCAATGCAGACTTTATCTGCATAAGGGAATTGACCGGCGGAATGTATTTCGGAGAAAAAGTTGAGAGGGAGGATTTTGCCAGTGATGTCAACTCCTACAGTAAAGGTGAAGTGGTCAGGATTTTGCGTACGGCCTTTGAATATGCCCGCAAACGGCGGAAATTTTTGACGGTAGTAGATAAAGCCAATGTCCTTGCCACCGGCAGATTGTGGCGCAAAACTGCCCAGGAAATGAGCGCGGATTATCCCGATGTAAGTATTGAATATATGTATGTTGACAATGCTGCCATGCGGATGATCCAGGAACCAACTCATTTTGATGTACTGGTAACAGAAAACACCTTTGGCGACATATTGACCGATGAGGGTTCGGTCATCAGCGGTTCTCTGGGGTTGCTGCCCTCGGCTTCACTGGGAGCAAAAACACCGTTGTTCGAGCCGATACACGGCTCATTCCCCCAGGCAAAAGGTAAAAACATCGCCAATCCGCTGGCGCAGATCCTGTCAGTGGCAATGCTCTTTGAATATTTCGATTGCCAGGACGAGGGAACGCTGATCCGGCAGGCGGTCGATGCTTCACTGAAAGCTGACATCCGCACCGCCGATATCCAAACTCCC
>JAFTUS010000082.1 GCA_017466125.1 Lentisphaeria bacterium | reverse complement strand
TTCCAAATATATAAATAAATAGCAAGTACTACTACCCCAATAATAAAATCAAATATAACGGCTAACCAACTGTCTAGTTTTAATTCGGTAAACAGTACATAAGGAACAATCCCCATATAGGAAGATAACATCAAACTCCAAATTAGTGATCCTAGTTGTAAAGAAGATATTTTTTCTTTCACTTAATTTCCTCCTTTATTGTTTGTTGTAAAAGATGTGAATTTTTTTGTTCTGCAGAATTTTGCTTTTGCAAATTCGTCAATTTCTTTAATAACGTCTGATGTTCCCCCTGTAGACGCGCTATTGCTTCTCGTTGGATTTTATATTCCGCTGCACCTTTTGATAGATCCATATTAAGCCGGTGGTACTCGGCGGCAACGGCACTTTTTTTTTGATGTTCTTTTTGAAGTTTTTCCAAATCTGCTAAGATTTCCTGTTTTTGTGAAACAGCCGACCTTATTTCTCCTTTTAAGCCGGATAATAGACTTTGTTGTTTTTGTAAATCAGCAAGAGTTGCTTTCGCTTCAGCAATATCAATTTGAAGTTTTTTCAAGTGTTGAGTCGTTTCTTGTTTTTCTTTTTCCATAATTTCCGCTCGGGAAATTTTCCGTTCAACTTCTAATTTGAGTTTATTCACTTCTGCTAAACTTTTTTCACTTTCCCGCAGTGAAATATCAGCAGAGGTTTTTCGTTGCAGAAAGATGGCTTCCTGTTCTTTTATTGCTTGAATTTTTTCTTTCAGTCCGGCTAAAACAGTTCGTTCCTGACGAACTTGTGCATCCAATGTTCTGCTGAGATGCAATTCTGACCGATTCCAATGAATAACTCCGAGGGAACAAATAATCCCGAGCAACATGACCGCAACTAAAGCGGGAAATGTGTATCGTTCAAAAAGTTCTTTCATATAACTCCTGGCTGTTTTGAACCGTTTCATATCTTTGAAGGAATTGTTTTTATCGGGACGATAAAAGCAATTCCGGCCGAAAGTTTTGGGAAGATGGGGTGCGGGGAAGAGAACCTTTTTTCAAAAAGGTGTCTTCCCCGCAATGCTGTTTTTCAACAGAACTGTATCAGTCCGCAATGTCGCGGCTGAAGTTTACGAAGGGCATTACAGGAAGCCAGCCGCGGGGATTGAAGTTCAGAAGACCGAACTGGAATTCCGCATCGTCATCGCAGACGTTGATGAGACCGATCTGTACTCCGTCTTTGGCAGAGTAATTGTAAAGTCCTACCTGAACCCCGTCAAGTTCCTTTTCTGCAAGGTTGACAAAACTGACTGCCGCTCCTTCCAGTTTCTTGCCGGAAGTCGCTCCCAGCAAGGCGTATTTGAAGCCGTAAACCGTTTCTGTGGCACTGTAACACAGGGAAAGTTCCGCCCCTTCGACCATGCCGCCGCTGATCGCACAGGGAAGACCGAAACGGACTCCCACTACACTCTTATTACCGATGCCCGCCGGAACATCTTTGAACATTCCGTAGTCCACATCTCCATTTGCAAACAGAGTTCCCGTTGCCAGCATGAAGCAGACAACTGCCAACATTTTCAGTGATTTCATAACATTTCTCCTTATTGTTTTAGAGTTTGTTTAAAGCTTTTTCAAGACGGTCGATGGACTCCTCTTTGCCGAGGATCTCCATGATCTCCAACGCTCCGCCGGGCGTGACCGGCTGCCCTGCAAGGGCAATGCGTACCGCCCACATGACGGATTTGATATGGTGCATTTCCACATACTTCTGCAACAGAGTATTGATGCTTTCACGATCCCAATTGCCGAGAGCGGCAAGTTCCGGCACAAGCGGCGTTAAAATCGCTTTGGCAGTATCGGCATCACATTTGTTTTTCTTGTTGACAAAGAGTTCAGCCGTATATTCCGGCTGCTCATGGAGAAATGCGATCTTTTCGGGAATTTCTGCGGGCAGGGCAACTCGGGACTGAAGCAAGCCGGCAAGAATGCCCCAGGCACTTTCCAGTTTCGTCCCCTTGACGCCGGAGGCTTCAAATGCCCAGGCACTGAATTCTTCCGGAGAAAGTTGTTTCACATATTCGCCAGTCATCCATTTGAGTTTGCCGTAATCGAAAACCGCAGGGGATTTGTTCAGACCGGACGTATTGAAAAGTTCTTCCAGTTCCGGCAGTGTGAAAAGTTCCCGTTCCGTCTTGGAGGACCACCCCAGCAGCGAAATGTAGTTGATGATCGCCGTCGGCAGATAACCTTCCGCAACGAGGTTTTCAAAACTTACTGAACCGTGACGCTTGGAGAGTTTGGAAACAGAACCGTCTTCGTTGCGCCCCATGATCAGCGGCAGATGCACATAGTGCGGGATCTCCCAGCCGAAAGCACGGTAGAGCATGTTGTATTTGGGCGTGGAAGGCAGATATTCCGAGCCGCGCACCACATGAGTGATGTTCATCAAATGGTCATCGACCACGTTGGCGAAGTTGTACGTGGGCATACCGTCACGTTTCAGCAAAATCTGATCGTCGAGAACTTTGTTTTCAATGGTGATTTCACCAAAAACTTCATCCTGAAAGGTACTTACTCCGGAGCGGTCGATTTTCTGACGGATCACATAGGGTTTGCCCGCCGCAAGATTGGCGGCGACCGTTTCCGGGGAAAGGTCACGGCAGCGGCCGTCATAGCCGCCAACTGCGGGATTTTCCGCTTCATCCTCTTCTGCGGGTTCTTCCTTATCGCAGAAGCAGTAATAAGCCGCGCCGGATTTGACCAGCATTTCGGCGTATTCTTTGTAGAGGGATTTGCGTTCACTCTGGATGTAGGGGCCGTAACCGCCGTCTTTGTCGGGACCTTCATCGTGTTTCAGTCCGGCGGCGGCGAGCGTTTTGTAGATCACATCGACTGCGCCTTCGACATAACGTGCCTGATCGGTGTCTTCGATACGCAAGACGAATGTGCCGCCCTGTGATTTTGCGATAAGATAAGCATAAAGTGCTGTGCGCAGGTTTCCGACGTGCATAAATCCGGTCGGGCTCGGCGCAAAACGGGTTCTTACTGTTGCCATATATATTCTCTTTTTTTGTTTTGGTTGTACTTTTCTATAAAGTACATCATTCCCGCGCGTATTTCAAGAAACAACAGCGTTTTTTTCCTTAATTTCACGCAGAAGGTCAAAAAAATACGGGATAGTTGGGGATTTTTACAGATTTTTCTTGACATTTTGTTTTTAACAGAGTACGTTAGTTGAGATAAGAGAAGCCAATTTACAGGAGAGGATCCCATGAGCCGCAGAGTTTGTTTGAAAGATATTGCCGCAGAAGCGGGGGTGTCTGTCGTTACCGTTTCCCTTGCTTTGAACGGCACTTCCAACGAAAAAAATCAGGCGCGGGTGAGCGAAGCCAAACGCAAAGAGATCCGTGAGATCGCAGAGCGGCTCGGCTATCGTGCCAGCATTGCGGGACGTATACTTAAAAGCAAGCGTATCAGTGACATCGGGTTGCTGTTTCTGGAGGAGAGCGAACAGGCGCGGGATCATCTGGAATTCAGCGATCTTAATATTCAGGTCAACCGCCTCTGCCGTGAACGGGGGGTGCGCTGTCAGTTGGAGTGGTTCGACCCGATCCACGATCCGGAGGGCATCCCCGGTATTTTAACGGACGGATTGATCGGCGGTCTGCTGGTTGCGGGAAATCCGGCGGGGAGATCCAAAGAGTTTCTGGAAGAACATTTCCATCTGCCGTTTGTCCGCATCGGTGAACCCGCCCCGTACTCTGTTATGCTCGATTTTTCGGCGGCTCTGGAACAGACGTTGGCGCAATTCGCTGTTTCCGGTCACAAACGTGTGGCTCTTATCAACGGCCCTACGGAAGTTCGCCGTTTCCGTGAATTTGAGGAGTTGTTTCTGGAAAAAACGCAGAAGTACGGCTGGAAGGATGCCGCTGAACGCATTTTCACCATTCCGCATTTCGGCGATTATGCCCGGAGTTCCCTTGAGGCTGTGGAGGCGATTTTCCGCCGTCCCGACCCGGCGGATGCGGTTCTGGTCGCCAGCGGTCAGTCCAAGAGTGTGATCACGCTGATCGAAAGAATGGGCTTGCATGTTCCGGAAGATGTCAGCGTGGTACACTTTATTGCCACGGACCGCGAATCGGAAAAATTCGCCCCCCGTCTTTCCGCCATTGAATCACAGGCGAAATTGCTGGCAGAAAACGGGATCGACATTTTGCAGTCATTGATGAACGGAGAAAAAATATCCCGTCCGCAAAGACTGGTTCCGGCTCTCTTCCGCAACCGTGAGTCCGTGCGGCATCCGAAAAATTGATACTTGAAAACAGCCTTGTATATTTGTAAAAAACTTGATTTTAATGTTTTTTGTGCTATGGTAATAAATCCGCTCAAACAAACATAAGGAGAAAATGATGAAAATTTCAAAAACATTGTTGGGGCTGGCGGCAGCAGGATGCTTTTCTGCCGGTGCAGACGTGACGATGCCCACCATCTTCAGTGACAACATGGTTTTGCAGCGTGACAGCAAAGTCAATGTCTGGGGCTGGGCCGATGAGGGGGAAAATGTGACCGTCTCTTTCAAAGGACAGAAACGGAGTTCTGCCGCCAAAGACGGCAAATGGATGGTCACTTTTGATGCCATGCCCGCCGATAAAAACGGCGCAGAACTGACGGTTCAGGGCAAAAACAAACTTGCTTTCAAAAACGTTGTTGTCGGTGACATTTGGATCTGTTCCGGTCAGTCCAATATGGAGTGGCGGGTGCAGAGTGTCAATAACGCAGAAAATGAGAAAAAAAATGCCAATTATCCCGCCATCCGTATTTTCTACGGCAACCTTTACAGAGGCAGTATTTCGCCGCAGGAGAATATCCCCGGCAAGAAATGGGAAGTCTGTTCTCCAAAGACGGTCGGACCGACTTCGGCAGTCGGTTACTTCTTCGGGCGTGAAATCTTCAAAAATCTGGATATCCCCGTTGGTCTTGTCGGCGTGAACTGGGGCGGAACCCGGATCGAACCCTGGACTGCTCCGTGCGGTTTCGCCGGTGAAAAACGTTTGCAGGGGATTTACCGTGAAGTCGCCAAAAATCTTCCCGGAACTCCTGAATATAAGCAGTATTATTCGCAGCTCAATGCTGAAATGGAAGCGTGGAAAACTGCCGCAAAAAAGAATTTTGAAAGCGGCAAACCGCTGCCGGAAATCCCGCAGAACTGGCGTACTCTCGTGTATGTCAATCATCAGCAGCCGGTCATGCTCTACAATACCATGATCCATCCACTGTTGAACATGGCGTTCAAAGGTGCGTTGTGGTATCAGGGATGCAGTAATTTGGGTGACGGCGGACTTTACAAAGACAAGATGCACGCTCTGGTCAAATCCTGGCGCAAGGTTTTCAACAAACCGGATATGCCGTTCTATTTCGTCCAGCTTGCCCCCTTTAATTATGGCAGAAATGTTTATGCGTTGCCGATAATTTGGGAGGCTCAACAGAAATTTGCAGATGAAGACCCCAATGCAGCAATGGCTGTGACCAACGATATCGGCAATTACAGAGACATTCACCCCCGCAACAAACAGGATGTCGGCAAACGTCTGGCACTTCTGGCGTTGAAATACACCTACGGCAAAAAAGGTATCGTTGCGGATTCGCCCTTCTACGACTCTTATAAGATCGACGGAAACAAGTTTATCGTAACGTTCCGCAACGCCGAAAAACTCAGCACCCGTAAAAACGAACCTGCCAAACATTTTGAAATTGCCGGAAAAGACGGTGCTTTCCATCCTGCCGACGTTGTACTGCAAGGCAATCAGGCGATCTTGACCAGCAGTAAAGTTGCCAAGCCTTATATGGCACGTTTCGCATGGCATCAGAATGTTACGGTAAATCTGGTCAATGAGAACGACCTGCCTGCCGGAGCATTCCGTGTTTCTGCCCCGATCCCTGTGCGTGAAGAGTTGGACCGTCTGGTTCCGGAGGCCAAAGATATGGAAGTTGCCTACGCACTCTCCGGCAAGCGTCCCGCCAACGGCGGAACTCCGAACTATCTGGCAGACAACAGCGGAAAACTGGCAGGAAAGCAGATCATCAAAATCGGTTACTTTATGCGTCTTGTCGATAAAAACGGCGAAAAATACGTCTTTGCCACGGTTGACCCCTTTACGCAGGACATCAGCAAACTGGGACTTCCCACTGCCGGAAACAAGGCTTTCTGGCAGACGATCGTAAAAAATCTGACGGTCAGGAGCAACGTTCCCGGTGTTGCCAACGGAACCTTTGAAGACGGCAACGTTGAAATGTGGCCCAGCAACTACTCTGAACCCAATACCGCCAAAATCCCCGGTGCCGCTTCCGGAAGGTTTGACTTCGGCGATGGTTCCGCCAACAACCACCAGAATGGTTACGGTTCATTCCAGCTGCACAACTATCGTAAGAAACAGGTGGTTTTTGCGCTGAATAATTTCCGTGCAGGTTCTCCTGATATCGGTATCGGAAACAACCCCAAGGGGCATTTGGATTACACCTTCACCGGCAGTGCCCGCAATTACACGGTTGCAGAACTGCTGATCCTTGTGAAAGTGAAATAATTTCGCCGCAAACAAAACCAAAACTGCCGCAAGCCTTTCCGGTTAGCGGCAGTTTTTTTGTAAGGAGGGGGCAAAAAACGGTTTTCTCTTGCAAATTTCTGTTTTTGGTGATATATTCAACAAACGACAAAATGGAGATCGAACTGATGGAACTTTGCAAGCGTTTTATACATTATTACCGACCTTACAAGTGGATTTTTATTGCTGATATGGTCTGTGTAGTCATTGCTTCTGCCGCAGACCTGGCTTTCCCGCAGATTTTGAATTTGCTGACGAAAGACCTTTTTACCCGGCCCGCTGATGTGATCATGCGGTCGATCATCTGGGTCGGCGTCGGACTTCTGGGGCTTTATCTGCTGCGTTATTTGTGTATGTATTTCACTACCTGCTGGGGGCATATCATGGGGGCGCGCATGGAACGGGATATGCGCAGTGATCTCTTTACCCACTATCAGCGGCTCTCTTTTTCCTACTACGACAGAAACAACACCGGTGAAATGATGTCCCGCATCGTTTCTGACCTCTTTGACATTACCGAACTGGCGCACCACGGCCCCGAAACTCTGCTGATCGGTTCCATCAAGATCATCGGTGCCTTTGCCATTCTGCTTACGATCAACTGGCGCATGACATTGATTTTGCTTGGTGCAACGGCATTGATGATCGTTTTTGCTTTTATCCAGAACCGGCGTATGCGTTCGGTTTTTGCCGACAACCGCAAGAAAATTGCTGTGGTAAACGCCCGTATACAGGACTCCCTCAGCGGGATAAGGGTGGTGAAGTCTTTTGCCAACGAAACAGTGGAACTGGATAAATTTGAAGATTGCAATCAGGCATTTCTCAATTCAAAGAAAAGCAGTTACAAGGTCATGGGGTTGTTTCACTCCACCAACAGTTTTCTTCAGGGAATGCTCTACATCGCCATTCTGGTCAGCGGCGGTTATTTCATTGCGCACGGAACTCTCACGCCGACAGAACTGGCTGTTTACGCGCTGTATATCGGATTGTTTCTCGGTCCGGTGGATATGCTGATGCACTTTACGGAATCCTTTCAGCGCGGATTTTCCGGTTTCCGCCGTTTTGTTGAAATCTTAAATCAGATGCCTGATATTTCTGATGCTCCTGATGCGCTTGAACTGAAAACGACTGCGGGACATGTGGTCTATGAGCATGTCCATTTTTCCTACGACGGCGAAAAAGAGGTTTTGAACGATATCTCCTTTGAACTGAAACCGGGCAAAACCACTGCTCTTGCCGGAGTTTCCGGCGGCGGGAAAAGTACGATATGCAGTCTGCTGCCCCGGTTTTACGATGTGACATCCGGGCGTATCTCTCTTGACGGTCAGGATGTGCGCAGCGTGAAACTCCGCGATTTGCGCCGTTTGATCGGTATTGTTCAGCAGGATGTTTATGTTTTTTCGGGAACGGTTCGGGAAAACATTCTTTACGGCAAGCCCGATGCTACGGATGAAGAACTTTTTGAGGCGGCAAAGCGGGCGAATATCCACGACTTTATTCTGTCTCTTCCGCAGGGCTACGACAGCGAACTCGGTGAACGGGGCGTCCGTCTTTCCGGCGGTCAGAAACAGCGTTTGTCGATCGCCCGGGTGTTTCTCAAAAATCCGCCCATTTTGATTTTGGATGAAGCCACCAGTGCGCTGGATAATGAGAGTGAACGCAAGATCCAAAGTGCCATCAATGAACTTTCCAAAGGGCGCACGGTGCTGGTGATCGCGCACCGCCTCTCCACGATCCGCAATGCCGATGAGATCATCGTTATCGAAGACGGCCGCATTGCAGAACGGGGTACGCATGATGAACTGCTGGCGAAAGACGGAACTTACGCCCGGTACCATGCTTTGACATTTTAAGGAGGCTTTTATATGACAGCCCCGCATGACCCCAGATTGGTTTTTGATACTGTTCCGGAGCAGTTTGAGAAATGGCGACGGCATTATTGTCCGGAGTTATTTTCGTTCATCGTTGAAACGTGCGGTTTAAGTTCAGAAAAACGTTGTCTGGAAATCGGTCCCGGTACCGGGCAGGCGACTGATTTTGCTTTGGCGACCGGTTGTGACTATACGGCAATCGAATTGGGGGAACATCTGGCGGAAGTCATGCGGCGGAAATATTCGGCTTTTCCGAACTTCAAAATCATCAATGCGGATTTTGAAATATATCCGTTGGAAAAAGAACAGTTTGATCTTGTTTATGCCGCCGCCACCATTCAGTGGCTCAATGAAGAGATTGCTTATCCTAAATGTTTTGACATTTTGCGTAAAGACGGTTTTCTTGCAATGTTTCTGATGTCCGGAAATTATCAGGATACCAATCCGGAACTGTATTCCGAGATCCAGTATGTGTATGATAACTATTATGATTCCGAACAACCGTACCGGCAGAAATTCGGTTATTTGAATGGAACGGAATACGGCTTTTCTTTTGTCGGGAAATTTGAATTTCCCGGACGCAGAGAGTATACGGCAGATGAATATCTGGAATACATCAAAACGCACTCTGACCATATTACACTGAAACCGGAGTGCAGACAGGTTTTCTTCAACGGGATCAGAGAGGCGATCCTCCGGCACAACGACCGGATCGTTTTTGACGATCGCTATATCTTGTATTTATATAAAAAATAGGAGGCTTTTATGGAAAATTACAGTGCAAATCCGGATCGTTATGAACGTATGCCCGTCCGCCGCTGCGGAAGGAGCGGAGTGATCCTGCCGCAGGTCTCATTGGGATTGTGGCACAACTTCGGCAGTGTTGACTCCTTTGAGAATGCCCGTAAAATGCTGCGCCTTGCGTTTGATTTGGGGATTTTTCATTTTGATCTTGCCAATAATTACGGGCCGGAACCCGGTTCGGCAGAGGAAAATTTCGGAACGATATTTTCAGCCGATCTGAAAAAGCACCGGGACGAACTTCTGATTTCCACCAAAGCCGGATTTCGTATGTGGGAAGGCCCTTACGGCGAATGGGGTTCCCGGAAATCGCTCATCGCCAGCTGTGACCAGAGTTTGAAGCGGATGCAGTTGGATTATGTGGATATCTTTTATCACCACCGGCCCGACCCGGAAACTCCGCTGGAAGAAAGTATGCTTGCCCTTGATCACATCGTCCGCAGCGGGCGCGCCCTCTATGTGGGAATTTCCAACTACTCCACGGAAGATGCCGCAAAAGCCTTTGCCATTTTGCGCGAACTGAAAACGCCGGCAGTGATTTATCAGGGGTGTTTCAATATGATGAACCGTAAACTTGAAGATACCGGAATGTTTGAAATGCTCGATTCGACCGGGGTAGGGGGGATTTGTTTCTCGCCGCTGGCGCAGGGAATTTTGACGAGCCGCTATTTGAACGGTATTCCAGTGGACTCCCGTGCCGCCAGAAATCATTTTCTGAAAAACGAGGTCATTACCGCAGAACTTCAGCAAAAGATCGCCGCACTCAACGAGATCGCCCGGGAACGTTCCCAAACCCTTGCGCAGATGGCGTTGGCGTGGATTTTAAGCCGCAAAGGAGTGACTTCGGTTCTCTGCGGAGCCAGTTCGCCCGAACAACTTGCCGAATGTGCAAAATCGCCGTTAAACAGCACATTTACAGCAGAAGAGTATCAGAAAATCGACGCTGTACTTTAAACATAGACTGATAAAAAAATCCGCGCGCAGCGCGTACCCCGCCCCGGGTCGTACCCGGACGTGATCCAGCGGCGGAACGCTGGTCGCCGCCTTAAAATGGCGGCGAAAGTACAAGCGCAGCGTCGATATTGCCTCGCA